>JBAVKA010000521.1:0-6240 GCA_049688075.1 Gammaproteobacteria bacterium
GGCCAAGCGCCGTGTCCAACCGAAAAAAACAAGGGGTAAATCATGATGCAACTGCCATTGCAGCCCGATCAGATACTGAAAGACGCGCTCGATTTCAACCAGAAGATCAGCCGCGGCATGCTCACCCTGCGGGACGTGGGCGAGGTCGAGGTTGGCGTCACGCCGAAAGAGGCCGTTTACCGGGAAGACAAGCTGGTTCTGTACCGCTACAAACCGACGGTCGACAAACCGGCGAAGACCCCGCTCCTGATCGTCTATGCGCTGGTCAACCGGCCCTATATGACCGATCTGCAGGAAGATCGCTCCATCGTCCGCAATCTGCTGGATCATGGAGAAGATGTCTACCTGATCGACTGGGGTTATCCGGACGGCGCGGATCGTTTCCTGGATCTCAATGACTACATCAACCGTTACATCCACCATTGCGTGCAGTACATCTGCAAGGCGCATGGCCTGCGCCGGATCAATCTGCTCGGCATCTGCCAGGGGGGCACTTTCAGCCTGTGCTACACCGCCCTGCATACCGAACGGGTAGCCAACCTGGTAACCATGGTCACCCCCGTCGACTTTCACACCTCCAGGAACGTACTCAGCGACTGGGCCCGGGAACTGGACGTCGACTTGCTCGTGGATACGGTGGGCAATATCCCGGGGGAACTCCTCAACTGGAGCTTTCTGTCGCTCAAGCCGTTCAGGCTCACCGGGCAGAAGTATGCAGACATGACCGACATCCTGGATGATCCGAAAAAACTCAGAAACTTCCTGCGCATGGAAAAATGGATCTTCGACAGCCCCGACCAGGCCGGTGAGGCGTTCCGTGAGTTCATCAAGTATTTTTACCAGCAGAACCGGCTGGTTAGCGGGGGCCTGGAGATCGGCGGACGCGGGGTAAGCCTCAAGCAGGTGACGGTGCCGGTACTGAACGTGTATGCGACCGAGGACCACCTGGTGCCGCCGGAATCCTCCATCGCACTTGAACAGCATGTTGGCACCCGGGACTACTCCGCGATTGCCTTCCCGGGCGGGCATATCGGCATCTACGTAAGCGGACGCTCCCAGAAAGAGGTGCCGCCGGCCATAGCAAGCTGGCTGCAGGAAAGAAGTAGCTAGGGCTCAGTCGAGCAGCGCGGACAGGTGGGCGAGGACGGAGCGCGCCAGCGCCTGCAAGGCATAGCCACCCTCAAGCACCGAGATGATCCGTCCCTGTGCGTGCGTGTCGGCAATCGCCTTTATTTCACGGGTTATCCAGGCGTAGTCGTGTTCAGTCAGATTAAGACCTGCCATCTCGTCCTGCCAATGCGCATCGAAGCCCGCGGAGATGAAGATCAGCTCCGGCCTGAACGCCTCCAGGGCGGACAGCCAGGCATCGCCCACCGCCAGGCGAAAACTGCGACTGCCCACACCTGCAGCCAGGGGCGTTTTCACCAGGCGATCGCTGGTCGCCGAGACATCGGCGAAGGGGTAGAAGGGATGCTGAAAGCTTGAACAGAACAGTACCCGCCTCTCCTCGCGGAACAGGTCCTCGGTGCCGTTGCCGTGATGGACGTCGAAATCGAGAATCGCTATGCGCTGCATCCCGTGACACTTCAGGGCATGGGCAACCCCGACCGCGACATTGTTGAATATGCAGAATCCCATGCCGCCGGCCCGTTCGGCATGATGTCCGGGCGGGCGCACGCCGCAGAAGGCGCTGCTCACTTCACCGCCCAGCACCAGATCGACCGCCTGTACCACCGCCCCGGCGGCGCGCAGGGCTGCCTCCAGGCTGTGCGGGTTCATGGCGGTGTCAGGATCGATCCAGACGAGGTCACTCGCCGGGGCCAGAGCGAAGATACGCTCCACATAGGACGGTTCGTGCACCCGGGCGAGCTGCTCGCGGGTAGCGGCGGGCGAGTCGTAGCGGCGCAGCGCAAATTCGAATCCGGTCTCGATCAGCCGGTCCTCGATCACCGACAAGCGTGCCGGTGACTCCGGATGCGTATCGCCCATCTGATGCAGGTGGCAGGCCGGATGCGTGATATAGGCGATTGTCATGGTAACCGGACAGGAACACCCTGCTTCGAATCGAGCACCGTGATAGCCGCTCTTGCCGCCCCCGGCAAGGCGGCAAACTCCCGGAGCCTGACTGGAAAAACTCTCGCGGCCGTCATGCGGCGGCGAACAGGCCGCAGTCTGCGCCTGCCCGGAGATTAATGCCGCCGCTCCTCGGGGGCGTGAGCTGCGGCTTGCTTGCGGCGTTCGCACTTCAACCAGTCGCCCATCAAACAATCCGTCTTGCGGCACTCGAATTCACAGGCCGCCATTTCCTCGGGAACTTCGGGAGCGAGTTTCGATAGCCACTGAAAAAAAGTATCCAACATGGAGCACCTCCCCCGGTATTGCCGTATCGCCCGCGGCGGCCGGCATCTATTACCAACGTGGTTTTTTTTACACTATTGATTCTAGTACAGATCGGGCGTAAAAATCGCCCCCTGCACGATGACAACGACAGGATAGTCCGGCATCACAGAAGCGGGAATCGTACGGGAGGCCGGTATCCCGGTTTTATACGTGTGACCGGGTACCCGGGAATGAGGAACAAACCGGCTGCAGTTCCTGCACGGAAATCAGTTGCGCACCTCCAGCGCCGGGCATGGAACCAGCAAATCGTCTCCATCCGCCGGATGCTGCGCATCCCCGCCCCTGGTCGACCCCGACCGGCGGTCGGCGAAGCCCGCATCCATAATCTCGAGAAACGACCGGGCGCGTAACGACAACTGCCGGCCCTTGTGCATCACCGCGCCATAGCTGCGCTGCGGGAAGTAGTCGTTGAGCGGGATTGCGGCCAGCGGTTCGTCGCCGGTCAGGCAGATGCTGGTGACAATGGAAACACCCAGTCCCAGCGCGACGAACTTCTTGATCACCTCCCAGCCGCCGGCCTCCAGCACCACCTGATAGTCGAGGCCGTGCTGGTGGAACACCAGGTCGACTATCCGCCAGGTGCTCAGGTGTCGGGGCGGCAGGATCAACCCATAGGGGGATATGTCATCGAGGCTGACCCGTGACTGGCTCGCCAGCGGATGATCCGGCGAGGTGATCAGCATCGGATCGTAGGTAAAAATGGGTATATAGACGATGTCATCCGGCATTTCGAACATCGAGCCCACGGCGAAATCGACCTCGCCGTTGCGCAGCATCTTCAAACCGTCACGGCCGGTGACGTTGTGCAGTTGCAGCTTGACCTGGGGGTAAAGCACGGTAAAGCGCTTCACATAGTCGGGAAGCAGGTAGAGGATGGTCGATTCGCCGGCGGCGATATCGAGCGCGCCGGAACGCACCGCGCCCAGGCGCGCGGCGAAACGGTCCGGTATCTGGTCCATCGAATCCACCACCGGCAGCGCAGTCTCGAGCAGCACCTGACCCTCCTCGGTCAGCCGAATCCGCGGTCCACGGCGTTCGAACAGCCGGCTGCCCAGTTGTTCCTCCAAAGCCTTGATGAGCAGAGAAACCGAAGGCTGGCTGAGGCACATCCGTTCCGCCGCACGCGAGATGCTGCCGCTCTGCGCGGCCAGACAGAATGCACGTAACTGCCTGAGGCGATTGGGATTACAGATATTGTCCGATGTTTTCATGCGCTCATGGAGGGCTACTATTAAAAAATACAAAGATAACTATTTAAAACATAGACTAGTTTAATGCTCGGAAATTTCATAGGTTTTTTAATGCGTAGCGTGATTTCCGGTTCGCCATGAACAATAGGCCGGGAAAGTGACAGACAACAGTCCGAGGGACACTCACCATGCAGTCGAGCGCGGCAGTCCATTCCAGCGATGACTATGAAATCACCACCCCATGCGGGGACTGCAGTTGGCTCATGACACCAGCAGCAGGTGCTTTCCTGGCCAGTCTGCACACGCGCTTCGAACCACGCATCGTGGAACTGCTCTCGGCCCGCGCGGAACGTCAGGCCCGCTTCGACGCGGGCGAACGGCCGGATTTCCTGACGGCCACGCGTGAATTGCGCGCCGCCGACTGGCGTGTGGCACCGATTCCCCCCGATCTGTGCGACCGACGCGTCGAGATCACCGGTCCGGTCGATCGCAAGATGATCATCAACGGACTCAACAGCGGTGCGAAGGTGTTCATGGCCGACTTCGAGGATGCCCATGTTCCGCTCTGGGACGGCACCCTGGAGGGACAGGCGAACCTGTTTAATGCGGTGCGCGGCACGATCCACTACACCTCACCCGATGGCAGGGACTACCGGCTGGGCCAGAGAACCGCGACCCTGGTGGTCCGCCCGCGCGGCCTGCACCTGCCGGAGAAACACTTCCGTGTCCACGACAGTGTGATCCGTGCAGCGCTGTTCGATTTCGGCCTGTTCTTCTTCCATAATGCCAGGCAGCTCATCGCGATCGGCAGCGGCCCGTATTTCTATCTGCCCAAGCTGGAAAGCCATCACGAGGCGCGCCTGTGGAATGAAGTGTTCGATTTCGCACAGGACGCGCTCGGGATCCCGCGCGGTACCATCCGCGCCACGGTACTCATCGAAACCCTGCCGGCGGCCTTCGAGATGGACGAAATCCTCTACGAACTACGGCACCATATCGCCGGTCTCAACTGCGGGCGCTGGGACTACATCTTTAGTTATATCAAGACCTTCCGAAAGGATCCGGCGCGCGTCCTGCCGGAACGGGCACAGGTCACGATGACTACCCGGTTCCTGCGCAGCTACTCGCAGCTGCTGATTCGCACCTGCCATCGACGTGGCGCCTTCGCCATGGGTGGCATGGCGGCCCAGATTCCGGTCAGGGACGATGCCGCCGCCAATGAAGCGGCGCTCGCGCGGGTGCGCGCCGACAAGGAACGCGAGGCCGACGACGGTCACGACGGCACCTGGGTCGCGCATCCCGGCCTGGTCCCTGTGGCTCAGGCGGTATTCGACCGCCGCCTGCAGGGGCCGAACCAGCTCGAGCGACAGCGCGAGGTTGTGTTACCGTCGGCAGAGGACCTGCTGAGCACGCCCGCCGGTACGATCACCGAGGCAGGGCTGCACCAGAACATCGAGGTCGCGCTCCGCTATCTGGCCGCCTGGCTCGGCGGTCGCGGCTGCGTTCCCATCCACGGGCTGATGGAGGACGCCGCCACCGCCGAGATCGCACGCGCCCAGGTATGGCAGTGGCTCCGGCATCCGCACGGGGTGCTGGACGACGGCCGCCGGATTACACCGCCGTTCGTCGAAAGACTGCTGGCTGACGAACTCGCGGCGATCCGTCGCGGGGCGGACGAGAACACGCCCGGAGTCGAACACCTCGACCGGGCCGTGTCCATTCTCGGCGATGTCATCACCCGCGAGGAGCTGGTCGATTTCATCACCCTGGTTGCCTACGAACAGCTTGCCTGAGCCTTCGGGACTGGTGATTACGATGCACACAGAGGAGCAGTCACATGAGCAGCACTGACAAGGCGGTGCTTGGCCTCCGCCGGGAATGGACCGAAAATCCACGCTGGCACGGCATTGCCCGGCCCTATGCGGCCGAGGATGTCCTGCGCCTCAGGGGCAGCAAGCAGATCGACTACACGCTGGCCCGCGACGGCGCTGCAAGACTCTGGCGGCTGCTCGCCGAGGAGCCTTTTGTCAATGCCCTCGGCGCGCTGACCGGCAATCAGGCCATGCAGCAGGTTCGCGCCGGTCTCAAGGCGATCTACGTATCCGGCTGGCAGGTCGCCGGCGACGCCAACCTCGCCGGCCAGATGTACCCGGACCAGTCGCTGTACCCGTCCAACTCGGTGCCGGAGCTGGTGCGTCGCATCAACAACGCGCTGCAACGCGCCGACCAGATCCAGCAGCTGGACGGCGGCGGCGAGATCGACTGGTTCGCGCCCATCGTCGCCGATGCCGAGGCCGGTTTCGGGGGCGTACTCAACGCCTTCGAGCTGATGAAAGCGATGATCGAGGCCGGCGCCGCCGGCGTCCATTTCGAGGACCAGCTGGCTTCGGCCAAGAAGTGCGGCCACATGGGCGGGAAGGTGCTGGTGCCAACCCGCGAATCGGTGCAGAAGCTGGTGGCGGCGCGGCTCGCCGCGGACGTGCTCGGCGTGCCGACACTGCTGGTCGCACGCACCGACGCCGAGGCGGCCAACCTGCTCACCGCCGACATCGACGAACGCGACCGTCCCTTCTGCACCGGGGAGCGCACCGCGGAGGGCTACTTCCGCGTGCGCAATGGCATCAACCAGGCGATCGCGCGCGGTCTCGCC
>JBAVKA010000522.1:0-1908 GCA_049688075.1 Gammaproteobacteria bacterium
CGGTTGGGGCGCACAGTACGATCGTTCTGCCCGAGGTGGTGAATTCGTTGCTGTACCTGAGGAGCACGGGCTGCCAATGGCGCAAGTTGCCGAAAGAGTTTCCACCGCAGTCGACGGTGCAGCGGTATTTCTACTTTTGGCGTGAGGACGGTAGGTGGCGGCGGACGAACCATGAACCGCTGATGCAGGCTCGATTGGTGGACGGACGCGAGGCCAGTCCGTCGGCCGGGATGATCGACAACCAATCGGTGAAAATGACGGAAGTTGCCGGGCCGCGGATGTTCAATGCCGGCAAGAAGGTGTAAGGGTTGCAAGCAGAATATCCTAATCGACATAGGAAGGCTGCTGGTTACCGTCATCGCCCACAGCGCGGACATGCAAGATCAGGACGGCGCTCCGTCTGTCCTGGCCTCCATACGCAAATCCTTCCCCTGGCTGCGCCATGTCTTTGCCGAAGGCGGGTACGCTGGAAAGAAACTCAACGATGCACGGCAGCGCCTCGGGCACTGGACGTTGCAAATCGTCAGGTGATCGGATGTGATCAGGGGATTCGAAGTTCTGCCACGCTGACCGGTTCGGGAGGTGAAGGGGCAGGAACTGCCAACCTTCGAGCTGCGCAAAGCTCTGCTGCTGTTGATGCCGTTCGTGATGGGCCCTCATGTGTCGGCCGTTTGCCATCCTGCAAATTTGCCGTTAAGGAAGCGCGCCCAACAACCACGAGGCCGGAACAAGGTCGACAAGCATCAAAAATTTGGTGCGCCGCATTACGTTTAGGCGCTTGAATGAGAGATGACACATTCATTGACACAATAGAAATCGGCCGCGCGGGGTAACATAAAAATACCCTCGGATTGCGTTCCGAAGTGCAGATTTCCAACTCTCTACCTTAGCCCAAAGAATCCGAGTATAAAGAGAACAATAACGACTAATCCGACCAGCCAGATAATATTGTTCATGAGGTGCTCCTCGTCTACAACCGTGCAGCGCTGTAACGTGAACGCCGGTTAATCCTGGTGTTACCCCGTGATCACCCGGTCGTGTACTTGAACTCCAGCAGCATCTTGAGCTCTTCCTTCGTGCTGCCCGGCAGCATCACGCTTTTATCAGAGATTGTTAGCGTGTCCTAAGGGGCGACAACCGGGCAACTACCCCTGCCCAGGAAGTCGACAATTGATAGAATGAACCCAACTAGCGTTGCGCGGACGGGTCATAACACCCACCACGATGCGAACCAGCCAGCGGAGAGGACATAGATCGAGCCAAATAGCCACATGACCACCACTGCCGCAGACTCGCGGGCAGATAACTTGTCACCGTAGAGGGTCATGATGTGTAGCCTGCCAGTGATAAGCGCCAATTTTCGTAGCGAGGGATCGAACTGCGCCCGTCGTCCTAATCCACGCATTCACATAGGCGTCCAGTGCTTTTGAAATACAACCATGGACCGGCCGTCGCCTTAGCCGAGCCCTTCCTTAACGCTATCGCACCCCGACGGTTCCCTGTAGCGCAGGCGATTACGATAGACGTGCACTGGCGCCCATAAATAAAATTTCCGCCATTCGCGCGACGGGAGCTAGTTATCATTAGACGAATGGGTCCCTTCGGCATCGGGGTATCAGTGAATGCCTCAAGAATTAACACACCATCGCATATCAGCGCATTAACATAGATCAATGGTAACCTTTGATCGTGACAGAAAAGCACCGCTGGTGCAGGGCAACTTTCAGCATTCGTTTGATAAGCACCACCACTTCAAAGAAAAAGGATGGGCGTAAAGGCAGCGGGTTGCCCAAGTCGGATTGCCTTGCCACATACGCCAAATGAAGCGTTGCGATCCGACAGCCCCAACCTCGCGGAATCTTTGATGTGGGGGTACACTCAATCGAGAACAGATCGCCTGGACAATCC
>JBAVKA010000523.1:0-12242 GCA_049688075.1 Gammaproteobacteria bacterium
ACTGGAGGAACAGGCGAAGCGGGAAGGCATTCCCGATCTTCGAGAGGCGGGGCTGAGGAAGGTTGCGGCAGGGGTTACCAGTCTGGAAGAAGTGGATCGCGTCACCAAGGACTAAAGCTATGGCGGAAAAAGCACTCAAGCAGCCGGAAATCTTCATCTGGACCGGAAAGGACAAACGCGGTGTACGGGTCAAGGGCCAGACACGCGGGTCCAGTCCCACCGTCATCAAAGCCGACCTCCGCAAGCAGGGCATCACGCCGCTCAAGATCAAGAAGCAAAGCTCGCTGTTTTCGCAGCAAAAGAAGAAGAAAATCACCGCCAAGGATATCGCCGTCTTTTTCCGCCAGCTGGCGACCATGATGTCTGCGGGCGTACCACTGGTACAGGCCTTCGAGATCATCGGACGCGGTCATGACAACATCAGCATGCGCAACCTGATTCTCAGAATCAAAAGCGAGGTCGAATCCGGTACCAGCCTCTCGGAAACCTTGGCCAAACATCCCATCTATTTCGATGAGCTGGTTGTCAATCTGGTGAATGCGGGTGAACAGGCCGGTGTACTCGAGGCGCTGCTCGACAAAATCGCCATTTACAAGGAAAAAACGGAATACCTCAAGAGCAAGATCAAGAAGGCAATGTTCTACCCGGCCGCCGTGATTGTTGTGGCGATTATCGTGACAGCCATTCTGCTGATCTTCGTCGTGCCCCAGTTCGAGGAGTTATTCACAAGCTTCGGTGCGGATTTGCCCGCCTTCACACGGCTCGTGGTCAACCTTTCCGAATTCATGCAGGACTGGTGGTGGCTGGTCTTCGGCAGTGCAATCGGCGCCGTCATTGGAATACTCCAGGCAAAGAAACGCTCCAGAAAATTCAGCCGCACCTTTGATCGCATCGTGCTCAAACTGCCGATTGTGGGCACCATCATGCACAAGGCATCCATCGCCCGTTATGCGCGCACCCTGTCCACGATGTTCGCCGCGGGCGTCCCGCTGGTTGAGGCACTCGAGTCCGTCGCCGGCGCCACGGGCAATGTCGTCTACTCGGATGCCGTTTTGATGATCCGTGACAGTGTCGCCACTGGCCAGCAACTACAGTTCGCCATGTCCCAAACCGGGCTCTTTCCCAACATGGTCGAACAGATGGTGGCAATCGGCGAGGAGTCCGGCGCACTCGACACCATGCTCAGCAAGGTTGCCGATTTCTACGAGCAGGAGGTGGATGACGCGGTCGATGCACTGAGCAGCCTGCTGGAACCGCTCATCATGTCCATACTGGGCATTCTGATCGGCGGGCTTGTCGTTGCGATGTACCTGCCCATCTTCAAGCTGGGCGCCGCCATCTGATCCTATCCGCACGATCTGCGATCGGTATCGCGCCGCGCTTGATCGCAAGTGCGGCGTAAATCCGGTTACTATATGGAAATACTGCAAACGCTCGAGTCCATGCCTGCGCTCTTTTATACGGCGGTCGTGGTCCTCGGGTTGGTGATTGGCAGTTTCCTGAATGTCGTCAGCCATCGTCTGCCGGTTATTCTGAAGAACAACTGGTCCCGGCAATGCCGTGAACTGCTGGAGACGGATCATGAGGAGAATGACGCCGCAAACCAGCCATTCAATCTGCTAAGGCCGGGCTCCCACTGCCCGGCATGCGGACACCGCATCCGCGCCTTCGAGAATATTCCCGTAGCCAGCTATGTCTTCCTGAGGGGCCGCTGCGCGTCCTGCCGTACCCGGATCCCGCCGCGTTACCCGATTATAGAAATGGTCACCGCCATTCTTTCTGTCTTTACCGCGATGCATTTCGGCTATTCACAACAGACCGTGGCGGCACTGGCGTTTACCTGGATGATCATCCCGCTGTGCGTGATCGACTATGATGAACAATTGCTGCCGGACTGCATAACCCTGCCCTTGCTGTGGGCCGGCCTCGCACTGAGTCTGGCGGATATTTTCATCGACAGCCGGGCAAGCATCATTGGCGCCATTTCCGGATACCTGTGCCTGTGGGGGATCTATCACCTCTTCAAACTGGCCACCGGCAAGGAAGGCATGGGATACGGCGACTTCAAGCTGCTTGCCGCCATCGGCGCCTGGGTCGGCTGGCAGGCATTGCCCGTAGTAATCCTCTTTTCCTCGGTCGTCGGAGCAATAACCGGCATTTTGCTCATTACAATTAAAGGGCGCCAGCGCAGCCAGCCTATTCCTTTCGGACCGTTTCTGGCCAGCGCGGGCTGGATCACGCTCTTGTGGGGACAAGACATCCTCGATCTGTATCTGCATTAACACCGATGGCTCTTCCGTGGCACATACCGACACGCTTCCATCAACCCCCGGCGGCGATAAACACCGGCCACTGATCGTCGGACTGACGGGCGGCATCGGAAGCGGCAAATCCATCGTTGCCGTTATTTTCCAGCAACTCGGCATCCCGGTCATCGATGCCGATGTCATAGCCCACGCCCTGGTGGAGCCGGGTCAGCCTGCGCTCGGGGAAATTATCAAGACTTTCGGACCGGACAGTGTGGATGCCAGCGGCGTGCTTGATCGCAACCGCCTGCGGAAACTCGTTTTTTCCGACGCTGAGAAGCGGCGCCGGCTGGAAGCGATTCTCCACCCGAAAATTCGCCGTGAAATCACTGCACTGACAGCGAATATCCAGACCCCCTACTGTATTGTCGTGATTCCGCTTCTGCTGGAAACAGATCAGCGGGATCTGGTTGACAGGATTCTGGTTGTCGATGCCGGGGTAGACAACCAGATCGCACGCGTAACGATGAGAAACGGTCTGCCAAGGCACGAGATAATTGCCGTCATCGCGGCACAGGCCAGTCGAGACAACCGGCTTGCGGCAGCGGACGATGTCATCAATAATGATGGTTCACTGGATGAACTGGCAGATCAGGTTCGCGCTCACCACGAAAAGTACCTGGAAATCGCTCTGAAACAGACTACCTGAAGCCGGATTTGCGCACAGATCCTGCCTGGGAGAGAATAGGTACCCGTGGAAGCAGTCCAAGACAAGCAGCAAGATCCAGTGGCGCGTCAAGTCCTCTACGAACATCCGCTTAATGAAAGAGTAAGGACGTTTCTGCGTCTGGAGTCCCTGTTTACACAGGCCGCCCACCACGTCAAGCGCGCTTCCGAGTGGGACAGTCGCGCCACGCTCACCTGTATACTCGAAATTCTTTCCATCTTCGGAAACGCCAACCTGAAATCGGAAGTCCTGAAGGAACTGGAGCGTCACTCCTTCGGGCTGAAGCGACTGGAACACAATCCAGATATCGATAACCTGCAGCTGAGCGAATTGCTGGCTGTGATCGGCGACCACATCGACAGGCTGCACGGAATCAACGGCCAGATCGGCAGCGAGCTGAAATCGAGCGAGTTCCTGATCAGCATTCGTCAACGCAGTGCGATCCCCGGCGGCACCTGTGACTTCGACCTGCCTGCATTCCATTACTGGCTGCAACAATCCGCCAAGGAACGCACCGATGATCTCTATCGATGGCTCAATAGTTTCGACGCTATCGGACAGGCCATCCAGTTCATTCTCAAACTGACGCGGGAGAGCACCACTCTCAAGCCGACCATCGCCGATAATGGCATTTATCAGAAAACACTGGACCCGAACCTGCCATACCAGCTGGTGCGCATCGCCCTTCCCTCAGGGGCACCCTACTTCGCGGAATTAAGCGGGGGTCGGCACCGTTTCACCGCACGATTCCTGAATTTCTCAACCATAGAAAACCGGGCCAGACAGACTGAAAATCATGTTGAATTCGGTCTCGCCTGCTGTGCCATCTGACCCTGCAGCATCCCCATAGTGCAGGTACCGATAGCATGACCGCCGCTTCCACAATAAAGACCGTGTCCTGCCCGACCTGCGGGAAACTGGTGGAATGGTCGCAATCGCAGCGCTGGAAGCCGTTCTGCAGCGAACGCTGCAAGTTGATCGATCTCGGCGACTGGATCGATGAACGTCATCGCATTCCCGGTGATGAAACGGATGCTCCCGACGAGGATATCAGGGACTAAGCCACAGTCCGCGTATCGCCGCAATGCCCTGGGCTCCATGCTCAAAGACACTGAACAGGTCCGTTTCGGCCATCCCGCCCAGAGCGTAGATCGGCAGTTCGGCCCGCTCCGTCAGGTCTCGCAGTCCCGTGAATCCCAGCGCCTTCGCGCCTGGATGGCTGGCTGTTTCCCGCACCGGCGACACCACGGCAAAATCGAGATTCATGGTGCAGGCATGCTTGAGCTCTTGCCAATCGTGGCAGGAAGCGCCGACCAGGTGGTGGGAATCCAGCGGCCGCTCACGCAGCGCCAGCAGACGTGCGCTGGTCAAATGCACACCATCCGCACCCAGTTCCAGCACCAGTGACGGCTCCGCATTGAGCAGAAGCCGTGCTTTGCACGCATGGCAAATCCCGAGGGACTGCTTCACCAGGTCCCGGTACTCGGGCAGTGCCCGCTTCCTTACCCGCAGCTGGACCAGCGTCACGCCGCGGCGGATTGCGGCATCCAGATGTACCAGAAAGTTATCGACATCTGCACCTGGCTCCGGCGTGATTAGATAGCGCTCCGGCAGACCGACCGCCTTGATGATAGGGGTATTGGCTGCGGGAAACCGGTAACGACTGAGTTCTCCTGGTAACACCCATCTGACGGGTTGACCCTCATGACCGGCAGCTCTACCCGAAAACCTCTCCACACGCCAGACATCGAGCAGTACGTTCCGATCCGGATAATCGTGATGCACGCGTATGAGCGGCCTGGTCGAGATCACATTTATGCCGACTTCCTCCCTCAGTTCACGTCGCAGCGCAGATTCTATCGTCTCCCCGGGTTCCAGCTTCCCGCCGGGAAACTCCCACAAGCCGGCCTGGTGTGCGTGCAGCGGGCGCCGGCAGATCAACACCCGTTGCCGGTCATCGAATACCGCGGCCGCCGCCACATGGATGCGTTCCGTATTACCGGCTTTCATAAAAGAATCAAACTCACTGCAGAGACGCAAAGTCATTGTATGTTTTCATTAAAGAACTTCTCTGCGTTCTTTGCGTCTCTGCGGTAAAAATGGTGTTTATCTTGCCACTGTAACACATGGACTCCCGGCCCATATTACCCCAATGCGCCCGGGCACACTTCGAAGTGTCCCAGGCAAAGCCCATGGAATTTCACGCGATCCCGCAAGGCCATTAACACAGAATCTGTGATATTGTCCCGTTCATGCGATCTCTCGATAAAGTAACCGGTACACCATCGCGCCCCGTGGCGTCAGCCGTGCCGGGATACTTCCAGCAACACCGGGTTGCCCGGTTCGCACTTGCCTTTATCGTGGCGCTCCCTGCCGTTCTCTGGAGCAGCGACGGTTTGACGGACGAGGATCTTGCAAACCCTGCGGTGGCCAATCAGGAGAGCATTACTGACCCTCGGGAAAATGAGCGGACCGTCACTCCGGCAACATCACCGCCTGGAGAGGGAGTAAGTCCTTCTGAAATGGACGCTAGCCGGGCATTGTCAGACAAATACGACCTGGCGCTGGGCAAGTCGGTCTTTAATCGCATCTGCCTGACCTGCCATGGCAACAGTGTCCGCGACGCACCCCGTGTCGGGGACATGCACGTCTGGCAACCCCGGCTGGCCCAGGGGCTGGACGTCCTGGTCGAGCATGCACTGGATGGCCATGGGCGTATGCCTGCAAAAGGAGGCTACAGCACCCTGACTGACCACGAGGTGAATTCGGCAGTCGCCTATGTTTACGTGGTGGGAACGGAAATGCTAATGAAACAGGACAACCCGACACTGCATGAGGGCTGCGATCCGGTATCGAACCTCGATCAATGCAGTCCGGAAGAATTGAAGAGATTGCTTGTTTTGCAGATGCTCTGGCTACTTGGAGGCCCGCACCAGTGAGACAGGCAACCGCTTCAAGTTGATCTACGAACTGCTATCCACCCATCATGGAATAATCTCACCAAAAAGACGCACGACTGCATGGAGAAGGCGAGACCGGTAACCGGTCGAGAGACTGGCCTGGGCCATGCAGTGGTTAGATCACTGCACGGAGCAATCGCCAAAAGAACGCGAAGCCGTTTAATTGTTTCGTTAATGAAATTCTCTGTGTTCTTTGCGTCTTTGCGGTAAATGCGGCATTTATGGACAGGCACGAGCTAGCTGCGGTATTCCGCATTGATCCGGACATAGTCATAGGAAAGATCGCAGGTCCAGACGTGTTCTGCGCTATTACCGCGTCCCAGCATCACCCGAATGGTGAATTCCTTGCGACGCAAAACGTCCCGCCCCGCGGCCTCGGTATAATCCAGGGCTCTTCCACCATCCCGAACGATACAAACAGCGTCAAGATAAACCGTGACGCTTTCGACGTTCAGGTCATGAACGCCGGCGCGGCCCACCGCAGCCAGGATGCGGCCCCAGTTAGGGTCACTGGCAAATAGCGCCGTTTTTACCAGGGGGGAATGCGCGATCGTGTAAGCCACCTGCAAGCACTCTTCCGATGTCGCGCCCTGTTCGACAGCGATGGTGACGAACTTGGTCGCCCCCTCCCCGTCGCGCACGATGGCCTTCGCCAGATCCCTGCAGACATCGGCAACGCTGGCCGCGAGCCGATCGTAATGTCCATCGGCCTGCATCAGGAGCGGCAAGGTGCTCCGCCCGGTGGCAACCAGCACACAGGCATCGTTGGTCGAGGTATCGCCATCGACGGTGATACGGTTGAAGGAGTCCGCCACAGCGCGATTCAGACAGTCCTGCAAAAGATCCCCGTCCAGAGCGGCATCAGTGGCAACGAACGCCAGCATGGTCGCCATATCGGGGCGGATCATACCGGCTCCCTTGGCCATACCGGTAATGGTAACGGGGTGCCCGTCCATATCCAGCCGGCGTGACGCCAGCTTGGGAACTGTGTCGGTCGTCATGATGCCATGCGCCGCGTCGATCCAGCCGTCTTCCGACAGGTGAGCGATCGCCTCCGGCAACCCGTCCGCGACACGGATGACCGGCAGCGGTTCGCCGATTACTCCGGTCGAGAACGGCACTACCGCTTGCGGTGAACATCCGGCCAGATCCGCGAGCAGTGTGCAACATTGTCCGGCATCGTGAATTCCCTTACTGCCGGTGCCTGCGTTGGCATTACCGGTATTGACCAGCAGATACTCGGGCGAAAACGCCGCCAGATGGTCACGTGCCACCGTCACGGGAGCGGCGCAGAAAGCATTCCGCGTGAAAACTGCGGCGCAGGCGGAGCCTTCGGCCAGGGCCATGATAACCAGGTCCCGACGGCCGGGAGACTTGATACCGGCACAGGCCGTTCCCAGCCGGAATCCCGGTACGACATGTATTACCTGCGATTTTGAGATATCACTGTTCATGAATTTCCAGGGCGTGTATCAAACCGCGTAGCCGCAGGGCATAGGACAGCCGCACCGGGTGATGTTTATGCCGCCTGGATAGTGTTCGTCCATAATGAAATAAACTCACCGCAAAGCCGCGAAGAACGCAATGTGTTAGTTGTCTTCGCTAAAGAATTTCTCTGCGTTCTTTGCGGCTTTTCGGTGATGACGGTGTTTAATGCAGCCTTGTACGGTGAGGCCGATCAGTCCAGCCTGCCGTGGCATTGCTTGTACTTCTTTCCCGAACCGCAGGGACACGGTTCGTTACGGCCGATCTTCCTGCCCTGGCGCGTATACGGGGTATGGGCCTCCTCTCCGGATGGTGCCTGTTCCTCCTGCTGCCCGGCCATGGCGCTGGCCTCTGCATGCTGGTACTGCCTGGGGGCCTCGCTGCGCCGCTGCTGCTCCACTGCTTCGACATCTGATTCAGCGCGCACCTGCACCTTCGACACGATGGCGACCACATCATGCTTGATCCGGTCCAGCATGGCGGTAAACATCTGGAAGGCCTCGCGCTTGTATTCCTGTTTGGGATCCTTCTGTGCATAGCCGCGCAGCCCGATTCCCTGCCTCAGGTAGTCCATCGCCGCCAGATGCTCCTTCCAGGCCACGTCAAGAATCTGCAGCATCACCGCCTTCTCGAAATGTCTGACCACCGGGATCCCGGCCAGTTGTTCCTTCTCCGCATAGGCCGCCTCCATGGTCTCCATGATACGCTCGCGCAGTGTCTCCTCATGCAGGCTGTGGTCCTGCTCCAGCCACTCGCCTATCGGCATGTCGGCGCCGAATTCCTGCATGAGCGCCTCCTGCAGTCCCGCCACATCCCATTGCTCGTCGAGGCTGCCTGGCGATATGTACGTATCGATGACGGATGTGACAACGTCACGACGGATAGAGCGTATGGTGTCGGCTATATCCTCGGTCTCCATCAGTTCATTGCGCTGCTCGTAAATAACCTTGCGCTGATCATTGGCGACATCGTCATATTCCAGCAGCGTCTTGCGGATATTGAAGTTATGCGCCTCGACCTTGCGCTGGGCGTTCTCGATGGCCTTGGTCACCCAGGGGTGCTCGATGGCCTCGCCTTCCTGCATTCCCAGTTTCTGCATCATGGCGGCAACCCGGTCGGAGGCGAAGATGCGCATCAGGTTGTCTTTCAGGGACAGGTAAAAACGGCTCGATCCCGGGTCACCCTGGCGCCCTGAACGCCCGCGCAACTGGTTGTCGACACGGCGTGACTCATGGCGCTCGGTGCCGATGATATGCAGTCCGCCTGCTGCAATGACCACGTCATGTCGCTTCTGCCAGTCCTCCCTGATCTTTTTAATGATCACGTCGTCCGGGTTCTGCAGCGCCTCGATTTCCGCGTTCAGATTTCCCCCGAGCACGATATCCGTTCCGCGGCCGGCCATGTTGGTTGCGATGGTCACTGCGCCTGGCTGACCCGCCTGGGCGATGATGTGCGCCTCCCGCTCGTGTTGCTTGGCGTTGAGCACCTCGTGACTGAAGCCTTCCTTCTTCATCAGCTTCGACAGGTATTCGGAAGTCTCGACCGAGGCCGTGCCGACCAGGATCGGCTGACCACGCTTTCGGCATTCAGCGATATCCCCGAGTATGGCGTTAAACTTCTCTTCAATGGTGAGATAGACCAGATCCCCCATGTCATTGCGGATCATCGGTCTGTGGGTCGGAATAACCACTACTTCCAGGCCATAGATCTGCTGGAGTTCGAAGGCTTCGGTATCGGCCGTACCGGTCATACCCGAGAGCTTGTTGTAGAGGCGGAAATAATTCTGGAAGGTAATCGACGCCAAGGTCTGGTTCTCGCTCTGGACCGTAACGCCTTCCTTCGCTTCCACGGCCTGGTGCAGACCCTCGGACCAGCGGCGGCCCGGCATGGTCCGGCCGGTAAACTCGTCCACGATGACGATCTGCCCGTCCTGCACGATGTAATCGACGTCCTTCTGGAACAACAGGTGGGCGCGCAGCGCGGCATTGAGGTGATGCATGAGATTCAGGTTGGCCGCATCGTACAGGCTCTCACCCTCGCCCAGCAGGCCATTCCTGACCAGCAGCTTCTCGACATGCTCATGGCCTTCTTCCGTAAGAAAGACCTGTTTGTGTTTTTCCTCCAGCGTGTAATCACCCGGGACGTCCTCGTTTTCCTGCGGTTTCAGACCGGGAATGAGGGCATTTATCCTGGTGTAGAGATCCGAGCGTTCGTCCACCGGACCGGAAATAATCAGCGGCGTACGCGCCTCGTCAATCAGGATGGAGTCGACCTCATCCACGATTGCAAAGTTACGCATGCCCTGCATCCTGTCCTGGGCAGTGAACGCCATATTGTCGCGGAGGTAATCGAAGCCGAACTCGTTGTTCGTCCCGTAGGTGATATCTGACTGATAGGCGGTCCGTTTCTGCTCCTGTGTCTGGCCCGCGACCACCACACCGGTCGTCATACCGAGAAACTCGTAGATTTTTCCCATCCAGCCGGCATCGCGCCGCGCCAGGTAATCATTCACGGTTACCACGTGCACACCCTTACCGGGCAGCGCATTCAGATAGGCCGCCAGCGTGGCTACCAGGGTCTTGCCCTCGCCGGTGCGCATCTCGGCGATGCGACCCTCGTGCAGCACCATGCCGCCGATCAGTTGCACGTCGAAGTGGCGCATCCCCAATACCCGCAGGGAAGCCTCACGAACCGTGGCGAATGCTTCGGCCAGCAGGTCATCCAGCGCAGCACCGTCCGCCAGGCGCTGCCGAAACTCGGCGGTCCTGGCTTTTAATTGTTCATCGGAGAGCGTCTGGATGCCGGCTTCCAGCTCATTGACCCGGGCGATAGCCCGCGACATGCGTTTCAGTTGACGTTCGTTGCGACTGCCGAAGATCTTGCGGAAAATATCAAGTGCCATGAATGCCTAATCTGTGGTTGCAGGAGGGGACAGAACAAAGCCGCCATGATACCGCAACTACCGGCGGATTAGCAGATTGGTACAGGATTTTGGGTGATCCGACCCCGACCGCGGGCCGGGGGCAGGAAGACGGAGGTCAGTCCGTCAGGTATTTCGAAGGATTGACCTGCTGTCCGTTGTGAACGACCTCGAAGTGAACGTGCGGTCCGGTTGAGCGCCCGGTCGAACCCAGTACCGCTATCTGCTGTCCTTTTTTGACGCTGTCACCGACCGTGACCAGCAGCTTCTTGTTGTGGCCATAACGCGTGACATAGCCGTTGCCGTGAGTGATCTCCACCAGGTTACCGTACCCGGTGCGTTTACCCACCCAGGTGACGATGCCATCTCCCACGGATAACACCCGGGAGCCTTCCTTGCCAGCCAGATCGACCCCCTTGTGGAACTCCTTCTTGCCGGTGAATGGATCAGTACGCTTGCCGTAACCCGACGATACCCATCCGTTTTTCACCGGACTGCCGGAAGGCATGACACGATCATGCAGACTTCTGTCCATGAGCAGCGTATCCAGCACGGAAAGTTTCTGCCCGCGGTCCTCCATTTCCACGCTGAGTTCATCCAGCATCGAGAGGAAATCGGGCAATTCAATCGACTCCAGCCCGGCCACATCCTCCGGACCACCGACGGCTGGCAGGTTGTTGAAATCGAATTCGTCCTTGTCGAGACTTGCCTGCGCAACCAGCTGATTGCCCAGTGCATTGAGCTGCAGCATCTGTGCCTGCATGCGACCTATCCTCAGCGTCAGTGCATCAAGATGGGTTCGTGCGGACTTGCGGGCATCATCAATCTGCAGCTGCTGTTCCTGCACCACCTGTTGCCATTGTTTAAGCCCGTCCTGGCCTAGCTGCAATCCGCCGTAGAGACCCAGCACACAGAGCAACGCCATCCCCGTGCCTACCAGTAATCCGATGCGCAACGGGTTGAATTTGAAACTCAGGACCCGGCCGCCCCTGTTGGTAAACAGAATGATATTTATATACATTGCCGAGGCGTCCCGTGGTATTTTCACCAACCCGTCATGCGTTCAAACAAACCCTTCCAGATTGGCAACCTGCTGGATAGAAGCGAAATCTCACGTCTTCTGTCCCGCGCCCGTGCGCTCGGGGAGCTGGGTGCACTGGTGCATGAACTCATCCCCTCACCGCTGAATGATCATTGCCGTGTCCTGTCGGTGCGGGACGACACCCTGGTCGTGGCCGCCGATTCCCCTGTCTGGGCAGCCCGCCTGCGATACCAGTCCTCCCAGCTAGTTAAACAGCTGTCCAGGGTTTCATCCGTGAAGTTACGCACAGTCCAGGTGCGTGTACGCGCATCCGAACAATCTCCCGACAGCAGGATTACACCCATCCGGCAACCCGTGTCGGGAAGAAACTCCATGGCATTGAAACAGGCCGCACGAAGCGTCACGGATGCCGGTCTCAAGGCGGCATTACTCAGGCTGGCCAGTCGACGCACGCTACCCGGACGACAGCGACCGGAAGATGACTGCAACGACTAGGAGCCTGTCCGAGTAATCATGTTGCTACTCGGCGGTTGCTTCCCTGCATTACCCTACCTCCTGCATCCCTGCAGTCGTGCGGCGGCGGTAAATTGGTTCATTTTCACGATCCTTCTCGTCAAAGAGAACCTGCTATTCTCCTCGAGCGATCGCACAACTGTCCTCAATTCCCCACGCGCCTCGCTACGCACAGATTACTCGGACAGCCTCCGGAGAAATCAGGTCAGTTAGCGGGAACCGGCTGGATAAAGGCAAGGGGCGGGGTGACATCATCAAATTTTACCCGTTCCCAGGCCGTCACATCCTCCATCAGGGTGCACAACAACTTGTTGTTGAGCTCGTGTCCCGACTTGTAGCCACTGAATGC
>JBAVKA010000524.1:0-2438 GCA_049688075.1 Gammaproteobacteria bacterium
GCATGAAGCAGCTGTTAAGACAAGTTGCCGCAGATTACCGGCCATGATTTTCGCCAAACGAATTCTCACGGTACCGTGCCTCTTCCGGCAATCCTCCAGAAAAATATCACCATCCTGATCGACTCAAACCGACAAGGTAAATAATGCCCCGGCAGGCTGTCGCCGCCGCGCCGATAGACGTCCATTACCGGTGATCTCCCCATGGACTGGAGTGGTCATGGCGTTTATTCTTTCCCGCTGGTCCACAGGCACGCAGGATCTGTATTGAAGCTTTCCGGGATGCCGCGGTCGCCCGTGTCCATGACGTGTCCGTGGCCGAGGTGTACACGCGACGCCAGCGATTAGGTTCGGCGGAGAAGATGATGGGTTCTATACTGATCAAGCTGTTGAAGCTGGCGGTGGGCACGCTCCTGGCGTTCGCGGTGATTTTCCTGGGGGTGCGCATCTACATCTCCCAGCAGGGCGCACCGCTTGAGCCCTGGCATACCTTCGTTCCTCACGAACTGAACGCCGGGGAGATCGATCACGCCGACTGGGACAAATACCTGGAGGCGGAGAACGCCCTCTTCGAGGAAGTCCGCACCGGGGTCACCCAGCGCCTGGATGCGGACGAGCAGGTTCCCGCCAATCGCTATTTCGAGGGCAGCCCTGTCTATCCGGGGCATTTCGCCGTGGACTGGAACCGCTCCTTTATCATGGAGCCCGAGGGCGCCCCGGTTGGCGCCATCGTCCTGCTCCACGGTCTGACCGATTCACCCTATACCCTTCGTCATATCGCCGGGTCCTATCGGGAGCACGGCTTCGTGGCGGTCGTGCCCCGCTTGCCTGGTCACGGGACTGTGCCGGCGGGTCTCACCGGGGTGGAATGGGAGGACTGGACAGCGGCGAGCCGCCTGGCGGTGCGCGAGGCGCGGCGGCAGGTCGGCCCGGGCCGGCCCCTGCATATTGTCGGTTACTCCAATGGCGGGGCGCTCGCGATGAAATACGCGCTGGATGCCATCGATGACCCGAGTCTGTCACGCCCCGATCGCATCGTCCTGATATCCCCCATGATCGGCGTTACCGAATGGGCGCGCTTTGCCGGGTTCGCCGGCTTGCCGGCCATCTTCCCGCGATTTGCCAAGGCCGCCTGGCTCTCCATCATCCCGGAGTTCAATCCGTTCAAGTACAACTCGTTCCCGGTGAACGGAGCTCGCCAGTCCTCACTGCTCACCCGCGCCCTGCAGCCGCGCATTGCGCGTTATGCCCGCGAGGGAAGGCTGACCGATCTTGCCCCCATTCTTACCTTTCAGTCCCTGACCGACTTTACGGTCAGCACCCAGGCCATCGTCACCGCACTCTACGACCAGCTTCCGGATAATGGCAGCGAGTTGGTGGTGTTCGACCTGAACCGCCATATCCGGTTCGGACCCCTGCTGCGCCCCGGCATCGAGACCCTGCTTCCAAACCTCCTGCCCGATGCTCCGCGGCGATTCCGCACTACCGTCGTGACCAACGCCAGCACTGGCTCCGTGGACATGGTGGAACGGGTCACCGAAGCCGGCACAACGCAGGAGCAGGTCCGCCCGCTGGGGCTGATCTATCCCGACGACGTCTTTTCACTCTCCCACGTGGCCTTGCCCGTTCCGATAACCGATTCGCTCTACGGCATGACACCGGATCTCTCAGAGGACTTCGGCATTCACCTGGGGGCCATCGCGGTGCGGGGCGAGCAGCGCACCCTGATCGTCAGCCTGGATACCCTGATGCG
The DNA here is from genome assembly GCA_049688075.1 of Gammaproteobacteria bacterium. GTDB lineage: Bacteria > Pseudomonadota > Gammaproteobacteria > UBA9214 > UBA9214 > CAVQCA01. The sequence continues at coordinate 1,751 of JBAVKA010000524.1, forward strand.
CATGCAATCGAATCCGTTTTTCCCCTATATGCTGCAGCGGATTGAGGAAGGGATGACTCCTGGACAATAATATCCGCGTCATGGCCTCTCAAGCGCAGTTGATGGTTTATCTGCAGCTGACATGGCAGAAAACGATAAGCTGTCCTCCGGCCCGGCATTCAGTCTGCCGGCAGCTGAAAAGGTAACTTACCGGCATCAACCAGCAGGTACTCTGATGGAATTTCAGGAGGGCGTTCTTCGCATCGATTCCTTTCTCGCCGTGACCATCGGCATCATCGTGTTGTTTGTCGGCAAGCGCCTGAATGACCGGATCCGTTTCCTGCGTGAACTCAACATCCCGGAGCCGGTTACCGGCGGACTCCTGTTCACGCTCCTGTTCGGTCTGCTCTATTTCGCCTCGGGGTATGCGGTGGAGTTCGAGCTGCGGGCGCGGGACATCCTGCTCGTCTACTTCTTCACGACGATTGGCATCAATGCCAGTGCCCGCGACCTGCTCGCGGGCGGGCGGCCGCTCCTGATACTGCTGAGCATCACCATCGTCTTCATGCTGGCGCAGAACCTCACGGGGATCGGTGTGGCCACGCTCTTCGATCTGCCGGCCGCCGTTGGCGTGATCGGCGGCGCCGATCGCCGCCGCGACCGCCAGCGACAGTAGCGCCGCGATCCAGCGTAGCGGCATGCCCGGGAG
>JBAVKA010000525.1:0-3311 GCA_049688075.1 Gammaproteobacteria bacterium
GGCCACACCCGCCGCTGCGGCGACGGGCGGGGCGGCCGCCCTGCCGGTCGAGGCGCTGCGCGGCCTGAATCAGAAGGGCACGGTGAAACTCGGCACGCTGAAGGCTTATAACCTGCGTTCCACGGACATCGAGTTCACGATCAAGTCCCAAAACGGACTGCTGCGCGTGCACCCGGCCGTCGCCAGTCTGTATCAGGGGCAATACAGCGGGGACGTCTCGCTGGACGTGCGGGACAAAACCCCGCGGCTGTCCCTGAACGAGCATGTCACGGGAATCCAGGTTGGGCCGTTGCTCAAGGATCTGAGTGGCGACGACACGCTGAGCGGTGCCGGCAGCGTCGATGTCCAGCTCGCCGGCAGCGGAGCGACGCCGGAGCAACTGCGCCGGACCCTGAATGGCAACGCCGCATTTTCCTTCACCAACGGCAGCGTCAAGGGGGTCAATATTGCCTCCCTGCTGCGCACCGCACAGGCAAAGCTTCAGGGGCAGCCGCCGCCCGCGGATGACCAGCCCAACCAGACCGATTTCACCGAACTGACGGGGACAGCGACCGTGACCGATGGGGTGGTCAGGAACAACGATCTGACCGCCAAGTCGCCGCTGCTGAGAATCAGCGGGGAAGGCCAGGCAAGTCTGCCCGCCGAGACCATCGATTACCTGTTGACCACCAAGATCGTCGGCTCCACGAAGGGGCAGGGAGGCAAGGGGCTGGATGAACTCAAGGGTGTCGCGATCCCGGTGCGCATCTCCGGAACCTTCAGCAAGCCGACCTTTACACCGGATCTCGCCGCCGCGCTGGGCGATGTGGCCCGGGACAAGGCGAAGGAAAAAATCGAAAAGAAGACGCAGAAACTGCTGAAGGACAAGCTCGGAGACGAATCCACCAAGCAGTTGCTGAAGGGCTTGTTCCCATAGACAGGACGCGGGCGTCGCGCCGGTTACTGTGCTGTGCGCTGCTGGCGGCGCCGCTGTTCAGTCGCGCCGGCGGCGTGCTGGATTCCTCCGTCAGCTATGATGCGGGCGTGTACACGCTGTCGATCGAGGCGCGCATCGATGCCCCGGTGGCCATGGTCTATCGCCTCATCACCGATTACGATCACCTGCAGGACATCAACCCGGCCGTCAGGGAAAGCCGCATCCTGCGCGTCGACAGTCCGGAGAAATGCCGCATTCGTGTCGTCACGCGCTTGTGCGTGCTGTTCTATTGCCGGGATGTCAGCCAGAGTCAGGACATGGTTAAGTCGCCCGGGTACATCCTCGAGGCGAATATCCTGCCGGAGCACAGCGATTTCCGCCGCGGCCGCGCGCAGTGGCGGCTGACCGCCGAGGGTGATTCCACCCTCATGCATTTCCGCGCCGAACTCGTGCCGGATTTTTTTCTTCCGCCGCTGATCGGGCCCTGGCTGATCCGGCGGGAAATGGCCAACCAGATAACGGAAATCGTCATGATCATTGAAGCACTCTACCACCGGAACCCGTTGTCATGACGCCCGCGGATTTCTCCGGGAGGATGCTCGACTGGTTTGCACGCCATGGCCGCACGGACCTGCCCTGGCAGGCCGACCCCACGCCCTACCGGGTGTGGGTCTCCGAAATCATGCTGCAGCAGACCCAGGTGGCCACGGTCATTCCCTATTACCAGCGGTTCATGGCGCGCTTCCCGGATCTGTCCTCGCTGGCCGGCGCCAGCCTCGACCAGGTGCTGCAGCACTGGTCGGGCCTGGGCTACTATGCCCGCGCCCGCAACCTCCACGAAGCCGCGCGCGTTGTCGCCGGGCGCTTCCAGGGGCGCTTCCCCGAGCGCATCGAGGAGGTGTTGGTGCTGCCCGGCATCGGCCGGTCCACTGCCGGGGCGATCCTATCCCTGGCGTGCGGCCAGCGTCACCCCATCCTGGACGGCAACGTGAAGCGGGTGCTGGCCCGCTTCCATGCGGTGGACGGCTGGCCGGGGCAGGCGTCCGTGCTGAAACGGCTCTGGGCACTGGCCGAGGACTCCACGCCGGCAACCCGGGTGGCGGCCTATAACCAGGCGATCATGGATCTCGGCGCGACGCTGTGCACCCGGAACCGGCCCGCCTGCGGGCAGTGCCCGCTCGAGGCAGACTGCGAGGCCCGGGCCGCGGGACGGCAGCGGGACTACCCGGCAGCGCGCCCGCGCAAGGCCTTGCCGCTGCGCAGAACTCGTATGATGCTGCTGAGCAATGCAGCAGGGGAAATCCTGCTGGAGCAGCGCCCCCCCGCCGGTATCTGGGGCGGGCTGTGGAGCTTTCCCGAGATCGCGCACGGACAGCCGCTGGATGCCTGGTGCCGGGAAAACATGGGGCTGGGGGTGTGCGTGATCGAGGAGTGGCCGTGCGTGCATCATACCTTCAGTCATTTTCATCTGGAGATCACCCCGGTGCTGGCACGCGCGGAGAACTCCGCGGACGGCGTCAGGGAACAGCGCAACCGGATCTGGTGCAAGCCCGAAGGCCGGGGTGACTGGGGTCTGGCAGCACCGGTGGAACGCCTGCTGCAGCGGTATACTGAACAACTAAGAGAGGGGTAACACATGAGCCGGCAGGTACATTGCGTCAAGTTGGATAAGGAAGCCGAGGGACTGGAGGCGCCGCCCTATCCGGGCGAACTGGGACAACGGATCTTCGAGAACGTCTCGAAAGAGGCCTGGCAACTCTGGCTGCGTCAGCAGACCATGCTGATCAACGAAAATCGCATCTCGCTGGCGGACCCCAAGGCCCGCAAGTTTCTGGAGCAGGAGATGGAAAAGTTTTTCTTCGGCGGCGGCTCCGCGCTGCCCGGCGGATTCGTCTCCCCGGACCGATTGAAGTAAGCGATTGGCGGTTCGGGCTGGAGAGCGCCGCTTGCCAGGCTGTTATATTTTCCTCGCCAGTGATATTAATGAGATGCCGCCTTGACTCTCCCCGGGTCTGCGGCTTTAATACCCACCCCCGGCCAGGTAGCTCAGTTGGTAGAGCAGGGGACTGAAAATCCCCGTGTCGGCGGTTCGATTCCGTCCCTGGCCACCATATTTATCAACGAGATAAAAGTTTTCTTCTGTTAATCCCTGTGTCACTCGGTACACTTTCGGTACACCTGTACGGAAGACGATGTGGCAGCCATCACCAAAACACCCTCGAACACCTGGAAGGCGATCATCCGCAAGCGCGGCTGGCCGTCGACCATCAAGACGTTCCGCACCAAGCGTGACGCCGAGGACTGGGCGCGCAGCACTGAGGATGAAATGGTGCGCGGTGTCTACATCAACCGCGCCGGCGCGGAGAAGCTGCTGCTGGAGAAAGCGCTCGATAGG
>JBAVKA010000526.1:0-4113 GCA_049688075.1 Gammaproteobacteria bacterium
CCGGCAAGGCGCTGAACTACCTGCACAACGAATGGGACAAGCTGATCCGCTACCTGGACGACGGTCGGCTGGAGATCGACAACAATGGTGCTGAGAATGCCATCCGCCCGTTCGTGCTCGGGCGCAATTATGTGCAGTTTGTGATTATGTGCACTTTCGCCAGTGACCTTCAGATACCCGAGGATCGCCTGGCGAAACAGTGCGGGTTTGCGTTCATCATCTGCTGCCGGCTCTCAGATACAACTACACATAATCACAAGCTATCCAAGAAGGCGAGCAACGCATTGGGTGGCTTGAATCGGGTAGCGGTGATCTCGGGTGGCTGAAGTGCCGCGAGTGCCCGTTCCTTCATCTTGAGGTCAGCTTCAAGATACTGGTGGGTGGTCACCACACTCTCATGCCCTAGCCACAGGGCGATCACCGTGATATCTACACCGGCCTGAAGCAGATGCATGGCGGTCGTGTGGCGAATCAAATGGGGCGATACTCGCTTGTTTTTAAGTGATGGACACCGATCTGTTGCGGCGTTTGCGGCCTGGTGCAATCGCGATGTGACGCCGGAGCGGGTCATGGCCTGATTGAATCGGTTCGGGAAGAGCGGTTGCTGGGGCTCTGGCCCAATTCGAGGCAACCACTCTCGCAGCAACTTGGCGGTTTGTTTCCACAGCGGCACTACCCGCTCCTTGCGGCCCTTGCCATGTAGATGCAGGGCCCGAGCGAGTTCACACTCCAGATCCCCGCGGCGCACCGCGATTATCTCAGAGACACGAGCGCCGGTATTGTAGAGGGTGGTCAGCAAGGCGCGGTCGCGCTGGCCGCTCCAGGTATGGCTATCCGGTGCTTGTAGAACCGCCTCCATCTCCTCGCGGGACAGGAACCCCACCAGGGGCCGATCGAAGCGCTTCATGGGGATGGCTAACACTTGCTGGATCAGCGGCAGTGCGGTGGGCTCTTCCAGAGCCGCATAATGCAGAAAGGCGCGGATTGCCGCGAGTCGCACGTTGCGGCTTCGTACCATGTTGTGACGTTGTGCCTCCAGATCATCGAGAAAGGCCAGAACCAGTGGGGCGTCGATATCCGACAACGACAGCTCGCTGACGGACTTTCCGGTATATTCCTCGGCGAAGTGCAATAGCAGGCGGAAGGTATCGCGATAGCCCTTCACGGTCTCAGGACTGGCATGGCGCTGTTGCATAAGGAACTGGCAGAAGAACGCCTGGAGCAGACGGGCCAGATTGGTCATGATCGCTTGGGCACTCATGGCGCCACCTGCTCAGAACTGGGGTATGCCAGACACTCGAAGCGTTCGGCCACGATGGCCATCAATGCCGGGATAGCGGTGAGATACCAGTAGGTATCGGTCACCTTAGCGTGACCCAGATATGTTGCCAACAACGGCATGGCCCATTGCACATCGACGCCCTCCTGGTACCAGCCGAGCAGCCTGTTGCAGGCGAAGGTGTGCCTCAGGTCATAAAGCCGGGGGCGTCGGCCTGGCATTTTGTCCCAGCCGAGCCGGGTTCGGATCCGCCGGAAGGCGTACATGGCTTGTCCGTAACGGAAGGCTCGACCGTCGTCGAGCAGGAAGAAGGCTGGTTCCCGATCCAGCAGCAGGCGCTGATCGCGCAGGTGAGCATACTCGGCCAAGGCATCACGGACGGTGGAGTGCAAGGGTACGTAGCGGGACTTGCGGAATTTGGTCTGGCGCACGCACAGCAAGCCCTGCTCCAGATCCACATCGACCCGTTGCAGGTGCAACGCCTCCGATACCCGTAAGCCCGTGGCAGCCAAGAGTCCTAACAGGCAATGCATGCTGGCCGGGCGCAGCCCGTGCGCGGGGGTGAGTTCTCCGGCCTCCGTTAGCATCTGCGCCAGTTCCTCCTCGGTGTAGATATGAGGCGTGAGCCTGCGATGAGCAGGCCCGAGTAGACGGGCTGGGGGGACTTGTGTCTCCGGCTCGAACGCAGCGCAGAATTTAGCCAGTGCACGAACCACTTCCAGGCGGCGGGCACGGCCGATCGGCCCGCTACGGTTGGAGGCACAGGCCCAGGCCAGCGCGAGTTCCACGGTGATGGCGCCACGGTGTTGCTGCGCGTCGGCGAAGCGGGCAAAGCGCTGTAGCTGTTCGCCTTCGATACGCAGGGCATAACCCAGTTGGCGGCGGGTGCTCAGGTAGACCTCCACCCGCTCTCGCATAGTCGACCACCGGCTCATGGTCGCCTCCCCGGCCATGGCAGGGCCACGCGGGAAAGTTGGGGCAGATCCACCTTGGTGTAGATCAACGTGGTATCGATGCTGCGATGACCCAACACATCGGCCACATCCTTGAGGGTGACGCCACCCTGTACCATACGGGTGGCAGCTGTATGTCGCAGAATGTGGGTGCCGGACCAAGGCAACCCGGCGCGCTCGAAGGCGCGGCGGATAGCACCGCGTACCGTGGTGTTGGTGGCCGCCCGACCCATCGGCGCGCGATGCAGAACGAATACCGACCGACTCGATGTGGCGGGGCGTCCGTGGCTCAGGTAATCGACCAGCGCTGCTCCAGTCGTCTGCGGCAAAGGCAACCGTTCCACCCGGCGGCTTTTGCTCTCAGATAGGCGCACCGTCCCCTCCCGCCAGTCAATATCATCCAAATGCAGATTGGCTGCTTCCTGGCAGCGCAGCCCCAGATCCGCCAGACAATGGGCCATGGCACAGTCGCGCTGGCCGACGGCGGTACGGCGATCAAAGGCGGCCCAGAAACGTTCCAGTTCCACTTCGCTGAGGCTGGGTGGAAGCGGGGCGAGCGACCAATCGGGGGGCTTTGGCATCGCGCGGATCAACTCGGGACAAACATCGCCCTGGAGCTGGAGAAATCGTAGAAAGGTGCGTAACGAGTATGCTATGACACCGACGCTACCAGGCTGCTGAGCACAGGCCTGCTCGCACATGAACCTTCGCAGATCCTCGGCCGAGATCTGGCTACAGTCCACCAGGGTGTTCCCAAACAGCCACTGGAGAAAGGTGCGCACATTGCGACGCTGATACCAGCGCGTTGCCTCGGCCAATCCGCACACCTGGTCCAGGTAGTTATCGAATCGACCAACCAGTGCCACAATAGCAGGAGGATCCGAGGGAACCGGTGGACGTAGTCGATCCCCACCCAGCATCAACAGCAGCTGGTTGAGCGCCGCCCGGACGTTCTTCAAATCGTGGCTGCCCGGATGTGTGCAGCGACAACTGGGCAAATGCTCCTGCAGGAACGTGCGCACGCTCTGCGTGTCCACGTGCTGCCGCTCGGGGGGCTCTTGGCACAGCCAGTGCACGAAATGCGCCACCGTTGTGCCGTAGAGTTCCTGCGTTCGCGGGGTGTGGCCCCGTGCCACCAAGTACGACTGGAAATCACTGATAAGCTGAACCCGAACATCTTGTCCGGACAGCGTTACCAACGGCTTTAAACTGGTGAGTTGCTCTGACATGGGTATCCTCCTTCATCGTGAGCAAAGGAATGTACCCATATTTTTATGTGCAGTTACTGGATCAGGCGTGAACTGTAAAACTCACGATAATGGAGCTGAGCGGGGACTCTGGCTTTGTAACTCTCCATAATTATTGACTGCACATAACGCCGCCCCATGGGGATGACCCGCAGGGCGCGTTCCAGGTGGTTGGTGTCGATGGACACGTCCGGATCGCCGAGAAAGATCCGCAGCGCAGCCTCGCGCTCGGCTACATAAACCAACGCCTTGGCGAAGGGATCACTGTTGAGCAGGTCCAGGCGGTTACGTTGCTCATGGACCCAGCCGAAGAAGGCCTCCACAACCGGTAGGCTGTGCCGGCTGCGCCAGGCTTGCCTGGCCTGGCCTTCCAGTTGCTGCTTCCGGATCTCGGCCTCGACCCGATAGAGCGTACCGATGAACTCCAGCGCTTCGGCCACGGCCTCGGGTTCGCCTGGCTCGGCCCGCTCAAAGCCGCGCCTTGCGTGCGCCCAACATTGCGCGCGGGTCACTCCGGGACGGTTGGCCGCGAACCGCTCGTAGGCGGCGTAGCCATCCGTGAGCAGCGTACCCTCAAATTTCTCGAGCAACGTATCCACGTGCTGCCGCCCGCGACTGGCGCTGTAGGTAAAAC
>JBAVKA010000527.1:0-14536 GCA_049688075.1 Gammaproteobacteria bacterium
GTCAGGATGTTGAGGAATTTCACCGACGCCATCTCCAGGCTGTCGACCAGTTGGGTGGTCTTGGTTTGCAGTACCGCGTAGATCAGCAGCAGCGGAATGGCCACCATCAGCCCGAAAGCCGTGGTATTCATGGCCACGGAAATACTGGCAGAGAGCATGTTCGCCTTTTCTGCCGGGTCGGCGGCGGCGACGGCTGTGAAGGCCTGGATCAGGCCGATGATGGTGCCGAGCAGTCCGAGCAGCGTGGCGATATTGGCAAAGGTCGCCAGATAGGGTGTGCGTTTCTCCAGGTTGGGTACGGTCTCCATCAGCCCCTCCTCCATGGCGATTTCGACGTCATCACGCCGGCGCGAGGTGCGTGCGCGGCTGAGACCGTAATTGAAGATGTGGCTGATGGCCGATCTGGATTTGGCGATATCCGCCGCCACCTGTCGATACTCGCCCTGCTTCAGCAGCGGCATGAGCTTGTTCCAGAGCCGTTGATTGGTGGTTTTGGCCAGGCTGAGATAGATATAGCGTTCGATGGCAATGGCCAGCCCCAGAGCCAGCACCACCATGATCGGATACATGAACAGGCCACCTGACTGGAAGAAACCGACGACGGAATTATAGAGCTCCATGGACTACCCCCTTGTGAATGACTAACGGTTGCTATTGCTCGACTCTAGCGACGCGCCCTGTTCGAAAACGTGAACTGAGTCGAAGTATTCCAGCTCGCGCCTCATTACATCGCGGTCAACGGGCGCCATGATTTCATCCACCAGGCTCTGCATCGGACGGCCGGCGAGTTCTCCCGGTACGGCGGTTTTCCAGGGCACGATATGCAGGGCCTTGGGCAGTTCGCGATTACCGGTGATGGTCGTTCCCTCCAGCTCCAGGCTCTCATCGGCCACGGCCGGCAGCCACGACAGCACCAGGATAACGGTGAAAACCAAGTGCTGGCGGCGTTTCATGGTTGTCTCACCCCGGCGGTCAGCTGTCGGGTTGCTGTTTTCTGCTGCATCCCGGCTGTTTCCGTCTGCAACTCGCGTTCATCCGCTTCGGTGAGTTGTCGGTAACGTTCATAATGCTGTTGCGCCTCGGCGGGTTGCTGCAGATAGAGGTCATGAAGCACGCCCAGATTCCACTGGGCATCGGCACAGGTGGGGTCGACCTGTAGCGCATTTTCGTACATTTTTCCTGCCTGTTCGAACTCGCCGGACTGACGATAGAGGATTCCGAGCTGGTTGTAGGCAATCGGGTTGACGGGATTGCGCTCGATGGACGCCTGCAATGCCGCCATGGCCTTTTCCCTGTCGCCGGTGTGCGCGTAGGCGATACCGAGATTGAGATAGGGTCCCGAGAGCCGGTCGTTATCCCGGGTGATGGACTCGAGCCCGGTGATGGCGGTTTCCCACTGACCCGCCTTCATGGCCTCGATCGCCTGGCGGTAATGTTCACGTACTACCGGCGTGACCTCAACCGGTCCCTGCCCCGTTGACCTGTCGGGTGCAGTTGCGCAACCCCCGGCCAGCAGCAGCGTCGGGATCAGGACAGCGCAGGCGGTCTTACTGTATCGCTTCCACATACAAGGGACTCCTTTCGGACTTGCCGTAGCGGACAGGCACCAGTTCGGCAAGCTGCTCGAGGCTTTTCCCGACCCAGGTGTCGTACACGCCGGCGGAAATGCGTGCGAGATTGGCTTCGTGGAGTTCGATGGCCTTCTCCTCGAAGGGATAGGCCTGTTCCTCCAGCAGAATGTCGTACTGTGCCAGGGCGTCGCCGGAAAGACCGGGCGGACGTGTCGAGTCGAGCAGGGACTTGCTGAGGTGATAATAAATGGCGGCGGACCGGTACGTGGCGGCCGTGGTGAACTCGGCGACCTGGTAGTCGGCGGCCCGGGCGTATTGCTGCAAGGCTTGTTCCATCAGACGCTTCTTCGTTGCCAGGCTGTTCCTGAGCGGCAGATCCAGTCGCACGGCCTGATACTGGTCAAAGGTGAACTCTGCCAGTGTGAACACCGCCTGCGCTGCCAGGAAGCGCGTGCGCCCGGTGCGCCCCGCTCCGGCTTGCCGGTCCGCCTCGATGATCTCCTTCAGCCACTGGCGGTACCGGTCAGTGTCACCGGTATCACGGTAATGCTCCGCAATCCGGTGACGCGCCTCGATCGCGGCCTCGGGCGGTTCCGGAAACCGTTCAACATAGTAGCGATCGACGGCGAATGCCTGTTCCGGCCGTTTGGCCTGTGCATAGAGTTCAGCGGCCTGCCACAAGGCCTCGCGACACAGCTCGGGATCACCTTCCCCGTGTCCGATGCGCTCGAATTCCGCGGCCGCCTGCAGCGGCTGCGCGCCGGCCTGATAGGCCGCCGCCAACCGGCGTGTTACCTCGGCCTGGCGGGGATCTTTCGGGTAGCGGCTCCGGAAACGTTCGAGTACTCCGGTTGCCCGTTTCCATTCATTGAGTAACATCAAACCCGCCGCGGCATCATATTCGGCCGTGGCCGCAATACTCGCATCCGGCGTGATCGACGGCACACGCAGGAAATGATCGACCGCCTGCGCGGTCTCGCCGCGTGCACGGGCCGCTTCTCCCTGTTTATAGATCGAAGCGGCCAGTCGCTCGCTGATATCATGGTAGTCATTCGACTGCTGCGGTGTCAGCCGGAGGACTTCCTGGTAGGCGCGTTCGGCCTGCAGATAATCCTCGAGATCGAAGCGCGCCTGCGCCAGCACGGTCCAGGCCACGCGCCGCTGCGCCTGCGTGGACGCGTTGCCGTCGATGACCAGCTGCGCCACCTGCGCCGCGCGTTCGCGATCGCCGCTTGCCAGCAGGTTTTCGGCGGCACGGGTCAGCACCGCCATCGCCTGCGGATGTGCGGGAAAGGTGGTGGCAAAACGCAGGGCGTTTTCGATCGACTCCTGGTGCCAGGCCGCCCGCTGCGCATCATCCGGCTGCTGTTCCACCCGCGCGTAGGCGAGCACGGCAGCGTAGCCCGCCTCAGCGGCCTTGTCATGGTCGCCATAGTCGTAGGCGGTATGCACATACTCACGTGTGGCGAGACGCAGTTCGCCGGATTCGAACAGCAGGTCCGCCAGCAGGAAATTCATCTGCGGCGCTTCGCTTGAGTCGGGGAACGAGGCCAGGTAGCTGCGATACCAGCGTGCCGCCTGCGCATAATCATCCGGCTTGCGGCTGGTCTGCGCCTGTGCGTGATAGTAGTGCGCCAGATCGATCATGGTCGTCTTGAGGTAAGCGACCACCTGTTCCGCTTCCTGCGGCCGGTGATGCTGCCAGTAGCCGGCTTTCAGGTTATAGCGGTCGACGAATTCCTGCTTGCCCTGCAGAACCAGCGTCGGAAAGCCGCCCTTTTCATAGGTCTCGATGACTCGCATCTGGAATACCGGTGCCTGGCGGTGGTCGGGATTGTGCTCTACGAAGGCCCGGAATGTCAGTGCGGCATCCGTATAACGCTCCTTCTGGAGATACCATTGCCCAAGACGTTCGTACACCACATCCTCGTAGTGGCGGCTGCCGTGGCGGGAAAAATAATCAGCGACCGACTGCGGCCCGTCCTGGTAGGAAAAACTCAGGCTGACCACGCGCAGGGTATCATCCAGCAGTTCCCGCTCGGCGCGGCCAAGTCCGGAAAACCGCGCGTCACCGGGTGCTGTGTTTTCCAGCTGCAGATCCAGCAGTGCGATAAAGGCATCCAGACCCTCGTCGAACCGGTTCTGCTTGAACTCGCACCAGCCGAGCTTGTAGAGTGACTGCTGGTGGAACGGGCTGGTTCTGCCGTAGGCAACCACTGCCCGGTAGGCCTGCCCGGCCTGCCGGTAGTCCTTGCGCACGAAGAGAATCTCGCCGCGGCGGAATTGCGCTTCCTGCAGGTGGTCGCTTTGGGGAAAGCGCTCAATCAGCTGACCCAGAGTGTCCAGAGACTGTTGCGGCTGACCGCCAAGTTCATAGGCGCGCGCCAGTTGGTAGAGCACCAGGTCATTGTCAGGACGATCGGGATAGTGCGCGAGTATGTCCTTGTAGAGCCGGACGGAATCGGCAAGCTGTTCCGGATACAGGACCTCCGGGCTACCGGCCGCCGCGTTCACCTCCCCTGCCTGCGGCAGTTCCTCTGCTTCCAGCTTGAGATCGGCAAGACGGCGCATCGCCTCCGGCCGTGCCTCGGAGTCGACTCCGGTGTCGAGAAAGCCCTGGTAGGCCTGTATTGCCCGGGACTCGCTGGCATCGATCGGCGTGTCCTGCAATACCAGCGGGCGTTGGCCGAGGCTCGCGATAGTGGGTGGATCACCGGTGTGCAGGAAGGAACAGCCACACTGCAGCAGGACAGGGATCAACACAGGCAGTCGCAGCGGGTTCATTGCCCTGTTCCTGTTTCCGCCGCCGGACGCGTGTTCAGCGCGCTGTCATAAGTTTGCGCAAGCGCAAAGCGGGCCTGGATCAGATAGGAATCCAGTCGCTTCTTCTGGTTTTCGAGCTCGCTGATTGCCAGCCGCTCGATTTCTCCGCCCTGCGCCAGTCGCGTGCGTGCGGTTCGTGCCTGCAGGCGGTCGATCTGGATCTTGTGTGCAGCGATGCGCTCGTCAAATGCCCCGAAGCCGGCGGTTACGCCGACGCCGGTCTGCTGCAAGTCCTCGCGGGACTGCCGCGCCTTGGCAAGCAGCGTATCGAGTTCCGCCAGTTGCCGCTTTGCCTGCCACAGGCGTGCCTTGTAATCGGCATTCATCTGCCAGTAAAGCACACCCCGCAGGCGCTGCTGCTGCTCACTCAGCGCCCTGGTTTCGTCGCTGGGCGGCAGCCGGTTGATACTTGCCCCGATTTCCGTCAGACGGTTCCATTGCCGTGTTTCATCCGCTGAAGCCAGGCCGACAGGATCATCGCCGGACTCGATACGCCGGACGGTCTCCGCGAGGTCTGACTCCCGCTGCGCCAGGGCTTCCAGCGTTTCACTGTGTAGTGCCCTGGCCGCATCCGGTTCATGCAGTGCATAGCGCGCCTTGCGGGCAGCGAGCATTTCATCATAGGCCGAGATACTCGTGGCCCAGGCGTCCAGATTCCCCTCCAGAGTCACCAGGTCACGGTAGTTCCTGATTCCTTCCTGGAATTTGTTCGTGGCCAGCAGCTCCGGGAGGTAACGCAGCGCCGGAGTCTCCGACACACTGCCCGGTAATTGCACACGTCTGCCGGCGCCCTTGTCCCGGTTCCGCAGGGCCGCCAGCAGTTCACCGTTGTCGATGGCGCCGATGGACTCATCCAGCCGTTCGCGTTCGCGCTGGAAGACTGTGATTGCCGTGTCGTAGTGCTGAACCGCACGGCCGTGCAGGTTCATGCGGTTCATCGCATAGGGAACCGCCAGCAGGGATTCCTGGACGGCAGGATCGGTGGGCGCGCGCTTGCCGAGCTCGGTCCAGGGCACCAGCGCTCGCGCGTAGTCACCGGCCTCGGCGTCGGCCCAGCCGGTACCAAGCAGGGCCTTGTTCGACAGTGGTCCTTCCAGGCGCACCCGTTCCAGCACCCGACGGGATTCTTCGGCAGAACCGTTTTGCAGATAGCCGTAACCCAGGGCGAGATTGGCCTTGTCTCGCAGCAGGCGGGCTTCTTCATCGTCTGCCCGCTGGGTGCCCACGGTATCAAGCTGCGCCTCCCCTGCCGTGCCGCGGCCGGCCCGGGTCAGCGCAACACCCAGGTTGTACCGCAGGTACGGCGACCAGTCCTTTCCGGCTCTCGACTGCTGCAGTACGGCGATTGCCTCGTCGTTGCGACCGGTCGAGAGCAACGCCAGGCTGTGCAGATTCACCGCGTCCGCCGAGATCGCTGCGGGTACTTGTCCATCGATCTTCTCCAGCGCCTGCAGCGCGCGCTTCGGCTCACCGCGCTGCCAGGACACCTTGGCCAGATAGTACCAGGCCCGGTTGCGAACCTCTTCCCGGGTACTGTCCGCATCCAGCAGTCGGGTGAAGATGTCTTCGGCCTCATCACGCAGACCGTAAGAGAGGTCGAGTCCGCCGAGCAGAAGCTCCGCCTCATCCGCGTGATGCGGCAGTCTCGACTGAGCGCGCGCCGTGAGCAGCCGGATGATGCTGGTGAAGTAATCCTGCTGGTAATAGTGGAAGAGTACCTCGCCATACTGCAGGTCCTGCACTGTCGAGGGTGCCTGTCTGGCGGCGTCTGCCGTCTGGCAGAAACCCAGACAGAAAAGCGTCAGCCACAGCACACGGCCTCGCAGGGCGAGGACCGCCAGTCCCGGCAGCGCGGCCGTCATGGGCTATTCCCACTCCTTGATCTCGAAATCCGGCTGCTCCTTGCTTTCCAGATCGACGATTTTCAGCTCGACGAAGCTGGGGCCCAGGCTCTTGGTGACGACATGGCTCGCACCGCGCCGGTAATCGCGGCCATTGGGACCCTTGCCGGTGAAGATCGCAACCAGTTCGTGCTCCCCGGATTTGATATTCCCCATGTACAGGCGCTGCACACCGCCGCGGTGCAGGGCCTTGACCTCGCGTTCGGTATAGAGGTAATTGGTGACGACCTTGTCATCGACCTTGAGCTGCACGGAATCGAGCGCGAAGAACTCGCCCACGTCCAGCGAGAGGAACACGGCGAGCTGGGTGCTGGAGGGGAACAGCAGTTCCTCCTCAAGCAGAAACAGGTCGCGGTTCAGGGTAAGCACCTCCTGCTTGAGCGACTGAACCTCGTGATCGAGGCTGGCGTCGGGAGGTTGTTCCGTTTTGCCGGAGCCGCTCTCGGCCGCCTGTACCGGCAGGCCGGGCAGGGCGAACACCAGCAGGGAAAGCAGACCCGAGAACAACAGAACTGCAGAGCGAGTACGTCGGGTCATTGCAGGTCGCATCCTGAAGCTGATTGAACTCACCATATCGCCGCCCATCCTTTGTCTGTCGCTGCCTAACAGGTGCGGCACGTCTAACCGAACCGGCTACGGGGTCGATTCAAGTGTGCAGGAGCCGCACCGTCGTCACTGCGATACCGTTCACAGTTCACAACCGGGCTGCAGACCCTGAGTACGTGGTTCAGCGCAGCTGATCCAGTCCCTTCGAGTAAAACATCTTGCCCTGATTGTCGATGATCACTGCCTCAATATCGGACAGCGAATCCACAAGCTTTAGACCTTGTTCCGTCCCCATCACGAAGACACTGGTCGAGAGGGCGTCGGTAGTCGTGGCCTCTGCGCCGATGATGCTGACGCTGCGCACCCCTGACGTTGACATGCCGGTGCGTGGGTTCAGGATATGATGAAAACGCACCCCGTCCTTCTCGAAGTAACGTTCGTAATCGCCCGAGGTTGAAATGGCCGTATCCTCCAGGGGGATCATGGTGACCAGGCCCTCCTCGTTGCGCGGATCGCGGATACCGACCATCCAGGGCTGTTTCCAGTGTTTTCCGAGGACACGGGTATCGCCACCCGCGTTGACCATGGCGCTTTTGACACCGGCGGCCTGCAGGATTGCGATGCAGCGATCGACCGCATAGCCCTTGGCGATGCCGCCGAGGTCGATGCGCACGCCAGGATAGAGAAAACGAATGGTCGCCGCTTGCGGATCGATGCGGACATGGTGGTAATCGATGGCCGGCAAGGCCTGTGCCAGTTGTCGGGAGCTCGGCAGGATACCCTCACGGTAATCGTAGTACTGCCCGGCGCTGGCGTAGGTGATATCGAAGGCACCATCGGTCAGCCGGGAGAAGTCCAGTGCCCGCTGAATCAGCGCCAGCAGCTCCGGGCTCACCGGCATCGCTGCTTCGGCCGCCCCGGCGTTAATGCGGGAGAGTTCACTCCCGGGTTTGTAGGTGCTCATCAGGTCGTCGATGCGACGCATCTCGTCGATGACCGCCTGTGTCAGCGCCCTGCCCCGGGACTCGTCTTCATCCCAGAGATCCACCGCGATGGCGGTTCCCATGATGGCCGCATCCTGGCGGTACCATTCGGCGGTGGCAGTGCCGGGCGAAAGCATCAGCAGCCAGAGCAGCAACAGGAGGAAGAGCAGGTGTTTATTTGTCGCCATTAAGCGCTAACCTGGTATTCATCCATAAATAATGAACTCACCGCAATGACGCAAACAAGGCAAAGTGTTTAATTGAATTCATTAAAGAATTTCTCTGCGTCCATCCGGCAATTGCTCCATGCATCGCCCAGGACGCCTACCCTCGGTGCTCTGACTCCTCGGTAACTGCTCCATGCATCGCCCAAGGCGCCTACTCTTGGTACTCTACCTCCTGCATGGCCCAGGCCAGTCTCTCGACCGGTACCCGGTCTCACCTTCTCCCTGCAGTCGTGCGTCTCTGCGGTGAAAACGCTGTTAATGGACAGACACGTCTAGATAGTCCCCGAAACGATGGGCTGGAACGCCGTCAAACTGTCCATCAGCGCGGCGTTGCCGAGACCGTTGCCCGGAAACAGGCCGGCGAACTGACCCTGTTCGCCGTGCAGCGCCATATAGTTCAGGATCACGGTCTCCACCAGCAGGTTGACCTGGTTAGCGGCCGGGGTGGCGCTGGACTCCACCGATCCATCGGCGCGGAAATAGCCGAGCTGCTGATGGCGCGCCTGTGCCGCGGCGTCTGCACCGAGCAGTTGCGGTCTGCCGCCGGGATTGTACACCAGGAAGAACGAGGCGGCGGTAGATGAGTTGTCGCCGGTCCACACGCCCTTGCCGCCTCCGTCCGGGCTGTTATCGGTCATGCCGTTGCTGGCCACTGAACCGTCGCTGAAAACGTAGACCATCAGGGGAACCCCCAGGCCATTGTTGGCGCGAGCGGCATATTCCAGGCAGGCGCCGATGCAGCGCCCGGCACGCAGGTCCCGCAGTTCACCGGTGGCGCGGTCACCGGTATGGTAGTCATAGCCGCCGAGGGTGATGGTTCCCGCGCCGGCGAAGCCGTTGACCACCATCTTCATGACCGAGGCGGTCTTGCGGAATTCGGCATCGGCATCGAATTCGGCCTGGCTGAAGATGCCGCCTGCGCCGACGATGTCGGGATCACGCGACGGATCGAGGGTGCTCGGGTCGCCGAACCGGTCGGCGATATCCGCCGCCTTTACGTAGCCGCAGTTCACCAGGTCCTTGATCACGGCATCGGCGCTGACGCGGGTGTCGACCCGGTTCAGCTTCATGGCGCTGATGCGCTCGATCGACTCCATCACCGCCACGGCGTCGGCCTGGTTCAGTACGCCGATCAGCTGGCCGGTGTCGACCATGCCGGTGACATCCGAAGGCCGGTCGACCTTGGTCGGGCGCAGTGCCGGATCGAACATCGTGACCGGTGACATGGAATTACCGCCGGAGTCGGAACTGCGCGAGCCGATCAACGCCAGCAGACTGCCGTTTGCGCCGGCCCGTGCGATGCCGTACATGGGATTGTGCGGATTGTTGCCGGTGTCGTTGTCCGAGCGCGCCGGGATAACTGCGCCGTTGATCGTGGTGGCACGGGTGCCAGCCTTCTCCACGATGCCACGCAGCATGGCACTCTCGGAGTGAAATGCCAGACCGAAGCCGGTGCTGATGAAATCACTGACGCCGGTGGCCGGATTGATCACAACCGGCGTCATGTCGCCCGGCAGGCCGAGCTTGCTGTAGCCGGCGGTCGATAGAAAATCGAGCTGCCCATCCTGCTTGCCGACCAATACGTTGGAGCCGGCGATATTGGCGCCCCCCGCCAGGTCGAAGCAGATGAACGGGATCTTGCCCGCACCGAGCGACTTGATGCCGCAGGACAATTTGAGCGCCTCGAGGTCGGGCGACAGCGACGCCCAGGCAGCGCGCGGGTTGGCGAACAGACTGAATACCGAGGGCGCCGCAAGCAGGCCGAGGCCACGGAGGAACCCCTGTGCGAGGAATTCCCGCCGGGTAACCGGACGCCGGTGACCGGCGTGACGCAACGGTTCGTCCGGTGTCAGAGCTGTGCGTTTTCTGGTCATGCTGTACTCCTTGACGGTAATGCGGTTCGTGGACTATTGCAGCAGCATGACCGCGCTGCCCAGAATGGCCGCGCAGCTTGCTTTCACGATTTCCTGCGTGCGACCGGTTGTTGCGCACGTCGGCGCGGGACCGCTCGCGCACGCCGTCAGCCCGGAGATGAGATTGTCCAGTTCCCCGGTAACCACCGCCGGATCAGGCTGGGTTGTCAGACCCGTTCCCATGATGCCGGCAAGCAGCGGAGCGATCACCGCATCGCGCTGCCCCGCCGTATTGAAGGCATTGCCGGCGGTTTGGGAAAAGTCGAATGCGGGGAAGTAGGCGGCACGCGATATCGTGCCCTGATCATCCAGCAAGGCGTTGCAATACTCTATCGCCAGTTGCGCGATCGCCATCTGGTGGGCCGAGAGGAATCCCTCGATGCTCTCCACGCCAGGCAACTGCTGTTTGATCGTCGCATAGGTGGATTTCACCGCCGTCTGCTGCGTGCTGACGCCGGTTACCGCCGCCATGGTGGCATTGATCTCGTCGAAGGTGCGCAGGCCGATATCCGGGACCGGCGCAAGGTCGGGCGGCGTGCCCGTCTGCAGGGGCTGGGGTTCGAGTACGACATGGGTGTTGCTGCCCAGCACCTCGAAGGTCAGGAAGAACTCATCGTCCCCGGGTCCCTTGTCCAGGGGAATGACCGTTCCGATATTCGACAGTGTCTGTCCCGAGGCAGTATAGAACGTGCTGCTTATGACGGTATCCAGATTCGCATAGGCCTGCCCGACGGCGGCCTCCTTGCCGTTGACACCGATGCGCATGCCGGCCAGCGGGATATTATCCGGTGTGGCTGTCGGGTCGAGGCTGATGAAGCGCGGTTCGTTGAAGAGATAGCTGTAGCTGTCGAACTGGCTGACCTCGAACAGGATGTAACTCTCCGGTACGCCGGTCAGATGCGCGACACTGAACAGCAGGAAAAACTTCTCGCCAACGCCGGCGGCGAAATTCTGCTCGACCTGTTCCGGGGTCAGTGCACGATTGTGGATGGCAACCAGCCGCAGCTTGCCAAGCCACTGGCGGTCACCGGAGACCTCGTTGCCCAGCACAAGGGCGAAACTGTTGTCCCAGTCGATGAGATTTCCCCCGGGTGCGCCATCCAGGTCATCGGTAAACACCCCGTTGACATAGATCCGGCGGCCGTTCACCGGGTCGTAGGTGACGACCACGTGCTGCTGGGTGGCCTGCAGGTCTTCATCGGCATCCGCCGTAGACAGGTCCGGTTCACCGTTGGCGTCGGTAGTGCTGCTGCGATGCAGGAAGTTATAGTTGTACTTGGTCTGCCCGAGCGTGAAGTTGCGCACGCCGGTTCCTGCGGAATAGCTGATGATGCGCGCCGGCCCTTCCTGGGTGACGTTGGCCGGTACCACCCACGCCTCGATCGAGTATTCGCCGGTTGCTGTGATGAGATCGTGCAGCTTGCCGCTCGCCGTGGTGCTCCCCTGCGCCTTGCCGCCGGTGAACTCGATGCCCCAGCCGCCGACCCAGTTGACGCCGCCAATGAGGTTCAGATCCAATGCGGGATCCACGCCGCTGGTGTCGAAGGCCGTACTGCCGGAACCGGTCTTGAATTCATAGAGCGCGATGACGTCGTTTTCATAGCGGCTGCCGCCGCTGGCCACAATGCCGTCAGTGACGGTCAGCGCCTTGCTTGTCACCAGTTGAGGATCAATCCCGGTCAGCGGAACCTGGCCGGCAAATGTGCTGATGGCAGCCTCCATTTTATCTGCATCGCTCTGGCAATCGCTGCTCCAGCAGTTATGGAACTCGTTGCGCAGGCGCACCACCAGGCGCGAATTGGCAGGCGTGTCGAGATCGATCTTGGCCCTGACGGCCGCGTAGGCGGCGTCGACATCGGCGCTGGCGAAAAACGGTGACCGGGCATTCACCGCCGATTCGATATGGCATTCGACGCAATGCATCGTGAGCAACGGGTAGACCGTGCTTGCGAACAGGCCGGAGTCATCGGGAAAATTCTTGCTGGCGCCGGGATCTTTCAATACCGGTGGTTTCAGTTCGATTGTCTTGCCACCGCCCACCGTACCGCCGATCCAGGCTTCGATATAGGCGGTGAGGATATCGGCGCAGGCACTGTCGCTGCTGAGCCAGCAGTTATGTCCGCCGCCCACCTTGCTTACCAGGCGTGAATCCTCGGCTGAGTCGAGATCGACGACGGAGTTTGCCGCGGCATAGGCCAGGTTGATGTCATCGGCGCGGACGAACTGGGGCGTCTGCCCGCCGGTGCTGTGGCAGGCGCCGCAGCGGTTGTCCGCGATCAGCTTGTCCCAGACATTGAGCTTGAAAAGCTGGACATCCGAGGTGGCAGGCGCCGGGCCGGAATAGTTGACCGCGCTGACGGTGCCGGAGGAGTTCGGCAGGGATGTCGTCCCTCCGCCCCCGCAGCCGGTGAGAAACGCGGAGGCGAACAGGACCAGCCCTCCTGTCAGAGTTGCCACGTGCCTCAGGTGGCGTCGCTGCACGGCGGGTCGGGTGGCAGATGCTGGCTGGTTCATCTCGTGACTCCGGATCGGTGCCCGGTCAGGGCGTTGTGTTCGCTGTGGCGGGACTGTCGGTGCACGGGCGGCATCAGTCGGCCATGCAATAGACCGCGGCCTCGGCGAACACGGTCTTCATGTTGTAATTGGACGCGATAAAGTCATCGATGATGGTATCGACCTGGCCGCGATCAGCGGCATTGCCGGGGACGCGCAGACACACTGTCCTGAATGCCTTCTTGACCTGGCAGGCGGCGAATGCCCTGCTGCCGGCGAGTTCCTCACCCAGTGACTTGGCCCCACTGCCCGAACCAGGCAGCCCGGGGTCCCAGTCGAGGAGACTGTTGGCGCCACTGCGCCAGTAGTTGTCCCAGTGATCGTCCGGTGTGATATAGCCATACTTGAAGTTGTCGGCATTGATCAGGTACTTGGGTTGAACAATGCCGGGCGTGTACTGCAGCCGGGCGCTGTCTGCATCGAAGTTGTAGTAGGCGAAGGCCTGCGCCATGGGATCCATACCGCTGTGGCAGCCGATGCAGGCGTTCAGAAAAATCCGGCTATCGCCCCCCGGGCTGCGCGAGACGTCCTGGCGGATACGGTCCGGCGTTCGGGTGATGTCCTTGAGTTGCTCCATGTCGTTGCAGAGGTGATTGAGCAGGGTAAAGCGGAACATCGCCCGGTTGGTGCCTGCGATGAAAAAGGCCTCTGCCGCCGCCCGTGTGGTCATGATGCCGGCCGTGGCCGAAGCCGGCAAAACGGTTACTGCTGACTGCGCTACCGGTGTGAGGGCGGTCTTGAGATCAATACCTCGCGTCTCCATCGCCTCGTAATGATCGTTGTTGCTCATGGAATAGGGCGGCAGTCCGAGACTGCCATCGCCGATGTAAACCAGGTCGGCCGAAAGCAGGCGGTTGAACGGCACCTCGTCGCGGATCATGCCGATCACCGTGGCGGTATAGTCGTTCAGGGGCGCGAACACACTCTGATCGCGATTGGTCCACGGCGTCGCATAATTCTTCAGGGTGACGTTGTAAAAAGCGCTGTCGTCCATGGCGAGTAATGCCGCACCGATGGAATTTCCCGCGAGAATGGCCGCTTCCATGGTATCCAGCGTCTGTCCGCCGGGCGGTACACCGGTCAGTCGGTCGTGCAGGCGCTTGGCCTGACGGCGTTCCAGTTCGCCCGCCGAGGCGCCGCCAAGGCAGTCAAGCACCAGGCACAGCATGATGGCCATCGTGCCCAGCCGCATCGTGTATGTCGTGTGAATTAACCTGATAAAAACCATAATCTCGTCCCACCTGTTATGCCCCGTCATGAATCGGCACGTCCTCCGCCAGGTATAGATATTGCGGTTTACCCGCGTGGCTTTCTGTGATGCAGATCCCGAAATGGAGGAATGGCCCTGACCTGTAGTGCAACTGCGACAGTCGTTGTGCGTGAATCGCGAACCTGGTCACGTTAACGGCCTGATGATTATTCATACTTTAAATCGGGTGTGCGGCGCCGTTATATGGCGTGATATCAGACGGATGGCTAACCAGGCAAAATGATGAAACACAAATACCATGCTCTTCACTATTGCGCTGTGACAGGCGCACGACTTTTCGTATACGGACTGCTGAGCCTTCTGCTGGGCGCCTGTGGTGGCGGCGGCGGTGGCGGTCAGGGTACTGATGATCCGCTGGGGGGAAATGCGGGGATCGCCTATGTCAGTCGCCCGCTGGCATTCGATTCAACGGGTGGCGTCATACAGCCTGATATCCGTGAGGCCTTGAGCTTCAATCCCGGCGCTGACCTGATCTATCGCGAGTATGCCTCGCCCAGCGCCGCGGAACGCAATGTCACCAGATCATTTACCGGCGGTATGGGCGATGTCAGGGATGTTGATGTCTCGTACGACGGCACCAGACTGCTGTTTGCCATGCATGCCCCCGAGATCGAGGGGGCGGACCCGGAGGATCAGCCGACCTGGAACCTCTGGGAATATGACATCGACACGCACAGCTTGAGACGCATCATTGTCTCTGACATCACCGCTGAAGCCGGTCAGGATATCGCCCCCCATTACCTGCCGGA
>JBAVKA010000528.1:0-9558 GCA_049688075.1 Gammaproteobacteria bacterium
CACGACCATTGACCGTAGCGTATTTTTCTGGATTCTCTCTGTGTCTCTGCGGTAACTATTCAACCCTCATTTACCAAGACTCACGATGGACACCACAAGCAGCCTGCAGATACCCGGCGCCCAACTGAAACGAATCGAGCGAAGTGACGACGCTATCACCCTGCACTTCTCGCTGGTTCACCTTGTCCAGGCGATGGAAGACACCTTCCAGGACAGTCTGTGGAAACAGGCATGCAATCTGGTCATCAGGAACGTGGAAATAGACGGCGAACTGCCAAAGTGCCCGTGCGAGATCCAGGGCGGCGACATGATCAACAATATCTACACATACCGCGATCACGCCCCCCTGCCGATCGACTGGAGCGGCAGCGTCAGCTGCAAATTCACTGTCGCCGGCAGCGGCGCTGTGTTCGCGATCGACGGCGCCGTCATGCAAATGGAAATGATCGATCACCCGCGTTACATCAGGCACATCGACAAGACCTGAGGTTGTATGCAAAGGGAAGCGAACAGGCACATTTCGCTTTATTTCCATCATAGCTGATGGCAGTTACTCAAGGGATCGTCTGTTTAAATGTAGAAATGCCCACGGACGCACACGGAATATATACATAGATGCAACGGTGTGTTCCGTGTGCCCGCATGGCTCTACAACAGAATTACGGATTGTGTAAACACCCTTCCGATCTGAACCCGATATCAACCGTTCAGCGTTTCCGGGCCGACCAGCTGCCGGTCTTGCCGTTGAAGGCGAGCACCCTGTCCGAGGTGACGATGAGTGCGGAATAGTCCTGGGCTTCGGCGCTGACGAGCGACTCGCCCGCGATGCGGCGGATGCTCTGCCAGCCGCCGGAAAACACCCCGATGCCGGCATAGCGCTGGTTGGTCACCACGATGGCCACACCGTTGGCGACGATCTGCTGCTGTACTTTTTCCTTGGCGCTGAAATCAAAATCGAAGAACTGACCGGTCTGGACGTTGCTGGCGATGATCCGGTCATCCTCGACGACCAGAAACACGGACTTCTCGACCACCTCCTCTGCCACGGCAGTGCCCATCCCGAGCAGCAGCAAGCCGCATGCGGCGAGTCGGCGTAGCAAGGAAGTCCGGCAGGTCTGCCGGTATGCATGTCGAGGACCGCCGGATACACCGGAGCGGGTTACGTGTAATGCAACCATGTGAGAGTTCCCCCCGGGGACGTAGGGCGTGCCCGGGATGCTACCTGTATATCAATGCCAATTAAAAAACGCTTACCGCAGAGACGCAGAGTTCGCAAAGCAGTTAACCGGTTTTTTTTTGCTATTGAATCCCTTTGCGTATTCTGCGTCTCTGCGGTAAAAAAGTATTCAGGGACGAACACTACACCAGTTCGTCGCCGAAGCTTTCATAGTAGCGACTCCTGAACTCGTCCACGTCGAAGCTGTGGTTCTGGGTGCCGTGACGTTCGATCTTGATGGCGCCCATGAGCGCGGCGATCCGTCCCGTGGTTTCCCAGCCCATGACGTGCATCAGGCCGTAGAGCAACCCGGCACGGTAGGCATCGCCGCAGCCGGTGGGATCGACCATGTCACGGACCGTGGCCGCCGGCACCTCGATGCGGCGGTTTTCCGTGTAGATGTGCGAGCCATCTCCACCGAGCGTCACGACCAGCGCCTCGACGCGTTCCGCGATCTCGTGCGGCGACATTCCGGTGCGCTCCTGTAACAGCTCGGATTCATAGTCGTTGACGCACACCCAGGTGGACTGGTCGATGAAATTCACCAGTTCCTCGCCGCCGAACTGCGGCAGGCCCTGGCCAGGATCGAAAATGAAGGGGATGCCTGCCGCCACGAACTGCTCGGCATGTTCCAGCATGCCCTGGCGTCCGTCCGGGGACACCATTCCGATGGAAATCCCCGCCGCGTCGCCGACCCGGTTGGCATGTGCGCCGTCCATGGCACCAGGATGGAAGGCCGTAATCTGGTTGTCGTCCATGTCGGTGGTGATGAAGGCCTGCGCCGTGTAGGTCCCGTCGAGCACGGTAACGTGGCGCAGGTCGATGCCGCGATTTTCCAGCCAGAGCGCATACGGCCCGAAATCAGTGCCGACGGTCGCCATCGGCAGCGGGTCTCCGCCCAGCAGTTTCAGGTTGTAGGCGATATTGCCCGCGCAACCACCGAACTCGCGGCGCAGCTCGGGCACGTGAAAGGCCACGTTCAGCATGTGCACCTTCTCCGGCAGGATATGATTCTTGAAGCGGTCCCTGAACACCATAATGGTGTCGAAGGCCATCGAACCGCAGATCAGCGCCGACATGGTTATCCTCTCTCCTTGTTTATGAAAATTCGCGGCGGTTGCGTGCGCGACCCTCAGTCACGCGTCCCGGACCAGACCAGGTCGAGGTGTTTGGCGGCACGGACCTCGTCGAGCCGGCGCACCGGTCGGGTGTGCGGCGCTTCCCTGAGACGTTCGGGTTCGGTTTCCGCCTCATGTTTGATCTTTATCATGGCCTCGACGAAGGCATCAAGATCTTCCTTGCTCTCAGTCTCGGTAGGTTCGATCAGCAGACATTCCGGCACCAGCAGCGGGAAATACGTGGTCGGAGCATGGATGTTGAAATCCAGCAGCCGCTTGGCAAAATCCATGGCAGTGACGCCCTGTTCCTTCTGCTGGCGCTTCAGGGTAACGATGAATTCATGGGTGGCACGTCGTTGCGGAAAGGCCACGTCGAAACCGGCAGCCGTCAGCCGCGCCATCAGGTAGTTGGCGTTAAGCGTGGCAAACTCCGCCACGCGTTGCATGCCCTCACGGCCCAGCAGGCGAGCATAGACATAGGCGCGCATCAGCACCCCGGCGTTACCCATGAACGCGGACAGGCGGCCGATGCTCTGCGGACGAACCGTTTCGTCGATCCAGTAATACTCGTCGCCGTTATAGCCGACCATCGGCACCGGCAGGAACGGTTCCAGGCGCCTGGCGACGCCCACCGGGCCGGCGCCCGGACCGCCGCCGCCGTGCGGTGTGGAGAAGGTCTTGTGCAGGTTCATGTGTATAACGTCGAATCCCATGTCGCCCGGGCGCACCTTGCCGAGGATGGCATTCAGGTTGGCGCCATCGTAGTAGAGCAGGCCACCGGCCTGGTGCACCACGGCGGCGATCTCCTGGATGTGCCGCTCGAATACGCCGAGCGTGGACGGGTTGGTCAGCATGATTCCCGCCGTATGCGGCCCGACGGATTTCTTCAGCACGGCGAGGTCCACGTCGCCCTGTCGGTCGGTCGGGATCTCGCGGACGGTGTATCCACACATGGTGGCGGTCGCAGGGTTAGTGCCGTGGGCGGCATCCGGCACGAGGATTTCCCGGCGCTCGCCGTCGCCGCGCGCCTCGTGGTAGGCGCGGATCATGGCCACGCCGGCGAATTCGCCCTGGGCGCCCGCCGCCGGCGTCAGCGACACCGCGGTCATGCCGGTCACTTCCTTGAGCATTTCCTGCAGTTCGTACAGACAGGCGAGGAAACCCTGCCCGAGCGACTCCGGCGCGAACGGATGGCTGGACAGGAAACCCCGCAACATGGCCAGGGTATTGCAAGCCCGCGGATTGTACTTCATGGTACAGGAGCCGAGCGGGTAGAACTGGGTGTCGATCGAGAAGTTCTTCTGCGAGAGCTGCGTGTAATGCCGCACCGCCTGCAATTCGGATACTTCCGGCAGCAACGGCCGGTCCCGGCGCAGCAGCCTCCCGGGGATGTCCGGTGTCTCCACCGGGGACGCGGGTGCCTGCGCCTGTGCGCGGCGACCGCTGCGTGAATGTTCAAATATCAGCATCTCTTGCATCCGTCCTGTCGTACGCCACAGGCGCGACACTGCCCGCGAGGCATCCTCTCGCGGGCCTGGGTCTGCGCCTGCACGCCCGCAGGATTACAGCGCGGCAAGCGCCGTGTCATAATCCGGTTCGTCGCCGATCTCCGGCACCAGCTGGGTGTAAACGACCTTGTCGTTCTCGTCCATGACCACTACCGCGCGCGACGTGATGCCGGCAAGCGGCCCGTCGGTGATCAGTACGCCATAGTCTTTGGCGAAGTTGCGGCTGCGCATCATCGACAGCGGTATCACGTTGTCGATTCCCTCCGCCCCGCAGAAGCGCCCCTGCGCGAACGGCAGGTCGGCGGAAATCACCAGCACGACCGCATCTTCCCTGTCCCGCGCCCGTTCATTGAACTTGCGAGTCGAGGTCGCACAGGTCGGTGTGTCCAGACTTGGAACGATGTTCAGCAGCTTCTTCTTGCCGCGATAGTTCGCGAGGCTCACGTCGTTCAGCTTGCCGTCCACCAGATGAAAATCCGGTGCGCTCGCGCCCACCGCCGGCAGTTCCCCGTTGGTGTGAATTTGATTGCCCTGCAAAGTCACTGTTGCCATGATTCAACTCCCTTCAGATTGGTTGCGTTCTCGTTGATCCTTCTAGGCCATTTTTGGCTTGACCGGACAACCGGCCGCGGTCTGCCTTTCGATGATGCGGTTCAGGTGATCCGCGTACAACTCGATATCCTCCCTGGTGCGGGCCTCAGTGGCACAGACCAGCAAGGCATTCCCGAGTTCCGGGTAATCCACCGACAGGTTGAAGCCCGGCAGCAGGTTGTGCGCGTGCAGCGGTCGCATGATATCCGCGAGCGGCAACGCCAGGCGCAGTACCGACTCGTGAAAACACGGCCGGCTGAACACGGCCTCCACGCACGCGTTCCCGGTAAGCTTTTCCACCAGAGCCAGGGTATTGGCATGACAGGCCTGCGCGACGCGCGCCAGTCCGTCGGCACCGAGCAACGCCATGTAGATGGTCGCCGCTGTCACCAGCAGTCCCTGGTTGGTGCAGATATTGGATGTCGCCTTGGAACGGCGAATGTGCTGTTCACGCGCCTGCAGGGTCAATGTATAGCCCACGCGAGCGTCGCGGTCCAGGGTACGGCCAACGATGCGCCCGGGCATCTGGCGCACCAGTGCCCGCCGGCAACACATGAATCCGAAATAGGGTCCACCGCCGGCGAGCGGCACGCCGAGCGGCTGCCCTTCGCCGCAGGCGATATCCGCCCCCGCTTCGCCCCAGGCGCCCGGAGGCGCAAGAATGGCGAGCGCAGTCGGGTTGCACACCGCGATCACGAGCGCACCCTGCCGGTGCGCCCAGTCGGTCAGTTCATCCACATCTTCGAGAATGCCGAAGAAATTCGGCTGCTGGATGACCAGGGCGGTGATGTGCTGACCCTCGTAGGGTGCGAGGGACTCCAGCGGTGTGTTGCCGCCTTCCCGATCGTACGGCAGCTCGACCAGCTCGATGTCCTGGTTGTGGACGATAGTGCGGGTCGTCCTGCGGTAATTGGGGTGCGTCGCCACGGGCACCAGGATGCGGCGCGACGTCGACTTGCGGTTGGCGCGCACGGCCATGAGTACGGCCTCTGCCAGCGCCGAGGCGCCGTCATAAAGCGAGGCGTTGGAGACCTCCATCCCGGTCAGGCTGGCCATCATAGTCTGGAATTCGTAAATCAGCTGCAACGTACCCTGACTGGCCTCAGCCTGATAGGGCGTATAGGCGCTGTAGAATTCACCGCGCGTGGTGATCTCCCAGACGGCCGCCGGAATGTGGTGATCGTAGGCCCCGGCGCCCAGAAAGCACAGCGGGCGCCCGTCGGACTCCGCACGCGAACTCATTAGCCGGCTGATTTCCTGTTCGGTCATGCCGGGCGGAATACCTGGCAACCCACCGGCGCGCAGTCCGGCGGGGATTTCGTCAAACAGGTCATCTATCGCATCCGCGCCGGTGGCATCCAGCATGTCACGAATATCGGTGTCGGTATGCGGAATGAAAGGCATGGGTACGGGTCCGTCGCGGCCGGGCCGGGCTAGTGACTCTCGGACTCGAGAAACGACTCATAGGCATCGGCGTCCATCAACGCCTCCAGTTCGCCTGGATCGGACGGGAGCAGGCGGAACATCCAGCCCTCGCCATAGGCATCCTGGTTCACGGTCTCGGGATTGTCGACCAGGTTGCTGTTGGCCTCAACGACCTCACCGGCAATCGGTGCATAGACATCGGAGGCGGCCTTGACCGACTCCACCACGGCACAGGCTTGAGCCGCGGCCACGACCTTTCCGACATCGGGGACTTCGATGTAGACCATATCGCCCAGCTGTTCCTGGGCATTGTCGGTGATACCGACCGTCACGGAACCGTCGTCATTCAGACGCGCCCACTCGTGCGTCTTCGTGTATTGGAAATCTGCAGGGATGTTACTCATGGTTGTCCTCGCTCCTTAGTGGAAATATTCTATTCACCGCAGAGACGCAGAGTTAAATGAAAAATATGGGTAACCCGAATAATTCGTATATTTCCAGTTGCTGGCTTGCGCACGAACCTGTAGATATTCAAACACCATGGTCGCACGCAGGTTGACTCCTGTGATATGTCCGATTTGATTTTTTTCGGGGTTACCCTTAATTCAGGTTTTCTCTGCGATCTCCGCGTCTCTGTGGTGAATTAATCGGTGTCATAAATCGATCTGCGCCTTGCCGTTGCGCACGAACGGCGGCTTGACCACGCGCGCCGGCAGCAGCTTGCCGCGGATTTCGACCTGGCAGCTATCTCCGGCATCCTGCGGTATGCGCGCGAGGGCGATGCTGCGCTGCAGGGTCGGTGAAAAGCTGCCGCTGGTGATCTCGCCCGTAATGTCGCTCCCGACGCTCACCTTCTGATGATTGCGCAGCACGCCCTTGCCATCCAGCAGCAGGCCAACCAGCTTGCGCGGAACACCCTCCCGGCGCTGTGTCTCCAGTGCGTCGCGGCCGATGAAATCGCGGTCCGGCGGCTCCCAGGCCACCGTCCATGCCAGTCCCGACTCGAGCGGCGTGACCGTCTCGTCCATGTCCGCGCCGTACAGGTTCATGCCGGCTTCGAGCCGCAGCGTATCGCGCGCACCGAGACCGGCGGGACTGATGCCGGCCGCGCGCAGATCCTGCCAGAACCCGGCTGCCACGTCGCCCGGCAGGATAATCTCGAAACCGTCCTCGCCGGTGTAGCCGGTGCGGGCGATGAACCAGTCACCCGCGAACGTGCCGACGAAGGGTTTGAGTGTCGCCGCGACCGCCACCCTGTCCGGGCCGAGCACGTCCAGCACCGTATTTCTGGCGTCAGGCCCCTGAATGGCGATCATGGCCAGTTCGGAGTGCTCCTTCACGGTGACGTCAAACAGAACCGCCTGCTCCACCAGCCAGGCCAGGTCCTTCTCCCGTGTGGCGGCGTTGACCACCATGCGGTAATAGTCATCCCGCAGGTAATAGACAATCAGGTCGTCGATCACGCCGCCGGTCGCATTCAGCATGCAGCTGTAGAGCGCCTTGCCAGTGTCCTTGAGGTGGCCCACGTCGTTGGCAAGCAGTCGACGCAAATAGTCGCGCACGGGCCCGCCGGTCAGGTCCACGACAGTCATGTGCGAGACATCGAACATGCCGGCACCGTGGCGCACTGCATGATGCTCCTCGATCTGGGATCCGTAGTTGATCGGCATATCCCAGCCGGCGAACTCCATCAGTTTGCCGCCTGCAGCCAGGTGTTCTTCGTAGAGTGGTGTCCTGTTTCCCATTGGGCCGATTACTTTGCCGGTACGCCTGCCGATGCTGAAACAATAAAAAAGGGGCGACGGCGGTTCACACCACCGTCGCCCCTCTGTCCGGTAACCTGAGAGTGTAGGCCACTGCCTGGATACAATGGCGGGCCTGTCCCCTTCGGTGGGCCTGACCGCGGCCGCTCTCCAGAGCCAACTGTCTGCTACAGTCCTTTTGCCTGAGCGTTTCCGGGCGTGTTGCGCCTTCGGCGGTTCCGGTCAATCTGACCGTGAATCCTCTCCCGCAGCAGAATCTCGTTGAGCGGCAAATATACTCCTGACAACCGGCAAGTGCCAGATTCAGTGAGGGGGTTATCCCGCGAGGATTCACCGCAAAGCGGTGAAGATCGTGGAGACAGGCAGGCGATTCGCGCCGAGCAATCCTGGATCGCCTAATATAGTGTCTGCCCATAATGAAGCAAACTCACCTCAAAGCCGCAGAGAGCACAAAGTTTTTGATTGTATTTATTGAAGAATTTCTCTGCGTTCTTTGCGTCTTTGCGTCTTTCGGTGAATACGGTGTTTATGAATGATAACTATATATTAAGGTGTGGGGTGTCAAGGGGAATCGACCCTGGCCCGCTCCCGCGCTAGCGCCGGCAGATCTCCGGCAAGGCCGGCAGCATGGCGCATCAACAGGTCCTTGGCTGGCCCGGCTGCATTCACCATCGACAGACCGAAGTTGCGCAGCCAGCGCACCGGTCCCAATTCGTTTCCGAACAGCACATTGAACCCGTCCATGGCGGACATCATGAGCAGGTTGTCGCTGCGGCGCCAGCGCTCGTAACGACGCAGGACAGGCAGCAAGCCCGGATCACCCCCGCGAGACCGCGCGGCCAGGATGACCTCCGCCAGGGAGGCCGCATCCAGCAGGCCCAGGTTGACCCCCTGCCCCGCCAGCGGGTGTATGGCATGCGCCGCATCGCCAGTCAGCGCGACGCGTTCCCTGACATAGTGTTCCGCGTGTAACCGCGTCAACGGCCAGGCCTCGCGACGCTCCGAATCGACGATCCGGCCGAGGCGAAAATCAAAGGCCTGTCCCAGGGCAGTCTGAAAGGACTCCCGTTCCAGCGTCAGCATGCCTTCAACCTCGGCCGTCGGCAGGGTCCATACGATGGAACTCCAGCCTTCCTCCATCGGCAGAAAGGCGAGCGGCCCACCCGGCAGAAAACGCTGCCTGGCCGTCGCCTGATGCGGAAATTCAGTCGCCACGCGCGCGACCAGGCTGCTTTGGTGGTAGTCATGCACCCGGGCCGGGATGCTCAGCCGCTCACGCAATGGCGAGCGGGCGCCGTCCGCCGCGACGATGAGGGGGGCATTCAAGGTCGAGCCGTCCTCCAGATTCACACTGACTGCGGCTTTATCGATAGTGATATCCGTGAATTGCGCCGGGCAGAAGAGGGTTATCACAGCGATCGAACGCACCCGTTCCAGCAGAGCGGCGTGGATGATCCGGGGCTCGATCATATGGCCGAGACAGGGTTCGCCGATATCGGCGCAGTCGAAATGAATCACTCCCGTGCCGCCCGCGTCCCACACCTCCATATCCCTGAACGGATAGGCGCCACGCGTCATGATGCGTTCCCAGATACCGAGCGTTTCGAAAATCCGTTGCGAAGCGCGAGTGATCGCAAAGACGCGCGCATCGCGCATGCCATCGTTCGCATCGCTTGCGAGCGGGCGCGCCTCGACCAGTGCGACCCTGACGCCTGCCTCACCCAGGGCG
Source organism: Gammaproteobacteria bacterium (assembly GCA_049688075.1). GTDB lineage: Bacteria > Pseudomonadota > Gammaproteobacteria > UBA9214 > UBA9214 > CAVQCA01. The sequence continues at coordinate 9,351 of JBAVKA010000528.1, forward strand.
CAGGACGCCGTCGCACCCACGATACCGGCCCCGATGATAATGACATCGAACTGGTTCATGGCATTCTCACCTACAACGGCAACCCGCGTGCGAGCCGCGGTATACGGCCAGAACGCCCCATGGTAAGACGCGTCAGCAGACGCTTCGCCGGGGGCAGCAGATCGAGCGCCAGCATGCCCGCGGCGCGCGCCACCCCCATCGCCGGCAG
>JBAVKA010000529.1:0-10587 GCA_049688075.1 Gammaproteobacteria bacterium
ATTCTGAATTCATGACGGGAGATGTCGATGGATGCCAATGAGACAGACGAGCAGCGCCTCGAGCACATCAAGGCCTGGTGGAAGGAAAATGCCAGTTCGGTCATCACCGGTCTGCTGCTGGGCCTCGCCTTGCTGTTCGGTGCCAAGTCCTGGTTCGCCTATCAGGACCGCAAGGCGGATGAGGCATCGAATATCTATGCCACCCTGATGAACGCGCTATCCCGTGGCGAGGAGAGTCTCGTCAATGACCGGGCGGGCGTCCTTATAGGGGAGTACTCCTCGACGCCCTATGCGACGCTTGCGGCGCTCGCGCTGGCGAAGGTGAAGCTGGAACAGGGCGTGCCGGAAGCCGCTCACGCGCAGCTGCAATGGGCGCTGGACAAATCCGGTTCCGAGGCGCTGCGACCCCTGGTGCGCCTGCGACTGGCGCGCGTCATGGTGGCCGAGGGTAACCTGGAAGGCGCCGAAGCCCTGCTGGCGCAGTCCCCGACGGACAGTGCCTTCGCCCCCCTGGTTAACGAACTGCAGGGGGATATTCACGCGGCGCGCGGGGCTGTCGACGAGGCGCGCGCGGAATACGAAATCGCGCTGGCCGCTTTGCCTCCGGAGTCGGCCGAATACCGGTTGTTGCAGCTGAAATACGAAAACACCGAACCGTCCGCCCTGCCGGATGACGGCAAATGAAGCGAGTCGCCGTTGTTCTGATCACCGTCCTGCTGGGCGGATGCTCCACCATCTCGGGCTGGTTCGGCGGGGATGACAATGCCACCCCACCGGCCAAACTTGACGAGATCACGGACCCGGTACAGCTGAAGGAATTGTGGAGTACGGATATCGGCGTCGGCTATGACAAGCAATCCGTCAATCTGGTGCCGACGGTGCTGGGTCCGTATGTGCTGGCCGCCGATCGCGATGGCCGGGTCGTCGAGTTGAGCGCCGAGACCGGCAAGAAACTCTGGCAGACGAAGACGGATGCCCCGATATCGGCGGGCCCCGGCGCCGGCGAAGGACTGGTGCTGGTGGGTACCAGCGATGCCGAGGTGCTTGCACTCAACATCGACGACGGTTCCATTGTATGGCGTGCGCCGGTATCGAGCGTCGTCCTGGCGGTGCCCCGGGTCGATGCCGGGGTCGTGGTCATACAGACAGCGGACGGCACCCTGACCGGACTGAGCAGCAATGATGGCCGTCAACTCTGGATCTCCGACCATTCCGTCCCGGTGCTAACCCTGCGAGGCACCAGCAGTCCGGCTGTGGAGCGGGGCGCCGTGGTCGCCGGGTTTGCCAACGGCAAGGTAGCCGCGCTCACGCTGGCCAACGGTTTCCAGGTCTGGGAAACCAGCATCTCGATCCCTCAGGGCCGATCGGAACTTGACCGCCTGGTCGATGTCGACGCCAACCCGGTCATCGTCGGTGGCACAGTTTTTGTGGTGTCGTTCCAGGGCAAGATCGCGATCATCGACCTGCGCAGCGGCAATCTCGGCTGGTCGCGCGATATGTCGTCCTATACCGGTCTGGGAGTGGACTACTCCCAGGTCTATGTCACTGATGAGGACAGCAAGGTCTGGGCGCTGTCGCGTGATAATGGCGCCTCGGTCTGGAAACAGGACAAGCTGCACAATCGCGCCCTGTCGGCGCCGGAACCATTCGAGAACTATGTGGCGGTCGGCGATTTCGAGGGCTACCTGCACCTGCTGTCGACCTATGACGGGCGCATCGCCGGCCGGGTCAGGGTGGATAGCAAGGGCATTGCAGCGCGTCCCGTGGCCGTGGGTGATGTGCTGTATGTCTACGGCAAGGGTGGTACGCTCGCCGCCTACACGCTCAAGCGTGGCTGATAGCTACCGGCGGTGACCGTGTAAACAGCCACAGAATCATACGGAAGACACGGTTGTATCCATGCATCGTCCAGGTTTTTCCGTGTGGTTCGAAGCGCACGGATGTACACGTGTCGCCCGGAGGCAGGAAGCCGGAAGCGACCCGTGGTCAATGAGACTTCCCCGGAAATGATATCCCTCGAGTTGAGCGTCACATTCCCATGATACCGGTCATCGCCCTGGTGGGTCGCCCGAATGTCGGCAAATCCACGCTGTTCAACCGCCTGACCCGTACCCAGGATGCCCTGGTCGCCGCCGTGCCGGGACTGACCCGCGATCGCAAGTACGGCGACGGCAGGATCGGCGAGCGGCCGTTTATCGTCGTCGATACCGGCGGGCTGGCGGCGGGCGACAAGGAACTCGACGGGCTGATGGAGCGGCAGGCCTGGCAGGCGATCGAGGAGGCTGACCTGGTGTTTTTCCTGGTAGACGCCAGGGACGGCCTGACCGTCACCGACGAGGACATCGCCGCGGACCTGCGCCGGCGAGGGAAACCGCTGACGCTGGTCGTCAACAAGACCGATGGCCTCGACGAGAACACCGTACTGGGCGAATTCTACCGGCTTGGACTGGGCGAACCGCAGCCGGTCTCCGCCACGCACGGGCGCGGTGTGGAGCGCCTGCTGCGAACCGCGCTTGCGGCGCTACCCCTGCCGGCGGATGGCCGGGTCGAGGAGGAGCAGGCGGATGATCAAGCGGTGCGCGTTGCCATCGTGGGGCGTCCCAATGCCGGCAAATCGACCCTCATCAACCGCATGCTCGGCGAGGAGCGCGTGCTTGCGAGCGACCAGCCGGGCACCACGCGCGACAGTATCTTCATTCCTTTCGAGCGCGATGGTGTGGCTTACACGCTGATCGACACAGCCGGCGTGCGCCGCAGGGCGCGGGTCACGGAGGCGATCGAGAAGTTCAGCATCATCAAGACACTGCAGTCCATCGATGCGGCCCAGGTCGTCATTCTGGTGTTTGACGCGCGCGCCGGCATCGGCGAGCAGGACGCCACCCTGGCCGGCTATATCGCCGAGAAGGGCAGAGCGCTGGTGCTGGCCGTCAATAAGTGGGACGGCCTGGAGCCGCACGAGCGCCGGATGGTGAAGGATCAGCTGGATCGCAAGCTGCCGTTTCTCGGCTTTGCCAGCGTCCGCTTTATCTCCGCCCTGCATGGCACCGGCGTTGGCGAGCTGTTCCCGCTGGTGCGCCGCGCCTATGCCTCGGCGATGCGTGAACTGTCGACGCCGCAATTGACGGAGATTCTGGAAAGGGCCGTGACCGCACATCAGCCGCCGCTGGTCAGGGGGCGGCGCATCAAGCTGCGTTACGCCCACCAGGGGGGACGTAACCCGCCACTCATCGTGATCCACGGCAACCAGACCGAAAGCGTGCCGGAGACCTACCGGCGCTACCTCGAGAATGCCTTCCGTGCGGCGCTGAAAATCACCGGCACGCCGGTGCGCATCGAATTCCGCACCGGTGGCAACCCCTACCAGGGACGCCGCAATACGCTTAATCCCCGCCAGGTGAGCCGCAGGCGCCGCCTGATGAGGCATGTGAAGGGGTGATTGACTTTCCCAGGCCGGCGCCGCAGCGTCGGACAATCCGCCCGGACGGGGAGTGATTTTGTTGGAACACTTTCCAGCCGCTTCAGTCGATGTACTCGAACAGCTTCACGACCCGCTGCACGCCGCCGACCTGGCGGGCCTTCTCGGTCACGGCGTCGGCTTCCTTGTGGGTGAGCAGACCCATCAGGTAGACCGTGCCATTTTCGGTGATCACCTTGACCCGGGTGCCGTTAAAACCTTCGATGTCGGTAATACCGAGGAGTTCGGTCTTGACCTTGGCGGTAACCAGCGAATCGCTGGTGCGCGTCATGAAGGAACTGGGGGCGGCAATGGTTATCTCGTTGTGGATCGGGGGTGCCGTCCCGGTCTTGTTGGCGAGGTTCTGCACCTCCGGAATTTTCTTGACGATGTTTTCCACCTCGGTGCGCAGCTGCTCGTTAGGAGCCTGGCCCGTCAACAGGATAATCCCGTTGTAGCTGGTGATCTCGACATGCACCTGGCTGTTGAGCTCCTTGTTCTCGATGATGGCGAGACGCGCCTTCAATTCAATCGTTTCATCATCCACGACCGATCCGGGGGAGCGGCGGGAATTAGCGACGACGGCGGTTCCGGCCGCGGCGCCGCCGATGACCACGGGGGCGCAGCCGTAGAGCAGGTTGGTGGCGATCAGCAGTGCGAGGATTCCATGGTTCAACTTCATCGGTTTTATGTCTCCTTTCGGGGTATGAGTTTGTCGATCAGATCACAGAGGCAGTGGATGGCCAGTAAATGTACTTCCTGGATGCGCGCTGTGGAAGATCCCGGTGCGCGAATTTCAGTGTCGCCGTCCTTCAACAGGGCAGGAATTCCTCCGCCGTCACGCCCGCACAGGGCGATGACCTGCATGCCGCGCCGGTGCGCAGCCGAGATCGCCCGGAGAATGTTTTCCGAGTTTCCGCTGGTCGTGATGGCGAGCAGGACATCGCCCGGACGGCCGAGGGCCTGGATCTGCCGGGCGAAGACCTCGGGGTAGCCGTAATCGTTCGCGAGCGAGGTCAGGGTGGAGCTGTCCGTGGTGAGGGCCATGGCCGGCAAACCGGGTCGTTCCAGCTCGTAGTGGTTGAGCAGCTCGGAGGAGAAATGCTGGGCATCGGCCGCCGAGCCGCCGTTGCCGCAACTCAGCACCCTGGCGCCGCCGTAGAGCGCCTGGGCCAGCACCGCCGCGGCGCGGGCGATGGCCGGCGCGGCGGTCTCCAGCGCCTGCTGCTTGGCGCTGATGCTGTCGAGGAAGTTGCGCCTGATGTGTTCGATCGGTTCCATGGCCGGGTGCTGTTATTACAGGGCCGGGAAGGCATCCGCGATCCATTCGATGGCGGGATTCGCCCCGCCGCCGATGGCCACCACATCGAAGCGGCAGGGCCGCTCCGATGCGCGGGGATGGCGCAGCAGGTAATGGCGTGCGCAGGCGATGATCCTCGCCTTCTTTCGCGCATCCACGCTCTCCGCGCCCGAACCGTAGCGCGCCTGCCGCCGGTATCGGACCTCGACGAAGATCAGGCAGTCGCGGTCGTCCATGATGAGGTCGATTTCCCCGAAGCGGCTGCGATAGTTGCGTTCCACCAGTGCCAGCCCCTTCGTCCGCAGGTAGTCGCAGGCGAGGGTTTCGGCATCCCGGCCCGTGCTGAGCGTCGTCATTCGTGTGACGCCGGCGTTGCAGTGTCGGTGACTGTTTCCGTCCCGGCGTCGAGTACGTAGGGGAGGCCGTTTCTGAACTGGGACCATATCAGTGTCCGGTGCAGTACCTGGTGGGGATCGAGCGTCAGATTGCCGGTCACGCCGTGATAGGACCCGAACAGGCTGCCCTCGAACCGGCCCAGGTAAGGGGTGATGCGGTAGGCGTCGATGCCCAGTGCATAGAAACGCTCGCGGCTCGCGGCGTTGTCCGGCCAGAGCTGATTGATGCCCTGCTTCAGTTCCTGCCAGCCATTCACCGCTTCGAGCGTCCATGGCATGTCGCAGAACTTCAGCCCGTTCAAGTCGATGTCCCGTGATTGATCGGGTTGACCCGAGTAGACATGCGAGGTGCTGTAGACCGGCACGTGTTGCGCCCGGAAGAAGCTCAGTTGCGGGCGGATCAGGCGCGCCTGCTCGGGCGTGGCAAGGAGAAAGATGAAATCGACATCCTGGCGCCGCCGCGGCTCGAATTCGAGATTTTGTCCGAGCAACCGAACCAGGCTGGCCTGCCTCGCCTTGCTGTCGTCGAGGTTGAGCGTGGCGCTGATGACCCGGCTATGATCGGTTTCCCCGGGGTCATAGACCTGTTGATCGAGCAGGCTGCCGCCCAGTTTGCTCCATTCATCGACGAACGCCGCCTGGACGCGCTCGCCCCAGTCGCCCTGCGGGACCAGGCTGATCGCCCGCCGGTGCCCGTCCCGCCAGGCACGCCGTGCGACTTCACGGGCTTCGTCTTCGGGCGACAGACCGAACTGGTAAACCGAGGGGTTGACGCTCACGTCGGTGTCGACCTGGTTGAGCGTCAGCACCGGCACCGGCAGCGATTCCTGCTGCAGCAACGCCTCAACCGCCTCCTTGCGCAAGGGTCCGATGACGAAGCGCGCACCGTCCGCGACCGCCTGCTGGTAGCGTGCCACGGCGTCGGCGGGATTTGTTCCGACGTCATAGATGCGCAGTACGGGCCTTTGGCTGCCATCGGAGGTGTCGTAGTAGGCGGCCAGCATGCCGTCGCGGATGGCGGCGGACGCTTCCGCGAGCGCGCCGCTCAGCGGCAGCAGGATGGCGACCTGTTGCGGCGGCCGGGCGGCGGTTCCCATGTTCTCCAGCAGACGCGTGATGAAAACGCCGCTGGCCGGGTGGCCCGGGTAGCGCGTTTGCCAGTGCGGAATAACCTCTGCCAGGGCTTGCGGTTGCTGCAGGTAGAGGCGGGTGAGTTCCACCAGTTCCAGCCAGCCGCTCAGGACATCCGGTGGGGGTGCCATGCGCATATCCTGCAGCTGGGCATCCGACAGCCGGGTGAGCGCCTCCCAGGTGGCGAACTGGTTTTCCAGCTTCTGCTGCGGGTCGGTCAGCAGTCCATCGAGCGCGATGCGTTCGCGGGCGCTGGAGAGGTAGTTGTTGTCGAGCAGGTAGGCTTCGGCACGCAGGCGGTGAGTGTCCGCCTGCCAGGGCCCGCCGGCCGGTATTGACTGCAGTCGCTCCAGGGCCTGCCCGGGACGATTTCGTGCGAGGTCGAGCCGCGCCTGGGTGACATCGTAATGCTGGCGCTGCGCTTCGGGCAGACCGCCGGCGGCTATGCCGGCAAGCACGGCTTCGGCACGCGCATCATCGCCGCCCCTGATCAGCCGGTCGGCGCCGGACAACAGATAGTCCTGTTTGAGCGGTGCGCTGGCCTGTTCGGCGGCTTGCAGGTAAAGTGCCGCGGCGCCCTGGAAGTCACCCGCCGCCTCCAGTGTCTGCGCCTGCGACTGGAGACGCTGATCTGTGGTGGGCGCCACCATGCGCACGCCGGTACTGCAGCCACTGACCAGTGACAGGCCGGCGATGGCAAGAAGGATCAGGAGGGAGGCCAGACGTGATGGATGCATTGCGGACGGCAGTCGGTACAGGTCGATGATTCGAGTAGCGGCCGACTCTACTGAAAAGCCGCCATGACGTCCAGTTAATCGCTGGAACGCCCGTTCGTCATAGAACCATTTTCACCGCAAAGACGCAAAGTCCGCAAAGAAACGTATGATTGAAACTATCAAGAAGCTTTGCGTTCTTCACATCTTTGCGGTGAATGTCTTTCGCTACGTATGAAAATTGCCTGTGCCCATCGCCGAGGAGGTCATGATGACAAACCGCAAGGGTGTGCTCTACGTGGTCGCCACACCCATCGGCAATCTGCAGGATATATCCGCACGCGCCATCGCCACGCTCAAAGACGTTTCGCGCATCGCCGCCGAGGATACCCGCCACAGCGCCAGGCTGCTGTCGCATTTCGGCATCGACACCCCGATGGTGGCGTTGCACGAGCATAATGAACGTGAAATCACCCCGCAGCTGCTCGACCGGCTCGCCGCGGGTGATGATCTGGCCCTGATCAGCGATGCCGGAACGCCGCTGATCAGTGACCCGGGCTTCTGCCTGGTGCGCGCCGCGCGCGCGGCCGGATTCCGGCTGGTGCCCGTACCGGGTGCCGCAGCCTGCATCGCGGCCTTGTCGGTCGCCGGCCTGCCAGCGGATCACTTTGTGTTCGAGGGCTTTCTGCCGGCACGGGCGACGGCCCGGCGCCGGCGCCTGGAAGAACTCGGCAGGGAGCGCCGGACCCTGGTCTTTCACGAATCCTCGCACCGCATCGTCGAGTGTCTCGCTGACATGGCGGAGATTCTGGGCGGCGGCCGTTCAGCCGTCATTGCGCGGGAACTCACCAAGATGTTCGAAACCATCGAGAGCGGCGTCCTCGCCGGGCTGCTGGTCTGGCTGCAGGCCGACCCCAACCGGCAGAAGGGCGAGTTCGTCGTGCTGGTGCAGGGAAGTCCGGGGGTTGAAGACAGTGCGCTGGACGAGGCGACCCGGCAGGTGCTTGCGGTGCTGGTGGCGGAGCTGCCGCTGAAACAGGCGGCCTCGCTGGCAGCGAAAATCACCGGCCTGTCGAGGAATGAGCTGTATGCGCAGGCGCTGGAGATGCAGAAAGAGGCTCGCTGATTCGCTTGTTCATGCGCCATGCCGTCCCAGCGCCCAGCCCACGTGTTCCCGAACCAGTGCCGAGGCGTCGTCGCGGCGGCGTTCGAGCGCGGCGACCACCTTGCGGGTAGTTGGCGCGTTTCCCAGCGCGACGGCGATGTTGCGCAGCCAGCAGGCGTAGCCGATGCGGTGGATGGCGCTGCCCTGCAGCCGCGCCGTGAACTCCTCGCGGCTCCAGCTAAACAGCTGCACGAGCGTCGTTGCATCCAGTGCGTTGCGGCTGCGGAAATCGACCTCGTCCGTGGTGCGCGCGAAGCGGTTCCAGGGACATACCAGCTGACAGTCATCGCAGCCGTAGATGCGGTTGCCGATCAGCGGGCGCAGCGCTTCCGGAATCGAACCACGCAGCTCAATGGTGAGGTAGGAGATGCACAGGCGTGCATCCAGCTGATAGGGTGCAACGATGGCACCAGTCGGGCAGGCCTGCAGGCAGGACTGGCAGGTGCCGCAATGGTTTCGCGCCGGCGCATCGACCGGAAGCGGCAGGTCGGTGTACAGCTCTCCGAGAAAGAACCACGAACCGGCCGTTTCACCGAGCAGGTTGGTATGTTTCCCGATCCAGCCCAGGCCGGCCTTTTGCGCCAGGGCCTTTTCCAGAACCGGGGCGCTGTCGCTGAAGGCGCGATAGCCGAACGGGCCGACCACGGCGGCAATCCGCCCGGCCAGTTTCTGCAGGCGCCTGCGCAGCACCTTGTGATAATCGCGTCCCAGGGCATAGCGGGAGACATAGGCGAGAGTCGGGTCAGAGAGAATCCCGTCAGGATCGGCCGCCTCCGGCGGCCAGTAGTCCATGCGCGCCGCTATGACCCGCAGCGTTCCGGGCAGCAGTTCCGCCGGCCGGCTGCGGCGGTTTCCGTGGCGCTGCATGTAGTGCATCTCGCCGTGGCGGCCCTGACCGAGCCAGTTCAGCAGGTGGACCTCGTGTTCATCGAGCGCCGTATCGCTGATGCCAATCTGCTGAAATCCCAGTTCCAGTCCCCAGCGCTTGATCAGCGATGCCAGGGCCTGGTAGTCGGGGCGGGGTTCGGCGGGTTGGGCGTGTTGTTCCACGGTGGTTTCGACGGCTGGTTTTTACCCTGGCTTCACGGTATGTTGCCCTGGCTGCCGGCGGATGCCGACAGGGATGTACAGCCACAATATAGCAACAAACGCACCGCAAAGACGCAAAGTAACTTGTTAACAAAAACAATCAAATGGCTATGCGTTCTTTGCGCCTTTGCGGTGAAAACGGTGTTTAGGGAGAAAATCCCGTAGTTAGGGTACGGTCGTGCCGGATGTCTGGTAAAAATCCGTCTCGAGGACTGATTTTTCAGCTGTAATGAATTTCTCCGGGTTCTTCGCGTTTCTGCGGTTAAGAATGCTCAATGTATACCAAGGACATTATGACAACCACGCTCCCGTTATATACCGCCGAACAGGTGCGCGAACTCGACCGCACGGCAATCGAGGAGGCCGGAATTCCCGGCTACATATTGATGTCGCGGGCAGGTGCAGTGGCCTGGGAGGCCCTGCGCGGGGACTGGCCCGAGGCTCGTCGCATCGTCGTGGTATGCGGAACCGGGAATAACGGGGGCGACGGCTATGTGCTTGCCCGCCTCGCATTGCAGGCGAACTGCCGTGTCGCGGTTCTGCAGGCGGGCGAGGCCGCTCGTATCGGCGGCGATGCGCTGACCGCGCGCGATGCCTATCTGGCGGCGGGCGGGGAGGTCCATGCGGGCGATCTTGCAGGGCTGCCGGATGCCGAGGTGATCGTGGACGCCCTGTTCGGTACCGGGCTTGACCGTGCCCTCGAAGGGGAATGGCTGGCCATGGTCGAGGCGGTCAACCGGGTGGGTGTCCCGGTGCTGGCTATTGACATTCCGAGCGGCCTGCACGCCGACAGCGGCACGGTGCTCGGGGTCGCTGTGAAAGCAAACCGGACGGTCACCTTCATCGGACGCAAACAGGGTCTGTATACCGGTCAGGCGGCCGAGTTCACCGGCGAGATCACGTTTTCCGACCTTGGCGTGCCGGCGAGCACCTACCGCCGGCTGGCGGCAACGGCGCAGTTGCTGACGGCGCCGCCGCTGGGGGTATTGGCGGCGCCCCGACCGCGCGCCGCGCACAAGGGTGCCAACGGTCACGTGCTCGTGATCGGGGGCGATCATGGTATGAATGGCGCGCTGCGCCTGGCGGGGGAGGCCGCACTGCGCACTGGTGCGGGACTGGTCAGTCTGGCGACCCGCAGCGGGCATGCCGCGGCAACCGCCGCCGCATGCCCGGAACTGATGTGTCATGGCGTCGAGTCCTCCAGGGACCTGTCCCGATTGCTGGCGCGGGCCACGGTGGTGGCGATCGGTCCGGGTCTGGGACGTTCACGCTGGGCGCAGGGTCTCCTCGCCGCGGTGCTGGAGTCTTCCCTGCCGCTGGTTGTCGACGCCGATGCACTC
>JBAVKA010000530.1:0-1883 GCA_049688075.1 Gammaproteobacteria bacterium
CTGATACTGACCATCCTCGGGGTCTTCGGCATGAACGTCTCCCGGCTCGAGAACCTGATGGCGGGTAATGCCCAGTTCCAGACGACCGCCCTCAACAATACCGAGTACGTGCTCGCCAGAGGCGAAAAGGATATCGAGGCTATCGCCAAGTCGGGCACCGTGCCGTTCAGCGCCTGGGCTGATGATGACCAGTATTACACCGTGGGTACCACCCCCGGCGGATCGCCGAAGGACCTCGTGTGGCCCTTCACCGCCGCAAAGGTTTCCATTCCCGATATGAATGGCGACGGCAGCGACACGGATGCCGACGGCACGGCAGATGATGGCACCGGCGAATATGTCATCGAGAACGCCGGGCTCGATAACACCAAGGGCGAAGACGCCTCGTTCGCGGGCACGATCAACCCGTTGCCCGGCGCCATCGTACAGGTTTTTCTGGTAACCGCGCAGAGCGAGACCTCGCGCAGTGCGAAACGCATCGTGCAATCGGTGGTCGTCACCGATCCCCTGCCGCCAACGCCCTGATCATGGGAGAAGCATAATGAAAATAGTATCCAGACATCCTCATCTGAAGATATTCGCGCTGGCGGCCCTGTCCGTAAGTACACTGATCTTCGCCGTCGCGGTCTTTATTCCCTCGACGCAGCCCACCATCACCCTCGGTCAATACGCATTGAAGAACAATGACCTGACACTGGGTGCCACCAGGGCTTACCGGCCGTGGTTTGAAAACGGCGCCTGGCAGGGCGACGTCATCGAATACGAGATCCTGGCAGATGGAACCCGGCGCACCGATGTCGACGTAGGTGCCAACCCTGCCACACAGGGGGATCTCGGTTATTGCGGTCGCGCCGCCTCGGGCTGCTGGTCAGCCCGCGCCAGCTTCGATGCCGAAGAGGCAGCCGACACATCCTACTGGCAGAATCGCAATATCATCACCAACAACGCCGGCCAGAAGGCCTTCACCTGGGACAAGCTCAGCACCACCCAAAGAATCGCCCTTGACCCCGATATGGCCAGCAGCATCGCCGCTTCCACCAGTCCAAGCCCAGACACCCTGAATAGCGACTCCTGGATCAGCGAAATCCTGAATTACGTTCGCGGCGAACGCGTTCATGAAAGAATCAATATCGCTCCCGGCGTCACCGATGCCTATTTCCGGACACGCTACAACCTGCTGGGCGATGTCACCGCATCACCCGTGTACATCGGCCCCCCCAAGGAACTGCTTGGAAGGGTGACCGGTTTTAGCGATTTCGTGACCGCCAACGCCAGCCGTGCCGAGCGTATCGCGGTTCCTGCGAACGATGGCATGCTGCACATCCTCGACGCAGCGGACGGCTCCGAGGTCTTCGCCTATGTTCCGTCCATGGTGATGAACAAGCTCGGTTTGCTGACCGCTCGCGACCAGACCTATGAACACACCTATTACCTCGCGGGTGAACTGAACACGGGATCGGCGCAGATCGGCGACACCTGGCATACCATACTCACCGGCGGGTGTGGTCCGGGTTGTGCCGGCCTGTTTGCGCTGGACATGACCAATCCGGCCTTCACCAACGACAAACTCCTTTTCGAAAAATCCCTGTCTGACGGTTTCGGCTACATCTACGGCAAACCGCAGATCGCACCCCTCGGGAACGACGAGGCCGACCCCGACTGGTACATCATCACCGGCAACGGTTACAGCACCAGCAGCGGACATCCAACGACACTGAAGTTCGTGAGCCTGGATAACGTCAATACCGTCTATACCGTCACGGTCAGCGGCAGCAGCGGCGGCCTCTCGGCGCCCACGCTGCTCAGTACGGATGGTGACGACATCCCCGATCTGGCCTTCGCCGGCGACCTCAACGGCGACTTGTGGATGTTCGAAATCAACC
>JBAVKA010000531.1:0-6061 GCA_049688075.1 Gammaproteobacteria bacterium
GTCGCTGCTGGACTGGGCCGCGGCCGAGTGGCCGGACAACCCGCCGCGCAACCTGGGCGCCGTCGCCTCGCGCCTGGGAAACGACGCCGGCGCCGAAGTTCGTCGGCTCGACCAGTCGCTCTATGCCCCGGGTGGCGTCGTCTGGGAGGGTGCGGCGCTTGCGAACGTCTTCAAAACCGCGGCGGTGAAGCAGCCGGTGAAACCGAAAGCGTCTGCCGGCGGCCTGGCACCACTCTACCCTGAGTGGGGCAAGCGCCTGCGCTGAGGCGGGTCGCGAAGTCCTGAGTCCTTCAGACGCCTATTCCTTTTCCATTTCGATAATGCAGCCTGGTTTCAGATCGAAGACATAAAATCCTCCGGCGTCGATCTGAACGTCGGTGCTGCAGTCCTTGCCACCCTGCCGATAACCGAACAGGTATTCGCCCGGTACCGTGATGAAGGTGAAATCGCTGGTGTCTCCAAACTGGTAGATGGGCTCCTCGTTGATGGTGAACGTCACGTCATCCAGGACCTCTGCGTCGGCCACGTCCCGGTGAATCCGGATATTCACCGAGTCCTGCGGTGTGTCCGGCATGGGCGGCTGATTGATGATGTTGCCGTTACTTGCACAACCGGCGATGAGCGCCAGCGCCAGATAACCAATGATGCGGTTTGCCATGGGATTTCCTGTCCTCCTGGGGGTCGTGTTTTTCTGCCTGCCGCGAAGGATGCATCAACGGTCTGAATAAATCCATGCCGGGCAGTTCGTACGCCCCCCTTCGTGTTGCCCCCGGACAACAGTGGTTTGGGCTATAGTAGGGTCCATGAGCGCTTTGAACGACACCGAACTTGCACGGGAGGAAACGACAATGAGAAAACACGGATTGATGCTGTTCGCACTATTCCTTGCAGGCTGCCAGACGACCACGACGACGGACGTCAACTCGGCCTGGTTCAAGATACGCCCGGGATCAAAGCTGGTGCTCAATCAGCCAGTGGAGATTCCCGCGGGCGAGGCCCATATCGATTTGCAGAACGGCCAGCTTTCCGGTGGCGTCGACGAGTATACTGTCAATTGCAGCTTCGAGATCGAAAATCTGGGCCCGCACACGGTGAAGCCCGACACGTTTCAGATTACCGATGCCTCCGATTCGCAGGAATGGGTTTCGCAGCCCGACATCATGCGTTTCTACAAGGAACTGCGGCTCAGGTCTGAACACCAGCCCGAGGTGCTGAAACTGGTCTGTCAGGACTGGGCCGGCCCGCTACTGGGTCGATCGGTCACCGTCGGCGAGATCGAGAAAGCCGTCGGCACCTATTTCACCTTTAAGTTCGCCCCCTAGCAGGGCGATATCAATGACTTCGAACGGGACATTCATCACTATCCATCCGAGGGCTTGACCATGAGTTACCGAATGAGACACATCCGTGCGTTGCCGTGCCTGACCGCCATTACCCTGACCACGTGTCTGTTGTGCATGCCGGCGATGGCCGAGACGATATACAAGTCGGTCGATGCCGAGGGCAATGTCACCTTTTCCAGTACACCGCCAACGGGCGTTGAAGCCCAGCAGATCGAGATGCAGCCCGGTCCCACGCCGGCACAGCAACAGCAAAGCCTCGAAGTGGAGCAGAACCTGGAAACGCAAAGCAATGAGATGTACCAGGAGACCGAGGATAGCGCTGCGGAAACACAGGAGGAGCCAGCCGTGCAGCCGGACACGGAGTATCAGCAGGACGCTGGTGATGCCGCTGATAATGAAGATCCCGTTTATGTGGATGACAGCTATGTAGATGAACCGGACCGGGATGAACGCGTTCGGGACGGCGTTGACGACGTGCAGGAAATCACTCCGCTGCCGGCCGAGGCGCACCGTCCGGCGGGGCGTGTCCGATAGCGACCTGGCCATACCCACACCGCCCAAACACCGATGCAAGCGATTATTCGTTGACAGCAAGACCGGCTACCGGTTGAGTGATTCTGCTCGCAGTCAACCGGGAAATCTACGCGGATAAGGAGGTTTCACCCGGATGTCGTCCAGGACGGAGTGCAAACTGGGCACGTTCTCCACGCTGTCCATCGGAATCGGCGGCATGGTGGGCGGCGGTATTTTCGCCGTGACCGGACTCACGGTGGAGGTCACCAAAGGTGCCGCGCCCGCTGCCTTTCTGATCGCCGGGATCGTGGCGCTGCTGACCAGTTATTCCTATCTCAAGCTGACGCTGCGTTTCCCCGGAGAAGGCGGTACGGTCGAATTTCTTAACCGCGCGTTTGGCGGCGGCATCGTGACCGGGGCGGCGAATATCCTGCTGCTGCTGAGCTACGTGGTACTGCTTGCGGTCTACGCCTATGCCTTCGGCACCTATGGCGCCAGTTTTTTCCCGGATCAGAACCGCGGCTTCTGGCTACATGTCCTGATCAGCGCCGTGATCGTCGGTCTGGTGGTCATCAACATCTTCGGGGCCAGGCTGGTGATGCGTTCGGAGAACGTGTTCAACGCGGTCAAGATGCTGCTCCTGGTCGCCTTTGTGGTGGGCGGCCTGCTCACGCCCATGGAATGGAGCCGGCTCGGGCCCGGGAACTTCGTGTCGCCATTGGGTCTGGTCGCCGGGGCCATGCTCATTTTCCTGAACTATGAGGGTTTCGAGCTCATTGCCAATGCCTCCAGTGACGTCGCCGACCCGAAGCGTTCCCTGCCGATTGCCTATATTGGCGGTGTGCTCATTGTCATTGCGATCTATGTGCTGATCGTGATGGTCGTGGTCGGACACCTGGGCTTTACGGAGGTGGCAAGGGTTAGCGACCATGTCCTGTCGGTGGCGGCGGAGGATTTCATGGGCAGGACCGGCTCTATCGCCATTACGATTGCGGCGTTGATGGCCACGAGTTCGGCGATCAATGCGACCTTCTACGGCACCGGACGCCTGGCCTACATCATCGCCCGGAGTGGCGAGCTTCCCGAAGAACTGGAACGGACGATGCGCGGCCAGCATCTCGAGGGCGCGCTGATCACCGCGGCGCTCGCTCTCCTTATCGCGAACCTGGTACCCCTGGAGGCCATCGCGACCATGGGCAGTGCAGGCTTCCTGCTGCTGTTCATGGCGGTCAATATCGCCAGTGTACGGTTGGCCCGCGAGACCGGCGGAGCTGCCTGGGTATCCGGAATGGCGGCTCTGAGCACTGCCATCGCCCTGCTTGTGCTGTGCATCGAGGTGGACGAGAACCCGGCGACCCGAAACCATCTGTGGATTCTGCTGGGCATGATTCTGGTGTCGTTCGGGATCGAGATCGCCTATCGCGGCATCACGGGGCGACACATTCATCTGGTAAGGAGTGCCCATGAAAAGGTCGCCGATCAGGCAATACCGTGAAACCGGAACTTCATCGGGAAATTGTATTCACGGAGAGAGCATCAGGCGCAGGCTGTCAGGCGTATCTGCCGGGCGCGTCCTGCAGCGGCGAGATCTCCAGCCGTCTCCCGTGTAGCCTGCAATTTTTTACGTGAGCCCGGAAGTCAAGCCAGCGGCGTCTGACCGCTAAACCTGCAGGGAGATCATTATGGCTATCAGAAATACTATCATTGCTGCAGTTATTACGACTTTACTCTCCACCCCGGCCGTTGCAGCCTCCCCTGAAACAATCACCGGCTATTGCGCAGAAATGACGCGGGTTAATGCCGGTTCAACCGATGCAGAGACCCACTATCGAGCAGGGTTTGTCATCGGTTTTCTGGATGCGGTTACGGAGTCTTTAGGGGCTGACGGCTGGAAATGCCCACCTATCGACGGGCAACAGTTCTGTGACCTGTTCAAACGCGCTGCCTTCCTTGGCGGCGGGGCATTCAGCCATGCCAGGGGCGTCCTCCTGCAAGTCTGTAAACAGGCGGGCTGAATCATGGCTGGCATCATTAAAACTCCGATGACTGCGTCTGCACAATCGGCGTCTACCGGGTCTTCCGCGGCGAGGTTCGCAAGGGCTGTGGTTAAACGAAACGAGTGAGCTCATGCCTGATCATCCCGTAGAGAATCACGGAATCGTCGGCGGCATGCATACCACGTCATCGTCAGGAACGGTGCATCGACCGAAATCATGAGCGAGCATAGCAATCAGCACAGAGTCCGTTCACGGGCCGGGCTGGATACACCGTGATTGGCATAGCGACATTGCCGGCTACGAGCCCGGCGATCAACGCGACCTTCTGTGGCACCGACGCTGCACCGAACGAAACAAGTGCTCATGTTGAGCAATAGTGGTCTGCATCTGGAATGGCTTGAAGCCGACGGCCTCGGGGGGTTCGCTTCCGGCACCGCGACGGGCGTGCGCTCGCGCCGTTACCACGCGCTGCTGCTGACCGCCACCACGCCGCCGGCCGGCCGGGTGGTTCTGGTGAACGGCTTTGATGCGTGGGTGGAAACGGCGGGCGGGCGGTTCGATCTCAGCTCGCAATGTTACGCACCTGGCATCATTGGCGGCGAGGGGGCGCAGCACATCGAGTCATTCACCCGGCAACTCTGGCCCAGATGGGTATTCAGGCTCGCCGATGGCACGCGCGTGCAGCAGGAGGTTTTCGCGATCAGCGGCGAACCGGTCACGTGCCTTGCGTGGAATCTGCTCTCGCCGGGGAAGGGCGTGCGACTTTTCGTGCGGCCTTTTCTCTCCGGCCGCGATTACCACGCGCTGCACAAGAGCAATCCGGCTTTTTGCTTTGTGGCTGAAGTGGCGCCGGGCCGGGTCGCGTGGCAAACGTATCCGGACGTACCCGGGAGCGTGGCGCTCGGCAATGGCGATTACCATCACGAACCGCATTGGTACTATAATTTTCTCTATGAAGCGGAGCGCGCGCGCGGCCTGGATTGCGAGGAGGACCTCGGCGCACCGGGAATTCTCGAGTGGTATCTCGATACGGGAGAGGCTGTGCTGATCCTCACCACGAAAGCATACGCCGCGCGATTGCCTGCGGGGGTCGAGCCGTCCGAACTGTTGAGTCAGTTCCGCAAGAGAGAACAGACGCGTCGGCAGAAATTCCCGTCAGCCCTTCATGCTGCCGCCGATGCCTACCTGGTGCAACGCCAGTCCAGAACGGCGCCAACGGGGAAGACGATCATCGCCGGCTACCCGTGGTTCGCCGACTGGGGCCGAGACACCTTCATCTCATTGCGCGGGCTTTGCCTGGCCGCCGGCCGGCTGGACATGGCGCGCGACATTCTGGTTGCGTGGGCCGCGAGCGTGTCCGCGGGCATGTTACCGAATCGTTTTCCCGATCAGGGCGATCAGCCTGAGTTCAACTCGGTGGATGCGTCACTCTGGTTCGTCGTTGCCGTCGGGGAGTTTCTGAAAACCGGCGTGGCTTCGGAAGCCGACGGGCAAACACTGCGCGACGCCGTCGAAGCCATCTTGTCCGCCTATACGAAGGGCACGCGCTACGGCATCCGGGCCGATGCGGACGGCCTGCTGGCCTGCGGTGAGGCGGGTGTGCAGCTAACCTGGATGGATGCCAGGGTGGGCGAGTGGGTCGTCACCCCGCGCATCGGCAAGCCGGTCGAGGTCCAGGCGCTCTGGTTGAATGCGCTGGCCTTCGCAGGGACATCCAACCCGCGTTGGCAGGCATCATTCGAGCGCGGCCTCGAGGCGTTCCGGGAAAAGTTCTGGAATCCCGCGCGCGGCTGCCTGTTCGACGTGGTGGACGCGGACCATCAGGCGGGGAGAAACGACCCGGCGTTAAGGCCGAACCAGATTTTCGCCGTGGGAGGCTTGCCGTCGCCATTGCTGGAGGGTGAGCGCGCGCTCCAGGTCGTTGCGGCAGTCGAGCAGCATCTCTGGACCCCGGCGGGGCTGCGCTCGCTCGCGCCGGGTGAACCGGGTTATGCGCCGCATTATCAAGGCGGCGTTCGCGAACGGGACAGCAGTTACCATCAGGGCACGGTCTGGCCCTGGTTGATGGGGGCGTTCGTCGAAGCCTGGGTGCGGACGCACGGCGGTGATGCAGCGGCCCGGCAGACCGCGCGCCAGCGATTTTTCAAGCCGCTGCTGGCGCGAATGGAAACAGCCGGGCTCGGTCATCTGAGCGAAATCGCTGACGGC
>JBAVKA010000532.1:0-2182 GCA_049688075.1 Gammaproteobacteria bacterium
GGTCACAACAGCTGCAAGGGCCAGGGATGGGTGCATGCCAGCCAGGAAGATTGCATCGCCAACGGTGGCAAGGTAGTCGAGGAGTAACACCCGTTATCGAACCCAGGGAGCCCGTTCGGCTCCCTGGTGTTATTCTTCGCGAATTTCCACACCACCCGCGCCTGCACGGCGCACGGACAGGAACGACATGGCGAATGTAGCGCCTTGCCAGGCGCGTTACCCGGGTCTCGGTTTCGGGCTCGGTCTGCGCACGCAACACTACCAGGAAATACTGGACAGCAGTCCATCGGTCGACTGGTTCGAGGCGCTGACGGAGAACTATCTCGTCCCCGGCGGCAAGCCGCTTTACTACCTGGAGACAGTGCGTTCCCGCTATCCGGTCGCTCTGCACGGGGTGTCCCTGTCGATCGGCAGTGCCGATCCCCTGAACCGCGACTACCTGTCTCAGCTCAAGGCGCTGGCGGATCGCATCGAGCCGGCCTGGATTTCTGATCACTTGTGCTGGACGGGACTGAACGGGCGTAATCTGCATGATCTCCTGCCCCTGCCTTACACGGAGGAGGCCGTGGTCCATGTGAGTGACCGCATCCAGGCGGTGCAGGATTACCTCGGTGTCCGGCTGCTGATCGAGAACGTCTCGAGCTACCTCACCTATGCGGATTCCTGCATGACCGAGTGGGAGTTCCTGAACGCTATCGCCGAACGCGC
Source organism: Gammaproteobacteria bacterium (assembly GCA_049688075.1). GTDB lineage: Bacteria > Pseudomonadota > Gammaproteobacteria > UBA9214 > UBA9214 > CAVQCA01. The sequence goes on from JBAVKA010000532.1 coordinate 709, forward strand.
CGATTGCCTGATCCTGCTCGACATCAACAACCTCTACGTCAGCAGCTTCAACCACGACTTCGATCCGCATGACTATCTGCGCGGCGTGCCCGCGCAACGGGTGCAGCAGTTCCACATTGCCGGTCACCGCAATCACGGCGAGTACCTCATCGATACCCACGACGAACCGGTGATCGAGAGGGTGTGGCAGCTTTATGCCGACGCCTGCCGTCGCTTCGGCGCGGTGTCCACCCTGATCGAGCGGGACGACAACATTCCTCCGCTCGCCGAGCTGCTGGAGGAACTCGATCACGCCCGCAGCATCGCCGCCGGCGTGGCCGGTCAATCGCCGGAACGGGCCGGCATGGCATGAACGACGGGCGTCTGCGCGAACTTCAGGAGCAGTTTCAGTCGCACCTGCTGAATGGTGATCCCTGCATAGTGCAGCGCATCGTCGGCACGCCACGGGTGAATGCGCCTGCCCGGCTTGCGATCTATTCCGATGCCTATCGATTGCGGCTGCTGGAGGCGCTGCGGGTGGATTTTCCCGCGCTGCATACGCTCGCGGGCGACGCGGAATTCGAGCGCATCGGGCGCGCCTACCTCAACGCCCATCCCTCCGGCCATTTCTCCATTCGCTATTTCGGCCAGCATCTCGCCGCGTTTCTGCAAAGGGATGATCGCTGGCGGGAGCAGCCGGTGTTCGCGGAGATGGCCGCCTTCGAATGGGCGCTGGGTCTGTCCTTCGACGCTTCCGACAGCCCGCTGATCGGCGTCGCAGACGTGGCCGCGATCCCACCCGGAGCCTGGGCGCACATGCACCTCGACCTGCATCCTTCGCTGCAGCGACTGGATCTGCTCTGGAACGTGCCCGGTCTCTGGAAGGCCATTGAGGAGGAACAGCCGCCGCAGGCGCCGATTGCCGCCGACCATCCGCTGGCCTGGGTCATCTGGCGCCGGGATCTGAAAACCTTTTTCCGCTCCGCGCCAGTCGATGAAGCCTGCGGCCTCGATTTGCTGCGGCAGGGCGAGAGTTTCGCGACGCTGTGTGAAGGGCTGTGCGAGTGGATCGACGAGATGCAGGCGGCCGCACAGGCGGCGCTCTACCTGCGGCGCTGGGTGCAGGACGGGCTTGTCAGTCGCATCGGGCTGGATTAACCGCCAGTCTCATCGCGCGCTGTTTTCTCCCGTTGTTCGTGGCCATCGGTCCTGTCACCGAGCAGGCGTCGCACCACGACGAAGAATACCGGCACGAACAGCACGCCGAGCAGCGTGGCGCCGACCATGCCGCCCATCACGTCGGTGCCGATCGCATGCCGGCTGTTGGCGCCGGCCCCGGTGGAGATGGCCAGCGGCGTCACGCCGAGAATAAAGGCGATGGAAGTCATCAGGATCGGCCTGAAACGCAGCCGGCAGGCCTCGATGGTGGCTTCCAGCACCCCAAGGCCCTGCTGGCGCAAGGTGTTGGCAAACTCGATGATGAGGATGGCGTTTT
>JBAVKA010000533.1:0-4553 GCA_049688075.1 Gammaproteobacteria bacterium
GCAGGTCACCGCCATGGACCGGGTCGGTCTTTATGTGCCCGGCGGCAAGGCAGCCTATCCCTCGTCGGTGCTGATGAATGCCATACCGGCCATGGTGGCCGGCGTGCCGGAACTGGTCATGGTGGTGCCGACCCCCCACGGCGAGGTCAACGACATGGTGCTCGCCGCCGCCGCCCTCGCCGGGGTGGACCGGGTATTCGCACTGGGCGGCGCGCAGGCCGTGGCGGCGCTCGCCTGGGGTACCGCGACGGTGCCAGCCGTGGACAAGATCGTCGGCCCCGGCAATGCCTACGTCGCTGCCGCCAAACGCCGGGTATTCGGCCGGGTAGGCATCGACATGATCGCCGGCCCCTCGGAAATCCTGGTGATCTGCGATGGCAGGACCGACCCGGACTGGATCGCCGTGGATCTGTTTTCCCAGGCTGAACACGATGAGGATGCGCAGTCCATCCTGCTCAGCCCGGACGCAGAATTTCTGGCGCAGGTGGAGGAGAGCATCGAACGGCTGCTGCCGGATATGCCGCGGTCGGCGGTCATCGAGGCCGCGCTGCAGGGGCAGGGCGCCCTGATACGGGTGCGTGATCTGAAGGAGGCAGCGGAGATCGCCAATTTCATCGCACCCGAACACCTGGAACTCTCCATCGCGGAACCACAGGCCCTGGCGGCGCTGATCCGCCACGCCGGTGCGATCTTCATGGGTCGCTACACTGCGGAGGTTCTCGGGGATTACTGCGCGGGCCCCAACCATGTCCTGCCGACCTCGCGAACGGCGCGGTTTTTCTCGCCGCTCGGCGTCTATGATTTCCAGAAACGATCCAGCCTGATCCAGTGCACGGCGGCGGGCGCCAGCGTGCTCGGCAGGACCGCCGCCATTCTTGCCCACGGCGAGGGCCTGACTGCCCACGCCCGCTCCGCGGAAGTCCGGATCAGGAAGGACGACTGAACCCGGATGCAGGATGAATGGGCCATGGCCACGGAATCCATCTGGAAGATATTGAAATAATCAAAAAGTGAGAAATGAGAAATGATAAAACCGGTATTGGCCACGGAAGCACACGGAATTATACAGAATAAAATTACATTAATTCTGTGTGGGTTCGTGCATCCGGCATGACTCGTGTTCGATTACGTATCTGAAGAATGCAAATAAACAATGCAAAATAACGCCTATTCAGGTTTGCCATTCACTTCTCGCTCGTCACTTCTTACTTTGTCATTTCTACATGTTACGTGGCCATTAATTGCTTTCAGAACATGACCCGAGTCTATGAGTTCTTCCACCAAAAGGATTAATCGCTTCGTCCGTCCGCAACTGAGGGCGCTGCAGGCCTACCATGTGCCGCCGGCCGCCGGTCTGATCAAACTCGATGCCATGGAGAATCCCTATTGCTGGCCGGACTGGCTGCTGAACGACTGGCTGGATACGCTCCGGCAGGTCGCGCTCAACCGCTATCCGGACCCGGCGGCGCACGCCCTGAAGTCCCGACTGCGCGACGTGCTGGGAGTCCCTGGCCCGGCCGGCATGATACTTGGCAATGGCTCGGATGAACTCATCCAGATGATCATCCAGGCGGTGGCCGCACCCGGATGCGTGATCATGGCGCCGGAGCCGACCTTCGTGATGTACCGCCAGCTCGCGGTGGTTGCCGGCCTCGATTTCGAAGGTGTGCCCTTGCGCGCGGATTTTACGCTCGACAAGGACGCCATGATGGAGGCCGTCGCCACGCGCCAGCCGGCGGTGGTGTTCCTCGCCTATCCCAACAACCCGACCGGCAACCTGTTCGACCGGCAGGCGATCGAGACCCTGCTGTCGTGCGCGCCGGGGCTGGTCGTGCTCGACGAAGCCTATGCCCCGTTCGCCGATGACAGCTTCATGGGCGACCTGGGGTGCTGCGACAACCTTCTGGTGCTGCGGACGCTTTCCAAGCTCGGACTGGCCGGCGTGCGTCTCGGTCTGCTGTCCGGGGACACGGGCTGGCTTGCCGAGATCGAAAAGACACGCCTGCCCTATAACATCAGCACCCTCGATCAGCTCACCGGTGAGTTCGCGTTCAGACACTATGCAGTCTTCGAGGAGCAGGCGAAGATCATCCGCCAGCAGCGCGGCGAGTTGCTCGGCCGGTTGCAGTCGCTGCCGGGAGTGACGGTGTTCCCGAGCGCGGCGAACTTCATCCTGTTTCGCGTCCCGTCGGGGCGGGGCGGGGCGGTGTTCGAGGGGCTGAAATCCAGTGGCATCCTGATCAAGAACCTGGAGGGTTCCGCGCCGTTGCTCATGGACTGCCTGCGGGTGACCGTCGGCAAACCGGTAGAAAACGCGGCCTTCATCGAGGCGCTGGCGTCTCTGCTCTAGACACCAGAGCGAGCGGTGGAGCATGCGCGAACTGATGCCCGGGCATTGACACCGTTTTCACCGCAAAGACGCAAAGTTCGCGAAGAAACCATTAAAAAAGCAATCAAATGACCCTGCGTTCATTGCGCCTTTGCGGCGAGTTTGTATTTCACGCACGGGGAAGCGATTTGCGTTACTTGATGGCTTAAAAGACAATACTCGTCCATGCCTGAAACCGATTACCCGTTAATGTACCCCTTGCTTATCAGCATCCACGGTCTGATTCGTGGTACCAACCTCGAATTGGGTCGTGATGCGGATACCGGCGGGCAGATCAAGTATGTCGTCGACCTCGCCCGGGCGCTGTCCGGGTCCGATCATGTGGAGCGCGTCGATCTGGTAACCCGGCGGGTGGTCGCAGACGAGATCGATGCGGATTACGGCCGGCCCCGGGAAGACCTCGGCAAGAATGCGGCGATCGTGCGTATCGATGCCGGACCCGATGCCTATATCCCCAAAGAGCAGCTGTGGGACTATCTGGACGTATTTACCGACAATCTGCTCGACTGGTTGAACCGGCAATCCCGGCTGCCCGACGTTATCCACGCGCATTACGCCGATGCCGGCTATGTCGGCGTCAGGTTGTCCCATATCACCGGAATCCCGCTGGTATTCACCGGGCATTCACTGGGCAGGGACAAGCGCTTGCGGCTGCTGGCCGCCGGACTGAAACGCGAGGAGATCGAGCAGCGCTACAATATCTCGCGGCGGATCGAGGCCGAAGAGGAAGCCCTCGCCAATGCCAGACTGGTGGTTACCAGCACGCATAATGAAGTGGAAGACCAGTACGAGCTGTACGATTTTTACAACCCCGATTCCATGGCGGTCATTCCGCCCGGCACTGACCTGAAGCAGTTTTACCCGCATACGCCCGGCGAATGCGAGTATCCGTTCGCTCGCAATCTCGGGCATTTTCTCAAGAACCCGGATAAACCTTTCATCCTGCTGTTGTCGCGCCCCGACAAGCGCAAGAATATTCCTACCGTGATCGATGCCTATGGCGAGTCGCCCGAGCTGCAGGAAGCCGCCAATCTGGTGATCGTTGCCGGCAATCGCGACGATATCCGGGAAATGGACCGCGGCGCGCAGGAGGTGCTGAAGGAACTGCTGCTGATGGTCGACTTCTACGACCTGTATGGCAAGGTGGCCATACCCAAGCACCATAAGGCGCAGGAGGTGCCGGAGATCTACCGTCTTGCCGCCTCGCTTGGCGGGCTTTTCATCAACCCGGCGCTGACCGAGCCCTTTGGCCTGACGCTGCTCGAAGCCGCGGCTTCCGGGTTGCCGGTGGTGGCCACCGAGAACGGGGGTCCGGTGGATATCATCGGCAACTGTCATAACGGCCTGTTGATAGACCCGCTGGACCGCGAGGCGATCACTTCCGCGTTGCTGCGCCTGTTGTGCGATGCCGACGAATGGCGGACGTGCGCCGACAACGGCATCCGCAACGTACGTCGTCTCTATTCCTGGCAGACCCATGCCGGGACGTACCTCGATCGCATCCGGCCGTTGCTGGGCCAGCGGCGCGTGTTGCCGAAGCAACCGCCCAGCCGCCGTCCCATGCTGTATCACGACCGGGCGATTTTCACCGACCTGGACCAGAGTCTGCTGGGTGACCCGAAATCGCTGAAAGAGTTTGTCGACCTGGTGCGCGCCAATCGCAACTGCGCCACTTTCGGTATCGCCACCGGGCGGCGGCTCGACTCCGCGCTGGGCGTGATGCGGAAATTCAACATTCCCCTGCCGGATGTGCTGCTGAACAGTCTGGGCACGGAGATCTATTACGCGCCCCAACTCACGGCCGACAGCGCCTGGAGCGTGCATGTCGATTACCACTGGAACCCGCAGGGTGTGCGTCGAGTGCTGGATCAACTGCCCGGCCTGATCCCGCAGACCAAGGGTGAGCAGAGCCGCTTCAAGGTGTCCTATCACTACGACCCGACAATTGCGCCTTCTATCGAGGAAATCAATGCACTGCTGCGTCACGAGGAACTCAGCGTCACCGTCATCCATGCCTTCGGCCAGTTCCTGGACATCATCCCGGTGCGCGCCTCGAAAGGACTGGCGTTGCGCTATTTCGCCCAGAAGTGGGATATTCCGCTGGAGCATATTCTGGTCGCCGGTGGATCGGGCGCCGATGAAGACATGATCCGCGGCAATACAC
>JBAVKA010000534.1:0-5959 GCA_049688075.1 Gammaproteobacteria bacterium
AGGAATATCTGGGTCTCCGGCATGGAAATACTCGGTGGCGAGGCGGGGATCCATGCGACCGTGTCGGACCGCGGGTCCAGCGGCGCATATCGATGCTTCATCGAAAACGTCTTTATCCGCGACAACTCGGTTTCCCTGGGAGAAGGCAGCGGCGATGATCCGCCCGCCGAGTTCTATGCGAGCACCGGTATCTTCATCGGCGGGGATGTGCGTTATACGAGAAACGTCCACTTATCAGATAACTATGTGCGACACGCCGGCGACAACTGTTACGAGATCAGCGCGCCACTCGAAGGGGTGACCTTTGATAACAACACCTGCGTCGATCCCAGTCACGTCGGCCTGACGCTCAACAACTTCGCGAGCGCCGGCGACCCCGACGGGGACGGCAGCTTTGGCGAAGAATACCTCGATGCTTTCGGGTTGGCGGTTTCGGACTTCATGGTTCAGTATACGACCTATCCATCCGGAACGAAACCTCTTCATCGCGGCATCGGGGTCAACAATACGGGTAATACCTCACCATTCGGGGATCTCCGCATTTCGAATCTCTCGTATGTCGACATCTCCGGCGATGATTCGAGCAGTGCTATCGTCGCTACGAGCAAATGGACTCACATCTCCGTCGACGGCATGCAGATCACTCATTCTGATATTAAATATGACGAGGCGAAAAATCACGCGACTCCGACACACGTCGTGTTCTCCAATACTCGGGCGGGAGGGTCTCTCACTCTGCGCGACGTTAACGCACGATTCGACGGCGAGTTCGATGCAACCGTTGAAAGTGAGGGATATAGCGTTTACTCACGGCTCTTCCAGTTCACGGGAGAAGACCTAGACATCGATGTCGAGAACGTCCACGTTGACGTTAACCTCCGTAACTTTGACGACTCAAATGACAAGTACGCAGTCTTCGAGATCGGTCACAACGGGAAGACGATGCCTTCTGGGCACGCCACGGTCTCCGGGAGGATCACGAATGTCGAGGTCATCGACGAAACGACGAGCCCGGATGACAACCCGAATCTCATTCGATTCGGCTCCGGGCTTGTCATCGACGACGATCTGTTCTTTGTCGACAACGTCGACGCCCGCAGCATGACTGACAGTGCGAATTTAATATTCTTCGACGACTTGACGCTTAAACAAGCCGACCGTGTATTCGTCTCCGGCCTCCACCGGGGCAGTGACCCGGTGCCGAGTGACCCGGTGCTGAATGCACCCACAATCCAGCAAGTCGCTATCGATATCTATCCCAAGAGGAAAACGGATGTCAATGTTATTAAGCTCAAGAAGAAACTATCAGTAGCAATTTTAGGCACAGAGACTTTTAATGCGCTTGAGATCAACCCGGAAACAGTCAGGTTTGGACCGAGTAAAGCAGCCCCAATAAAAATCAAAAAGAAGGATTTCAACCGCGATGGAATTACTGACCTGATTCTGACCTTCAAGACTAAAGACACGGCCATCAATTGTGAGGATACCGAAGCCACGTTGACGGGTGAAACCTACGGTAGTTTGGCAATTGAAGGCAGCGATTTATTTACTGTTAAAAAATGCAAAAAAAAGTAATTGCTATTAAGGTTACCTCAGGGTGATTCTGCTAACAGTAGATTTTTGTTTGTGCAATAGAAAATCTTGCCAGGTTGTTTACGTGGCCATCTATTCATGATGGTCGAACGTTCGAAACCCTTCCCGCCTGCACAGATTATCCCGCTCGGCGATCTTGAGGTCCTCCCGCACCATTTCCGCCACCATGTCATGCAACGGGATCTTCGCCTCCCAGCCCAGTTTCTTCCTCGCTTTTGACGGATCTCCCAGCAGGGTTTCCACCTCCGTCGGGCGGAAATAGCGTGGATCCACCTCCACCAGCACGCGTCCCGTCTCCACGTCGATACCCTTCTCGTCGATGCCTTCACCTTCCCATATAAGCGACACACCGACCTCGGACAACGCCGCATCCACAAACTGGCGCACCGAGTACTGCTTGCCTGTCGCGATCACATAATCATCCGGTTCATCCTGCTGCAGTATCAACCACTGCGCCTTCACATAGTCCTTCGCATGACCCCAGTCACGTCTGGAATCCAGGTTACCCAGATAGAGTTTGTCCTGCAGACCCAGCTTGATACGCGCCACCGCCCGTGTGATCTTGCGCGTTACGAAGGTCTCGCCGCGTATCGGGGATTCATGGTTGAACAGAATCCCGTTGCAGGCAAAAATGCCATAGGCTTCGCGGTAATTGACGCAGATCCAGTAGGAATAAACCTTGGCTGCCGCATAGGGGCTGCGCGGATAGAACGGCGTGGTCTCCTTCTGGGGCGCCTCCTGCACCTTGCCGAACATTTCACTGGTGGATGCCTGGTAAAAACGCGTCATTTTCTCCAGTCCGAGAATGCGGATCGCCTCCAGCAGCCGCAGCGTACCCAGGGCATCGGCATTTCCGGTGTACTCCGGCGTCTCGAAAGAAACCGCCACATGACTCTGGGCCGCGAGATTGTAGATCTCGTCCGGCTGCACCTGCTGGATGATGCGAATCAGATTGGTGGCATCGGTCAAATCGCCGTAATGCAGAACAAACTGCTGATCCGGGTCATGCGGGTCCCGGTACAAATGATCGATGCGGTCCGTGTTGAACGAGGAAGCCCGCCGCTTGATGCCGTGAACGGTATAACCCTTATTAAGCAGCAGTTCCGCCAGATAGGCGCCATCCTGCCCCGTGATACCGGTTATCAGGGCTACTTTCGCGGGCCTGGATCGTTTGCTCATAAGATCGCTCCATTTATGTTATGTGGCCTTACCTGACGCCGCTTCTAAAAATCGAGTTTTCTCATGCAGGAGCGGGCTTGCCCGCGAACAAGGCATCGTGAAGCCCAGACTGCACATTTGACGGGCCAACATGGCTGTATCCAGCGACTAATCGGGCGCTCGTCGCAAGCAAGCTCGCTCCTGCAATTGATTCGATTTGACGGCCAGACAGCATATCATGCGAATTTCACCATCATTCCCCGCACGCTGATCACCAGCAGCGAAGCCAGCACCGAAACCGTGAATAAATTCCAGCGCTGTTTCATCCTGCCCAGGATCAACTCGGTCCCGTAAAAGAGGATGATGGTCTTCAGGACAACCGCCATCATGCTGGCATCCACCATACCATGACTGGCCATGACGGCAAGCGCCAGCACCGTCAGGACCACCAGGAAATCCATCGGCGTGACACTGAAACTCTCGCCATTGGCGTGGCGAATAGTCAGGGCGATACCCGCCACCAGCATGCCAAAAATGGCGTAGGTCACCGGGTCGGTCCCGGAGAGATAGGCCGGCTGATAGGTATTCGAAAGGTACACGATGAAAATGACGGCGACATAGATGAGCAGGCGCAGTGGCAGAAACAGCGGGTGAAAACCGGCCAGCAGCCGCGCGAGCAACAGGACAAACAGGACCGTGCCAGCCAGGGTGAAATCTTGCGGAATCCTGGTGGCGATGAAGGCTCCGGACAGCATGAACAACGAAATCCCGATGAACACGACGCCATAGGCGACCTCCCGTAACCGGGGGCTCTGCACGGCCGAATGGAAAAAACCCTCCACGGATGCCTGTTTATCATTATTGTGCCTGTGCCAGCCACGCCGCTCGGCCGCATAGAGACATCCGAATACGGCTGTTACCACAACGGCATAGATTCCCAGTATCAGGGCATCCGTTTCATACGGCATGAGCACGGCACAGAAGACCAGCAGTGCCTGCACCGAATAGACAATCACCACGGATTCGTAGTGCTGGAAACCGAGATCCAGCAAGCGATGATGGATGTGGTTTTTGGTGGCGCGGAACCAGTTCACCCTGTGGTAAATCCGCTGCGCAAAGACCCCGATGATATCCGCAATCGGCAGACCCAGCAGGAGCGCGGGCAGCGCCGGACTCAACGCGGGATTGACGTCCTGCGTCAGCAGCACGGCCAGAAACCCCAGTGTGTAACCCAGAAACTGGCTGCCCCCGTCGCCCATGAAAATCCGGGCGGGATGAGTATTGAAGCGCATGAAACCCAACAGCCCGCCAATGGTGGTGAACGCGACAAGCGAGACTGCCGTTCCCCCGGCGAAATAGGAAAGGTAGGCGATACCCGCGAGACTCAGCATCGACTCGCCGCCCGCCAGGCCATCCAGCCCGTCGGAGTGATTGATAGCATTGATCATGCCAACCATCGCGAAAACGGTAAACGGCCGGCCGACCGCCGCGGATACCGGCTCACCCCCCATGAACGGCAGGTGGGTAACGAACACATCCCCGTAGTACACGACCGCAATCACGGCGATGAACTGGCCGATGAACTTGACGTAATGCCCCAGTTCCCGACAGTCATCCATGACGCCGAAGCCGAACAATAGCAGCGCGCCGAAAATATAGGCTTTCAGCGACGGATCGAGCGGCAACAACAGCATGACCGGCAGCAGCGCACCGAGCACGATGCCGACACCGCCGACCCGGGGGATTGGAACGGCATGCACCTTGCGCGGGTCCGGCCTGTCGATCATCCCGAGGCGGGGTGCAAGGCGCACCATGGGTGGGATCATCACCATACTGATCACCAGCGAGACGATCAGCGGCAGGATCAGCGACATGGGGAGCACGCCGGGATGCACCACCGCTGCTGCGCCGGCCAGATCGTCCAGCTGCAGGTCGATGATGGGTTGGTTTAATGGATCAGGCACGGAAAATCAACGAAGTTCTGTCGGGTGCGCCATGCACGCCGTTTGCCGCCCGCATTTGTCTTACTACCGCGGCGATGATGCATCACTATATATTAAAGCAAGCGCCTATTACATCACCTTCCGCACAGAAATGAATCGACTCATGATCGAAAGGAACTTACCCGGGCGGCCACCATCAATGCAGGGTGGTCTAGGCACGCAGCGAGTGCCGTAACCCTCCTGCCGGACCGCGCTGCGATGCCCCGATAGCCAAACCCAGCCAGGCTAGTCAGGTATATAGTCAGAAAGATACGGATTAACCACCCTGGCGAATTCGACCAGCCTGTCATCTGCCGCCGCCTCATCTTCGCCGGGATTAACGAACGCAGTCAGGCGCACCAGGGCGCCATCGGTACGGTTCCGGGTCATGGCATCCCAGAACAGGAACCACTTGACCAGCCATTCATTGGTGATGTCACGGCCGCGCTGCTGAAACCAGTAATAGACGACCTGGGTGTAGTCACCCTTCTTGATCAACAGACGATTGGCCTTGAGGGGCTTGCCCTCGAATTCAACGCCATCAAGGGTTTTGACCGTCAATTCCTTGATCAGCCAGCCGCCGCCTGGAATGCAGGCGCGGGGGGAATGCGCGGCCGAACCCGCTGCCTGGTCCGCGTAATAGGCCACGTAGAAATTGACCAGTTTGCCATTCTCATTGACGTAGTCCGAGATGATATAGTCTTCGGTCTTGAGTGACTCCAGAATGTTCTCTTCCAGCGTACCCGTGCTGCCCTTCCAGTCGGTAATTTTCAGCGGGAATTCGGCGAACACCCGCCGCTCCGGGATCACGTTCTCGCGATCCTGCACATACAGGCTGGACGCTGCAATTCCGGCAAGCAATACCGGTACTGCCCAGGATAGCGGTTTGATCTTCCTTATCTGACGCTGGACATTGGCCGGAATCGGCTCCGGAAACTCGATGGAAAAAGCCTGCGCGAGCGACTGCTTTTCTGGCCCGATTCTGGACAATACGGCCATCACCAGCAGTAGTATCGCGATACAGGCCATGAAGACTACCCAACCCTCGAAGTAATGCAGGAATCCCTCGGCCTGCCCCGGACCACCATATTCCACCAGGACGCCGATCACGCCGATACGGAAACTGTTCATCAACACGGTAATCGGGATGCTGGAGAGAAACACCACGGCCCGTTTCCAGAATCGCTCCCGGTACAGGTAGGCCGCAAGAAAGGAAAGCGTGGCGA
>JBAVKA010000535.1:0-2148 GCA_049688075.1 Gammaproteobacteria bacterium
CAATATGACGCCATGACGCGTGAGGAAAAGGCCAGATTACCAAACTGGATTCTAGAGTACTTCCAACAGATATAAGCTCAGACTAAGCTCTATTCACGCACCCCTATCAGACCCTCCTGCATTGACACCATCAAAGGCGAAGCCACCCGGCTTGAGCTCAGAATGTTGTTGTAGCACAGGTTCGATTTCTTCCCTGACTGACGAGTCACACTCCATGGCCGTTTTGTAGAGCAAAAGAAGCCTAAAAGCTTTTCCAGTGTTCCTCTCGGCTGCCGGTTCAGGCCGAACTTATACCGAACGTCCGACTGAAATCCGGGGGCTCGGCTCGCGGAAAAGGCGATCGGGCACATCGAGTTGCGGGTCCGAACCGACCCAGCCGGACCGAATGCGTCGACACCGGCTGTCTGGGGGGCAGGGCATCACCTTGGAGTGAGGATACCGCATCACGTGACGCCTGCCATACTGCCCCGGGGACCTGACACGTTTACCGCCGACTAGGTAGCCCAGGATTCCAGAATTCCAGAATTACAGGTTTTCACCCGACTTTCTACCCTGCTGCCCTCCCGTAGCAGCACCCGTGCCGCGATCCTATGCCCGCAACGGGTGTGTGGCATGCTGCCGAAAACACGGTTGCAACGCAATATGTAACGGTTACACCTGTCGGCAGTGATTCTCGCCACCGCGAAGAACCAACATAACATGCTGTAATTGTTGGTATTGTCATTTCGAAATAAGTCTCCCTGCCCCGGGAGAAAACCATCAGAACAATATCACCGTTTCATCAGGATTAATTACGTGCTTTGAGCTGGAATAGACCTGCAACACACAAACGGCCCGCTCGTGCTGCAGAACTGCCCGGCGGGATAAATCAGCCAAAACGTATAGCGAGGTAAAGTCGAAATGAAGAAAGAGATTGAGTCAGCAAAATTGTCGCTCCGTCAACACCCGTTTACGGGCATTCGGACTGTTTTATGTTTCGTATTGCTTATTGGGGCCACTCCAGCCAGTTTCGCTCACGATGATGACTATAGACATGACTATGAACATCACCACAAACATGACTATAAGTTCGTACTGTCGTTGGGTGATTCACTCTCGGTTGGCGTCCAGCCTGATGCTGCTGGCATTAATCAGCGCACCGACGATGGTTACCCGGATCAACTTTTCAACATCCTTTCGGCGGAAGAAGACGATCTTCGGCTTGTCAAGCTGGGTTGCGAGAACCGCGAAACGACGGGAAATATGATTTCCGGTGGGGAATGCTTCTATGAGGAAGGATCACAGCTGGCTCAGGCGGTCAAATTCCTCCGGAAACATGGCGATGACGTGGCGCTAATCACGATCGACATTGGCGTCAATGACGTCATTTTCTCCGGGTGCCTCATCGAAACAGACGGCATTGTGACGGGCGTCGACGTTGGCTGCATTCTTGCTCCTGATGGGCCGTTTGCGCAGGTTGCTGCCAACCTGCCAATTATCCTGAGTACGTTGCGACAGGCCGCTGATGACGACACACCGATCGTCGCGCTGAACTATTACAACACTTTCCTGGCTTCCTGGCTGACTGGACTAGATGGTCAGGTGCTTGCCGAACAATCTGCACAGCTTGCGAGTATTTTAAACAATGACGTCCTTGGCCAGACCTACGCGGCGTTCGACGTACCGGTCGCGGATGTTGCCGGCGCATTCGATTCGAACAATTTCACGGATATGGTGCCATTTCCAACGCCGGACGGTCCGTTCATGATTCCACAGAACGTAGCACTGATCTGCCTCTGGACCTATATGTGCGTTCCAGACCCAGTCGGTCCGAATATTCACGCGAATCCGACAGGATACGGTGTTATCGCGGCCACGATCGAGCAGGTATTGCCGGCTGACGATGACGACGATTATCGAAAGGGTCATAAGCATGTTGACCGGCACCACGACAGACACAACGATTGAAGGGGCCTTAGCTTTAAAGAAATAAAGGAGAATCCTATGAAAACTCTAATGCGTTGGTTATTTACTCCAGCAATTCTCGCTTGCCTGTTGTCGATGACAGTAACCTCGGTTGAGGGGAAGATCAAACCCAAAACGTTGTCTTCAGCCAATCAAAACTACTCATCAATAGCCGTAGATCCTGCCGGTACTCCACATGTCGTG
>JBAVKA010000536.1:0-4543 GCA_049688075.1 Gammaproteobacteria bacterium
CGCACCATGGTTTCGTCGATATCGACATGCTTGATCTCGACATTCGCCACCTTGATGCCCCACGCGTCGGTCCGCTGGTCCAGCAACGACTGGATATCGGCGTTGAGCTTGTCGCGCTCGGCCAGCATGTCATCCAGATCGTGCTGCCCGAGCACCGAGCGCAGCGTGGTCTGTGCGAGCTGACTGGTTGCGGCCAGGAAATCCTCGACCTGGATGATGGCGCGCTCGGGATCGATGACGCGGAAATAGAGTACGGCATTGACCTTTACCGAGACGTTGTCGCGCGAGATGACGTCCTGACTGGGCACATCCATGACGATCGTGCGCAGATCGACCCTCACCATCTGCTGGACAATCGGAATAATGATGATCAGACCGGGACCCTTGACCTTCCAGAACCGTCCCAGCATGAAGACGACACCGCGTTCGTATTCACGGAGAATACGAACGGTGTAAAGTATTAACGCGATAAAGATAATCAGTCCGACAAATACGCCTGGTATTGCCATCTCATTTCTCCTCAGTTTCCGGTTCGACGCCCAGCACAAGACCCTCAACGGAGCGCACCCGTACCTTTTCGCCGCGCCTGAGCGGCACCTTCGTCACCGCCTGCCAGACCTCGCCATGGACGCGAATCCGTCCACTGCCGGCAAAGTCGTCCAGCACCTCGCCGCGCGCCTGCAGCAGTTCCTCCCGGCCGCTCACCACCGGCCGCTGGCGAGCCTTGATCGCGGCTCCGACGACAAACAGGAAGAACCCCGCGCTGAGCAGTGCAAGCGCCAGAATCAGCGGCAGTGACACGGCATAGCCGGTTTCACCCTGATCGAACAGGATGATCGATCCGATCACGAACCCGATGACACCGCCGATACCCAGGGCCCCGAAGCTGGGAACGAATGCCTCCGCCAGCATGAACATGAGACCCAGCGACAACAGGGCGAGGCCGGCATAATTGACCGGCAGGATCTGGAAGGCATAGAGCGCGAGAACCAGACTGATGGCGCCGGCCACCCCGGGCAGCACATACCCCGGGTTGGCGAATTCGAAGAACAGGCCGTAGATACCGATCAACATCAGTACGTAGGCCACATTCGGATCCGTGATCACCGCGAGCAGCCGGCTGCGCCAGTCCGGTGCTATGATTTCGATTTGCACACCGGCCGTCTCCAGCACCCGGGGCGCCCCCATCACGGTGACGGTGCGTCCCTGCAACTGCTGCAGCAAATCATCCATGTCGGCAGCCACCAGGTCGATGACCCCCTTCTCGAGCGCCTCGTCGGCAGGCAGGCTGGCGGCCTCGCGCACGGCGAGTTCGGCCCAGTCGGCGTTACGGCCGCGCATTTTTGCCAGACTGCGAATATAGGCGGCGGCATCATTGACCTGTTTGCGTTTCATGGCATCCTGATTATCGCCACCGCCGCCCTTGCCGGATCCCTTGTCATCCTTGCCCTTGTCGCCCGGAAGATCCGGCCCTATGCCGCCGATTTCCACCGGCGTGGCCGCGCCGAGATTGGTACCGGGCGCCATCGCCGCTACCTGGCTGGCATAGAGGATATAGGTTCCTGCACTGGCCGCACGGGCACCGCTTGGAGCAACATAGGTAACCACCGGTACGGGCGAGACGAGGATGTCCTGTATAATCTCGCGCATGGCGCTGTCGAGACCACCCGGTGTATCCATGCGCAGGATGACCAGCACCGCGTTTCGAGAGACGGCCTGCTCGATGCCGCGATGAATGTAGTCACTGGTTGCCGGTCCAATGGCGCCCTTCACATCGAGCACCACGACGCTCTCCTTCCCAGCCGCCGGCACCCAGAGCGGGGCCAGGCAAAGAACCAGCAACAGCAGCATTCCGTAGCGGGAATTGCGGAAATCGGCGATATGATTCATGATGCATTTACCTTAGCATAAACGTCAGGGATTGAGGCCATTGATACGGGCCGGTCATGTCGCGGCGGCATCTGACCGAATATACTGCGTCGATATCATGAAGGAACAGAGCGACATATTCCCCGTTTCCACACCCGGTCACTTGCCGGACATCAATACACTGATTGACGTTATTCGCTCCATGGTGGGTGAGGTTCATCCGAAGTGGAAACATATCCACTTCACGCCGCATACCCTGCTGGATCGTGAACTTGGCCTGGACAGCCTCGCACGGATGGAGTTGCGCAACCGTATCGAACGGGTGTTCAGCATCCACCTGGATGAAAAAGACGCTGTCTGCGCCTACACCCCCCATGAACTGATGCAGGCGATCCTCGCACACGGCAGCGGCGGGCAGGCGGACGGCGCGGTCCGGGCGGAAGCGATGAGCCCCTTGCAGACCGATGCCGGCATGCTGCTGATGGGTGGATACGGAGACCTCGACCCTGGACCCGCGGCCCGCCGGCGATTGCAAGGCACCCTCAATGACTGGCTGTATGGCATCTATGCCTGGCTGGTCGTGCTCCTCCTGAGCGTGCCCGTCTGGTTGCTGATGGTATTCACACCGGTGCAATGCTGGCGAACGCGCATCGCGCGCAGCTGCGCCAGGCTGCTGTTCAAGT
Organism: Gammaproteobacteria bacterium; assembly: GCA_049688075.1. Classification (GTDB taxonomy): domain Bacteria; phylum Pseudomonadota; class Gammaproteobacteria; order UBA9214; family UBA9214; genus CAVQCA01. The sequence continues at coordinate 2,553 of JBAVKA010000536.1, forward strand.
GCACGTTTATTCAGTTCACAGTTAGCGGACAGGAATACCTGAACACCGCAAAACCCGTGATCGTGGTGGCCAATCACACCAGTTACCTGGATGCCTTCACCCTCATCGCCGCGCTGGACATCCCGATTCGCTTCATCGTCAAGGGTGAACTGTCGCGGATATTACCCGTTCGCCTCATCCTGCAACGCTTCGGCGTGGAATTCGTTGACCGCTTCAACGCCCATCGCGGCGCCATGTCGGTGCGGCGCATGGCCAAACAGGCGAAAAACGGTCACTCACTGGTGTTCTTCCCGGAAGGCACCTTTATCAGTTTCGCGGGTTTGCAACCCTTCCGCATGGGCGCGTTCGTGGCGGCGGCGCACAGCGGCACGGCTGTGGTGCCGGTTGCGATTCGCGGGGCGCGCAACGCCCTTGACAGCGAGAGCTGGCTGCCCAGACGCACGCGAATCGAAGTCATCATCCGTCCACCTATTCCAGCGTCGGGTGAAAGCTGGCAGGACGCCCTGAAAATGCGTGATGCCGCAAGGCGGGAAATCAGCGCCTGGTGCGGGGAACCGGATCTGGTGGAGAGTTCCTGCACCAGTGCAGCAGAGACTGGTGACAGCTAGGAGTCAGGGAAGCGACAGCTCGACGGTGCCGCTGACCATGACACTCACATTGCTCTCGCCGGCTTCCACGGCGACACGGGATTCGGCCTGCATCGTTGCGGCCATCCTGGCGACCGGATAGGGTGCCGGCGGTCGTTGTGAAGAGGTGCTGATCGTGATATCCACGATGCGGTAACCGGTCGCGTGCAGGTTGCCGACGACGATAGCCGCTCGCGCCTTGAAGGCATCCAGCGCCCGGCTGATCAGGCGGTTCTCGACCTCGGCGCGTTTTTCCTCCGACACGGAAAACGACATGGATTTCACCTGCAGCTTTTCCTGCAATTCGCCCACCAGCCGGCTCATGGCGCGGCTGTCCTTGCCCTCCAGTTCCAGACTCTGCTCGCCACGCCATCCCTTGAGGACGTTGTCCTTGTATACCGGGTAGGTCTGGTAGCCGCCGGTCCCGGCCGTGATGCCCAGCTGGCGTTTGGCGACCGCCAGGGCCCACTCCATGTCTTCATTGATCCGGGCCGCCAGGCCGGCGGGGTCGCGTGCCTCGCCGAAGGTATTCAGGGTGACATGCATCGTGTCATTGCTGACCGACTCGAGCTGCTGCACCTGTAACTGGATCCGGTTGTAATGGCTGTCGGTGTCTGCGTGTACCGCGCCCGTAAAGCAGGCCAGGAACAGGGCTGTCACCATGACTGGCAGGTAATGGCGCAGTGGCGCCGTCACGCCGGATCGGGTCATACCGGTCATGACCGTTCAGCCTTGCCTGCTTCCGATATAGCCTCGCGAACCTGGTTCATATCGAGGTCGCTCACCTTCTCGAGAATGTCGGCGAGCGCCGCCGGCGGCAGGGCGCCTGGCTGGGAAAACACGATAATCTGCTCCCGGAAAACCATCAGCGTGGGAATGGAACGAATCTGGAAATGCTGGGAGAGTTCGCGCTGCTCTTCGGTGTTAATCTTAGCGAATACCACATCGGGGTAGCGCTCCGACATGGCATCGTACACGGGTGCAAACTGGCGACAGGGTCCGCACCATGGCGCCCAGAAATCCACCAGCACGATATCATTTCCATTAATTACACCTTCGAACGATTCAAGGTTGAGTTCGACCGTTGCCATAGTCCAGCTGTCCTGTCCTTATTGAACGATGGAGGACAATTATACAGGCTGGCTGTACTGCCGGAAGCCGCTTTGTCAGAGATCGGTGCTGCGCCGGCGCGGAGAGCGGTGACTCTCCTCGGTTTCGTAGGTGATGTCCAGCTCGATCCGGTCGCGCCCAAGGCGCTTGGCGCGGTAGAGGGCCTTGTCGGCGCGTTCGATGAACGCGCTGGCCGATTCGCCGGGCTTGAACAGTGATACGCCGGCGGAAAACGACGGCACCTGCGAAATGGTG
>JBAVKA010000537.1:0-3155 GCA_049688075.1 Gammaproteobacteria bacterium
TGAATCGGAACATAGGCAACAGGCAAGCCTGATCGGAAGAAGGCCATTGTAATCGTCGTCGGATAGGAAAATTTATTGGGCAGCAAATAAAGAAACCGCTTGAAATGTTTCGCTCTTGCCGCCCGAAACCCCGATGTCAGATCTTTTATCGGGTAACCGGTCATCCATGATGCCAGCTTGTTGAACAAAGAATTCCCTATCTTGCGTGCCCGGGATGCATGCGTGTCTGTGTGTCGCGCTCCGACTGCCATATCAAAACCGTCGTCCAGTTTTTCTATCAATCGGTTGATATCCGCGGGGTTATGCTGACCGTCAGCATCCATGAAAACCAGGATATCGCCCGAGGCGTTTCGCGCCCCTGTCTTGATGGCTGCCCCGTTACCCATGGAATAGACATGCGACACGACAGTGACGTGATTCTGGTTGCAAATTTCCGCGGTGTGATCACCCGAGCCATCATTCACGACGATAATTTCTTCTTCAGGGTAATGCTTGCGCAGTCTGGGCAACAGGATTATCAGGCTCTCGGCCTCATTCTTCGCCGGCAGAATAATGCTGATGTCACGCGCCATAAATTAACCGTCTTCTGAAGTACCGGGTTGTGTGGAAGTGGATTGCACCTTGCGCAGCTCATCGATAGATTCCTGTAATCTCTGGTAATCCGATGCATTGCCACCGTGGGTGTTGGCCGCCATGAACAGCCTCAGCTTTTCCTCTGCCTCATCGGGTCTTTGCATCACTATCAGAAGTTTGATGAGGTTCATCCATAGCTGGGGCTCCCGCGGGCTGAGTTTGACTGCGCGGTTGAACAGTGCCAATCCCTTGGTGAAATTTCCGCGTTTATTGATTGTGTAATATCCGTATACACTGAGTAGTATTGCATTTTCATGTTTAAGAGCCAGTGCGAATATCGACTCCATCATCCCGGGAGAGACATCGCACTTGTTCCCGATACAACTTGCCAGTTCCTTCAGGCCTGTTATGTCGGAAGCCGTTAGCGGGTTATGGGCAAGCTTTTGAAGTATAGCCTCAAACCAGTCGTCTTTTACAGTATTTCCCAGAACATAGCTGAGTTTGATCTCGGTCACTTCTGGCATGATGTTGCCTTTCTCCAGTTTGCCGGCCTGGTCGAGATAGGCATAGGCCTTTTCCTCGCTGCCGGGCTGATCTTGAATCGCCAGAAGACCATGAATCCGGCCGGCCGCGAAAACGGCGCGAAAGGAGTTCGGGTGGTGCCGCGCTTCGTAAACGGCCAGGTTTATATTGTCAGACCATTGAGTGGCCCGCAGCCACGTCGTGGATGAAAACAGAAAAAGGAAAAGTAGCGGTACGGTGGTTCGGATTAGTGGGGCCAACCGGCACAAGGGCGCTTGTGTAATCGCCATGCTTGCAGCCAGAAGGATGCCGTAATCGGCCAGATAATTGCGGTGTTCATGGGCTATCTCCAGCGGGTACACGGTGGACTCAAGCACATGCCCGGCGAAAAACCAGAGGATACCGAGACTGATCAGCGGGCGTTTCTTCAACAGCAACAAGGACCCGAGCAGCAGTCCCGAGAGTGTAATCAGCGAGTAGAGAGTGGTGGGCGGATCCAGCAGGCCATGCGAGATGGCAATGTCATCGTGATAAAGACCCAGATTCGTTATCGAGGGCATGACGATCATTTTTAGATAAAACACAAGTACTCGCGATTCCGTGAGCAGCCGTTCTTCCAGGGTAAATTCACGGCCGCTGTAACCGCCGAGAATCACAGCGGGATGCATCGACAGATACGTCAAAAGCAGGCCAGCCGGTACCGCCACGATTGCAAGAAAGAAAATAATCACGGTTTTGTCTGCTTGTCCATTGCTGCTTTTGAAACGAAACAGTGTCATTTCCACGACCAGCATGTACAGCGGCAGCAGAGCCCCGTTTTCCTTGCTGAAAATTGCCAGCACTCCGAAGATCAGCAGACCTGTCAGGATCAATGGCAGGCCGCGTCGGTTGTCACGCATTCTAAGCCGACCGGCAACATACAGGCATAGACCGCACACCATGAACAGCGTTGCCAGGCTGGTCATGCGCTGTACGATGTAGAGTACCGGGGTCAGGTTCAGGGGGTGTACCAACCATAGCCCGCTGACGATAACCGGCAGCCATGCAACGGCCGCCTCGGGTAAATCCGGTTTGTGAGATAGTCGATAAGCGGTTATCAGCAACCGGCTGAACAGGAACAGGCCGAGTCCGGTCAGCAGATGGATGATCAGGTTGACAGTCTTGTAGGAATAGGGCGCGATGCCGAAGAAATAACGGTTCAGCGCAAAGCTTGCCATGCTGACCGGCCGGCGCAGCGTCCCGGCGCCGGAGGAAAATGCGGCGCCCTGCAGAGACTCCATGTCGAGGGATTCAAGTTGAAGGCGTTTATTGTCCAGCAGGTTCGGAAGATCATCGAACATGTAGTCGCCCGTTAGGCCGGGGGAATAGATGATAACTGTCAGCGCTCCGACCAGTGCAAATAACCAAATGGCAGCCGAATTGGGAGGTAATTTGGCCATTCGCTAACTATATCCCCATGCCACTTCCGGTTTGCACTGAATTTCTGCGCATGGTCGGTATGAGAAAAGTCATGAATTCTGCGGTATCGGTCTGTGAGACGCCGAAGGAAACGTGATGAAAGAAAAAACGCCCCGTTACCGGGGCGTTTTTTGTACTTTTCAGCCTGGTCGTATTAACGGCATTCCGCTGGCCGGTACTTGGATATCACATCGCCACCAACGCAATCCCAATCCATCGCGCCCGGGTTGCTGGTAATCGGCCGCAGTAGGATTACATTGCTACCGGAAGCGACAGCTGGATTGCCGCCCACGAGGCCCGAATACGTGATAGTGATCTCGCCTGAGGTACCTCCACCAGCATTCACTTCGATGGAGGTGACGTACTGGGACGCGATACTCGCAGCCTGCGGCAGCCCGAAGCTCGAGTTGTCTCCTATTGGCATGCGACCCTTACTGTCATACGTTTCGGCAACCGCCAGCTTGGAGGCGCCGGCCAGGTTCAGACCCTCGGAGATCTTGGCACGGACGGTATAGTCCTGATAGGCCGGGATCGCAATGGCGGCCAGAATGCCGATAATTGCGACCACGATCATCAGTTCGATCAGTGTAAAACCGTGTTGC
>JBAVKA010000538.1:0-4764 GCA_049688075.1 Gammaproteobacteria bacterium
GCATATAACTGGTCTGCTGTGTGAAACTGACCGGGTAGGGCCAGGGCCAGGCGGTCGCCATGGCGGAATTGAAGCTGATGTTGCCAATCTGGTTGTACTGGATCTGGTGCACATGGCCGTAGAGCACAGTCACCTTGTCGAACGGCTTGAGCAGATCCTGTACCTGTTCCGCGTCCTCGGTCCAGAAATTCCATCCCCTGTAGATCTTCTGCAGCGGGGAGTGCGACATCACCACGATCGGGGTGTCCTTGCTGACTTTGGAAAGATCCTGGCGCAGCCACTCGCGCTGTTTGTCACCGACCATGAACGGCGAGCCCTGCGGGTTATCCAGGCGCGCCATCTCTTTCATGCGACGCGCCGGCGTGTCCCACTTGTTATAGATCCAGTCATCGTAGGTGAGGATGCTGTTCAGTACCACGAAGTGCACGCCCTTGTGATCGAAGCTGTAATGATCCGGCCCGAGAAGCTTGCGCCAGTGCTCGCCCAGATCGAGGTAATAATCGTGCTCGCCCATGACGTAATGCACATCGCCGCGCAGACCGCCGAGAATCTCCAGCCCGTGATCGATCTCTTCCGGCTTGCCAAGTTGGGCGATGTCGCCGCCGTAGAAGATGAAGTCCGGGCGCGGATCGAGCAGATTGGTCTCGGCAACGGCGCGAATCAGCCCACGGTCCCAGTTGTGCACGAACTCCTTGCCCTTGATCTGGGTGATGTGCGAATCGGACACGTAAGCGAAGGTGAAATCCTCCGAAGCCGCTTTGCCGAAGGCGATTTTGACCAGGCTGAACGGAAGGCTGCTGGCGGCGAGTATGCCCGCCCCGGTTCTCAGAAATCGCCTGCGATTCATAGTGCTCATGGTTGGGTGCCTCCTCTACCGGGTCACGATCCCGGTGCTGGTTACCTGCCTGGCGATGCCGGGGCTGGTCAGGGTCTTGAGAAACTCGACCAGGTCGCTTTTCTGCTGCTTGGAAAGATTCAGGGGACGGATGCCGCCACTCAGGAAGGGAGAAAACGGATCGTCCTCTTTGACCCGGCCGCCGTTATTATAGAAATTAACCATATCCTCCAGCGTTTTCTGGCTGCCGTCATGCATATAGGGGGCGGTGAGTTCGATGTTGCGCAGGGAGGCGGTCTTGAAGGCGCCGACCGTGTTGATGTCCTCGCTGACCGCGAAACGGCCCAGCTCCGAGGCATCCGGGTCGGATAACACCGTCTTGTCGACATCCGCCCCGGCATTCTTGGCCTTGATGAACTCTCCGGCGATCTCCTCCTCGCGGCTTTGGATGTTCTTGAAGCCGACGCCGATATTGTGGAACCGGTTGTCGGTGAACAGCGCCTGGGTCTGCTCGATGACATGGCAGGATACGCAGCGGCCCTGCCCGCGGAATACCGCGAGGCCGCGGATGGCGGCTTCGCTCATGGCCGACTTGTCGCCGCCATACTGATAGCGGTCGAAGGGTGAATCGCCGGCAATGAGGGTGCGCTCGAAACTGGCGATCGCATCGGCATACTGATCGATGGTGATCTCCGCAGACTCGACACCGTACACCTCCTTGAACGCCTTTACATAGGAGGGATCATTGCGAATGATCTCGAGCAGTGCCTCGAGGTTCGGCAGACCGCCTTCCACCGGGTTGACCGGTGGCTGCTTGGACTGGCCTTCGAGGTCCGGCTCGCGGCCGTCCCAGAACAGGGTTTGCATGTAGGCCGCGTTGATCACCGTCGGGGCATTGCGGGTTCCGAGCAGGCCGTCATGTCCCCTGGACACGCGCCGGTGATCGGTGAACCCTTTATCCTCGGCGTGGCAGGTCGAGCAGCTGACCTTGCCGTCGGAGCTGAAGCGCGCTTCGTGGAACAGCCGGTCGCCGAGCTTGATCTTGGCCTGAGACTGGGGGTTGTCTGCAGGAATCGGCACCGGCGGCAGGCCGAGCGGTGCACCGTTCACCGCCGGAATTCCCGCTGCTGTAATCAACACACACAATGCGATGCGTCGGAAGGTGCCCGGACTGGTCATCATCATGGCCTCCTTTTATTCCTGTAACCTCTGGAAAGAGGGGTTAACCTGTTGTTCTGACTAGCGAACAACGCATTTTGAACAAACTATCAAAGGTCCCGCTCGCGGTCATTGAAAAAACGAAATGACACGGAGATTCACTCACTGGCGTTGCGGAGCCGCCGCTGCTACGGCACTGGGCAAGGTTCCGCCCCTTGGGCGAGTGTCGTGTTATACCGCGGCAGGCGAACTCTGAGCATCGTGCGTATCGCAGTCATCCGGATGCCGGTGGCTTTTCCCAGGTCGTGTAGGGACTGGCCATCAGATTGGCATTGAAGAACCGTGGATCAGTGGTCACCTCTTCACCGACCCAGACCGGCTTGTCAAACGGTTGCTGCGCCGTTTCCAGTTCTATTTCGGCGACGACCAGGCCGGCGTTTTCGCCGAGAAATTCATCGATCTCCCAGGTCATGCCGCCATGATCGACGCGGTACCGGCGCTTTTCGATGATCGGGCACAGGCACAGGGTCTCGAGCATGGCTTTCGCATCGGCGACGGGAATGGGGTATTCGTATTCCGCACGGGTTGTGCCTTCGGTGATGCCCTTGACTGTCAGGAATGCCGCGTCACCGGCAATACGGACGCGCACCGTGCGCTGCTTGTCGATGCTCAGATAGCCCTGGCGGTAGTCGCTGCTTTTGCCCGCGCGCCAGGCATTGCCGGTTACCAGGAACTTGCGCTCGATTTCTTCACCCATAATCTTCCTCGCGGGGCAGGGGTGTGATGCCGAGGATACGGGACAGGGCGAGCGGATAGCACTGGTTCTCGCAGTCCTCGAGTCGCAGTGTCGATTGCAGCCCAAGCAGCGCCTGCGGATCCTCGGATTCAACGGCAAGGGACTCGATGGCGGCGCCGTTGACCAGCAGCTGATCCAGCTCGGCGCGGCAGGCCGGGAGGGAAAATCGGAACCGGCGCTTGGCGACGTTGGCGCGCTGCAGGGACACGTCGCGGTGCGCAACAAGCCGGAGCAGGTCGTTTCCCGAGAGCATCGTGGACCGGGCGGTGACCAGGTCCGGCAGGGCATCAGGCCACAGCGTGTCGCGGAGTGTGTCAGGTGCGACCGGAAACGCCCATTGGCCGTCCGGCCGCCAGCGTTCCAGCCCCCGATGGCGATCGACGAGACGTTTGAGCTCCAGCTTGCCGCGGCGTATCTTGACGTTCATTTCATGAACACGGTCGCCGTCGAGCAGGTAGATTTCCCGGCTTTCGCTGATCGATTCACAGGGCGCGAGCGCCCGCAGGCGCTGTTCCGCCATGCCAAGGCAGGTACCGAAGATACGAAACTCGTAGCGAGGCACAATTTCATTCATCTTTTCGAGTCATCCAGCCCATGCAATGCGAAGGGCTGCCCGTATGGGCGAGGGGTCGTCCGGCGGTTCGATTGGCGGTCTGCCCGGATCGGGCGGTTCGGCCGGCGGCTTACCGGGGCCAGGCGGCTGTATCGGCGGGTCATCCGGTTTGGGCGGTTTGACCGGTGGCCGTTCCGGGCCAGGCGGCTTGATCGGCGGCGGTTGTTTGCCCGGCGGTTTGCCCGGTGTTTTCACTGCAGGTAACGAATCGCCAGGAAGCACGTTCTCATTGATACTGGCAGGTCGTTCCGGTTCGGACCCGGCCGGGTAACAATTGATAAATCTGGATTCCACTTTCACCATGAAGTTCACTCCACAATCTCGGCGGTCTCCAGGTAGGCTTTGGCTTCCTCGCCCGGGTTCGGCAGACCGGCAATGCGCCAGGCTCGCCTGGGATCGGCAAGCAGATCGCTGATGCAGTGTTCCTCCATCCCGGCATCGCGGCAGATGTGCCGCATCACCGGCACGCTTCCCGTTTCGAAGTAATGCCTGCGCAACTCATCGATCACCCGCCAGTGATCGTCGCCGAGCTGCAGGATGCCTTCGCGTGAAGCGATGGTCTGGGCCAGTTCTCTGTTCCAGGCGTTGGGATCCTTGATGTAACCGTCCGGATCGAATTGTGTGTCTGTCGCTGTCATGGTTATCCTCCATGCAGGGTATAAAAAACCGTTTCCCATGCTTCAACCACTCGTAGACAATGGCGCCGTAGTCGGTCTGTACCGAATGCCTGGCCAGGAGCCTGGCAGGCCGGAATACGGCGCCAAGCCTCGTATTCAGTACCGGCAGTTTCTCGAAACGGCATGAAACCGTCATTGTAATTTGTCAATGCACCCGACAAACAGAGGGGTATGCTGCATGCATTGCGAGGGGTCTGCACCGGATCGGCGCCTGGAGAAGGAGACGCTGGTCATGTCTCGCAGGTACGATGTCGCCACGGTCGGGGCGCTCACAGCGGGTCTCCCGGTATGTCTGCACCGATGCCGGATCGAACGCCTGCCGGGCGCCGGTCCTGCGTGAAGCAGAGGCCCTGAATGCCGGGTTCTGCAGCAATCGAGGGACTTCGCTTTGCCGTTCGCGTGCGCGTCGTGGCAAAGTATCTGGGTCAGGCGTTTTTAATGCTGGCTGCGCTCACCTGCGTACCGGCAGCGGTTGCGGTCGGCAGTGGCAATACCGGTGTCGCGCTGCGCTATCTTGCCGTCATCCTGTTATTTGCGGTCTACGGCGCTCTTACCGCCCGAATTCGCGTGGCGGCGAACATGCAGCGCAACGAGGCCCTGGTTATCACCGCGCTGGTGTTTACGCTGTCGGGTTGCGCCATGGCCTTTCCGCTTATGGGTTATGGCATCGCCTTCGTCGATGCGA
>JBAVKA010000539.1:0-2367 GCA_049688075.1 Gammaproteobacteria bacterium
CCGGTGTCTGTCTGAGCGATGGTTGTCACCGCGAGCGCCTTGGTGATATCACTCGACAGTTCGCTCAAAATTTCGAAGATTTGCCCGACCTTGCGTTCGTACTGCTCCCCCCAGATTTGGGCGCCGGTCGCCCCATCAACAAGCCGAGCGTTGAGTTTCACCAGCTCGCCTTCGTGCCGGATACTTCCGCGCAGCACGTAGCCGACGTTGAGCTTTGTCGCAATCTCTCGCGGGTCCTGCGACTTGCCCTTGTAGAAAAAGGTCGAATCGCGGGCAATGACCATCAGGCCGGGATTCTTCGCCAGGCGCGCAATCAGATCATCCGTCACGCCGTCGGCAAAATACTCCTGGTTGGCTTCCGCGCCTGTATTGTCGAATGGCAACACGGCCAGCGACGGCAGAAGCGCCATAATCCCGATGGCCTGTTTCGCCGACTCGCGACCGGGCGGCACCGGCCCAGTCAACCTCAGACTGGTGATGAGCGCCACGGCCAGGCCGAGCGCTGCTAGTACCGCCAGTGGGATTTGCCAGCGACGCCTGGACTTTCCCGTCCCACTCACGGGCGCGCTACCCGGCGCAGGGGTAGGAGTGGTCGGCACAGGCACCTGCGCTTGCACCGGAAGTAGCAGACGGTAGCCCACTTTGGGGATGGTTTCGATCACCAGCGGATTGGCCCGATCATCCCCGAAGGCACGGCGCAGCTTGTTGATGGCATTGGTCAATGCCTCGTCACTGACCACCATTCCCGGCCAGAGTGCTTCCAGCAGCGCCGTCCGACTGGCGGGCTCACCGGGATGGTTGGCGAGGTAGAGCAACAGACCGGCGACCCGCGGTTCCAGCCGGATTGTTTTACCGTTACGACTCAGCTCGTGTGATCCGACATGAAATTCCCACTCCCCGATCTTGAGGGAATCTGGGACGATTTTGAGGGCTTGATTCATGCGCCGGGCCTCTCCGTATCCCCCCGTAACCTCCTGTTTTACTGGGCCGTTAGCTTTTCGTTTGGCATTTATTGCCCATTCGTTCGGAAACCGTCCGGTATTTCACCCGCCTGCGCACTAGAAAGTACTTAACGGCCACGGAAATGCGCGGGACAACGACCCTTCCATAGTGAGCATAGCACGCGCCATCCCCCGCTTCCGATGCCGGTAAACCTGCACGTACAACCGGAGGCTAGTACCATGAAGACATCCACTCAGAAATACCTGCCGGAGGAAACCGGTACCCTCAGCCGTCTCATGTTTATCGTGTTGCTGATGAGCACCCTGCTCGCGCCCCTTGCCAAGGCAGCCGATGCGAATGACGGCTTTCAATACAACGCCCTGTTCAACCCGAGCCCGGCCCAGTTAAAGGCCGAAGACCGCGGGCGGGTGATGATCTACGACGGATTGGACAATGCGATGGTTGAACGCGCCCTCGACGAACAGTTCGATCGTATCGAGCACATGATGTTTGTCCGTACCCGGCAGAGCACCTCGGATGACGATGATGAATACATTGTCGAGGACGATGGCTGCTAATTGGCCACGCGGTAGGAAAACCATCATCGGACTGCGGCATGACAACAGAGGCGGCATTACACAGTCCCGCTAGTCGACATTCTCTACCACGTCTCCGGGAGGATATTCCCATGAAACGTCAATTAATTGCCTCGCTAACACTGGGTCTAATGTGGTCATCGTTGGTGATTGCGGCTGTGACAGCCGGATTAGCCGCTTCCCCAACTGTGGACGATAATCTGACCCTCCAACAGGTTACCGAAAACGTTTACGGGATCGTGGGTCCCTTACATGATCGCACAGCCGGCAATCTGGGCAATAACGCGACCTTTGGTTTTGTTGTGACGTACCACGGTGTTGTACTTATTGACCCTGGCGGTAGCCACAAGGGCGCAAAACGCATTCAGGCAATCATCCATTCTGTAACAGAACAACCGGTACGGGTTGTCATTAATACCGGTGGAGAGGACCATCGTTGGTTGGGCAACGACTATTTCAAGAGCCAGGGGGCAACAGTCATCGCCAGTGCCGAAGCCGTAGAGGATCAGAAAGCACGATTGAACGAAATTCTGCTGCGGCTAGGCAATACGGCAGGCGATGGTATTTTGCAAGACACCCGTGATAGTTACGCTGATATCACGTTCGACAAGAAATACCGCTTTAGCCTGGGGGGTGACGTTTTTGAGATCTATCACCCGGGCAACGCGCATTCCCCGGGGGACTCCTTTGTTTGGCTGCCCCAGCAGAAGGTGATGTTTGCCGGTGATATTGCATGCACTGACAGAATGCTGAGCATGATGTGGTACTCAAGAAGTAAATCCTGGACCGAGGCGTATGAAGCCATGGCATCGTTCAAACCGGTTTATAT
>JBAVKA010000540.1:0-8226 GCA_049688075.1 Gammaproteobacteria bacterium
TTACACGGCTTCCCTAAGCTATTACCCAGGACACGAGAAAACGGGTCTGCAAACGGGTTATCAACAACCTGGGGAACGCCAGCATGCATGTCGATCAACACACTATATCCACCCGGCGCTATGCCAGGTGCATCGAAACCACACTGACGCCGATTCTGAATCAGGGGGCACCTGAACAAGTCATCCCCGAGCGGGCGGGGATCCAGAAATTCACTGATTCCGGACAGACTGGATCAGAACGTTCTTGACCGGAACACTACCGAGGAGAGCCGTCATGGCAGTGATATGTCCCAGCAATTTCAACGTGAACTACCTGCGCGAGCAGGTGCGGGCTACCTACGACCGTGTCGCCTGCGATCCCGACGGGGATTTCCATTTCCACCGCGGTCCCGAGTACGCGCAGAAGTACCTCGGCTACGTTGCGGAGGAGCTGGCGCAGCTGCCCGCGGAATGCACCGCGCGCTTCGCAGGCGTCGGCAACCCGCTGCACATTGGTGAGGCGGATCCGGCTCTCGGTGCGCTGCGTCCCGGACAGACGGTGCTGGATCATGCCTGCGGGGCTGGCATGGATCTGCTGCTCGCGGCGCGCCGCGTCGGATCCGGCGGCCGTGCCATCGGCGTCGACATGACGCCGGCCATGGTTGAGTGCGCCACTCGCGCGGCCGCGCGGGCGGGTTTCGCCGGGGTGGTGGAGGTGCACGAGGGCTATTACGAGGAACTACCGGTCCCGGACGGGAGCGTGGATGTCGTGATCTCCAACGGTGTCATCAACCTCGCCCCGGACAAGCGTCGCGTGTTCGGCGAGATGTTCCGTGTCCTCAAGCCGGGCGGGCATGTTCTCATCGCTGACGTGGTGGTGCAGCGCGAACTGACCCTGGCGGCGCGTAGCAACCCCGATTTATGGGCGGCCTGTGTCGGCGGAGCGCTGGTCGAGACGGAACTCGTCGATCTCGCCCGTGAGGCGGGCCTGCAGGAGGGCAGGGTGGTGCAGCGTTACAACTGCTTTTTCAAAACCCCGGCGGAAGAAAAGGTGGCGAAGGACCTGTTTGTCCATGCCGTCAACTTCCACGCCCGCAAACCGGAGGTGCAGCATGAAGACTGAACGTGATATGGGCTGGTGGTACTGGCTGGTCACCGACTTCGCCCTGGTGTACGGCCTGCTGGGCGGACCCTTCGGTTTCGCCCCGGTGATCGGTATTACGGTGGTGCAGGCGGGGCATTACCTCGTTCGAGAGCGTAGCCTGCGTGCCTTCCCGGTGCAGGTGCGCCTCGGCTACCTCGGCCTGCTGCTGCTGGGGCAGTGGTCTCCATTGTACTTCATCTACTGGATCCAGCTTGCCGGCACCTCGGCCATGGTCTGTTTCGACTACTGCCCGCTGGCGCGTTTCCTGTCATTGATGCCCTGGAATCGCCGGGAGTCCTTCACCCTGTCCCTGCTGTGGCGGACGTTTCTTTCGCCGCCCGTGCGCGGCAATGTCCTGCATGGGCTGCCGCCGGAATAAGCGGCTGCCTGGTGGGATAATCGGTGTGCTGTCGAGCGCTGTCTCATTCACCCGATTGCCCCTGAAACCCGGCTATCAGGCGCTTACTGCTGGAGTGACGAATGTGGGGCCTGCAAACAGGGACACGCTGTGAATACCTCCCTGTACGCCCGGCGACAGCCTGGCCCAGGCCAGCCTCTCGACCGGTTCCCGGTATCACCTTCTCCCTGCTGTCGACGGTCTCTGTTTTACACGCCCCACACCCGCTGCCCTTCTCCGCCCTGGCCCGGTTTCAGGGGCAACCGGTTGTTTTCATCATGTGCCCGCTTTGTCCTTAGGTAAGGTGATCATCCAGTCAGTACGCCCACCACGGCGCCGGTCAGGCAGGTGGCGAGGGTGCCGGCAACGATGGATCTCAGCCCCAGCGCCACGATTTCCGCACGCCGGTCCGGCGCCATGGTGCCGAGGCCGCCGATCATGATCCCCAGGCTTCCGAAGTTGGCGAAGCCGCACAGGGCATAGACCATGATCAGCCGGCTGCGCGCATCGAGTTCGCCGTCGGGCAGGGCCGCGAGATCCACGTAGGCGATGAATTCATTCAGAATGATCTTGGTCCCGAGCAGGCTGCCGCCGGTCAGCGCCTGCTCCCAGGGAACGCCCATCAGCCAGACGACCGGGGCGAGCAGCCAGCCGAGCAGCCGCTGCAGGGTCAGGGATGCGCCGTTCACATCGGGGAGCAGGCCGATCAGCATGTTCGCGAGACTCACCAGCGCGATCATGACGATCAGCATGGCGGTGATGTTGATGAGCAGTTCCACGCCCTGCAGCGTCCCCCGGGTGACGGCATCCATGCTGCCGGTCGCCCGCTGCGGTGGCACCAGCTCGCCGGCCGTGGCTTCGCCCGCAGGCGGGATCAGCAGCTGCGCGACGACAATGGCCGCCGGCGCGCTGATCAGCGAGGCGATTAGGATCTGTCCCAGGGCGTCGGGCAGCACCTCGAGCAGGATACTCGCATAGATCACCATGACTGTGCCCGCGATGGTCGCCATGCCCGTTGTCATCAGGGTGAACAGTTCGCTGCGGCTCATCGCCCTGAGGTAGGGGCGCACCAGCAGCGGGGCTTCCACCATGCCCACGAAAATGTTGGCAATCGCGCCCAGGGCCAGGGCGCCGCCGATGCCCATCGAGTGCTGCAGCAGGCGGGAGAGGGTGCGCACGACGAGCGGCAGCACCCGCCAGTAAAACAGCAGCGAAGAAAGCGCGCTCATCAGCAGGATCAGCGGCAGGGCGCGGAAGGCGAGGATGAAACTCGTGCCGGCGCCGCTCTCCGCAAAGGGCAGGTCGCCGCCGCCCAGATAACCGAAAACGAACGAGGTGCCGGCGCGGGTTGCCTCCTCGAGCGAGAGCAGCAGGTCGTTGAGGCCGATGAAGACGCCCTTGAATGCCGGCACCCACAGCAGCGCCCCGGCGAATGCGAACTGCAGCGCCAGGCCGCTTAGCAGGATGCGCCACGGCAGGCGCGTGCGGTTCTCGCTGAATGTCCACGCCAGTGCGAGCAGCACGAGAATACCGAAGGCGCTTTGCAGGGCAGGGGGCATGATGATGGGTGTGGCTGGTCTGCTTTTCTACGTGAGAATGGCTGTCTTATAAAAAAACCATCCAGATGGCAGCCATGGCGATCCAGCTGAGAACGAGCAATAACCAGGGTAACCAGTGTTGCCGATAGACAATTTTCTCCTGAACCTCAAGTGCAGGTGTCTCGTGAGGCAAGCGATGCTGTCTGACCTTTTTGATGTTCTTGTCCAGCTCTCTGGCCCTGGCACTTTGTTGTTTCCTGTATTGTTCGATACCCTTTTGAATACCCTGCGCAATCAGCCGTGTCTGTTCCTTGGTTTGCCCGGGACGTTGTGTGCCACGGGCAATCCGCATGGCTTCGTCATGAGTTGCTTCTGATGACTGGTAGCTTTTTGTGTGTCTGGCCACGGGATTGCCCTGTTCTATCTGTCCTTCTTCAGGCCGTTTCACGTGTTGGCTCACATCGCTCAACTCGTCGATACGACCATTTGGATATGATTATTCCAGCACTACCCAGGATCAGGTAGTTTGACCCGGCTTGTCGGATTTGAACACCTTCCTGCTGTACGCCATGACTTCGACCACGGAATCTCCGAATTCGCCAACTCCTGCCCTGAACGGACGGCCAGCGAGGGGCAATGATGCAATTATTTCCGGACGTTTCCATCCTGCTCTTGCACTTCGACTGTCGGGCTGATACGTCACTCGCACATTACCGGGAAACGGCAGATATCATGAGATGCAGGCATAGTCACCGGCCCCGAAGACACGCCGTATTATACTTGTTTGTACTGCTATCTACTAAACAGCAGGTTTGGATCCTCAACCTGCCTTTCCCTGGATTCCCGTGTAATTCCGGACAGCAGGAGATCCGGATGTTCCCATCTTGCGACCGTATTTCGACTGTCGGGAGATTGTGTTGAAAAACTCCCACACATGAAATTTAGCCATTTCCGATGCTTTAGATATTTTTCACGTGAAATTCAATCTGAGCGCACTCTCCGCGCTGAAATTGCACATTCACAGACAACGGTGAGCATACGGAGTTTTTCAACGGTATCGTCCTGCCGTTCTATACGGGAAAATACGTATAAGGTCATGCGGACTGTCTCTGACAGATACACGTACATTTTTCCGACCCTGTAAACCCCCCACTTCTCATTATTGTGAGGTACCCGGCAATACCGGCGTGACAATCCACCCCATTTCTCAAGTTTATTCATCTCGCGACCGACAAGTTTGTGCGACTGACGAAATCGGATCACCCTGACTTGTCACGATCTGGCAACCCGCGGCGTTGTCGGCGGACAGTAACAACCGCGATATGAAACGAAACCCTGTTTCCATACTGGTATATGTGTTGGCAATCGGTCCGGGGACACTGTTTTTTCCGGTATTTGCGGGTGCTATACCGGACAATCAGAACCCTTTAATCGTCGCATCAGAATTGTCTACCGACTATCACGCCAGCAACCTGACAGATATTGCAGAGGAGTTTACAAGCACCGATGAAAACCCGGTGCGACAGGACGGATTAGCCTTCGCCAGCCATATCTGCCGGCAGGATCCTGGCGGTATAGCGTCTGTTGAGTACACATCAAAGGGTAAGTCATGCGTCGATCCCTCCGATACGCGGGAACGTGTCTCTGTTCAGCTTGGCCGTCGCATCGGCACCGGCGGTGATATTCTCGGGGAATTCGATGGAGTACGTGTAGATTACCGGTTGAGTGACGAACTGAAACTGAATGGCATCGCTGGTTATCCGGTACTTGCGGCAGAGGACAAGTTCAATTCCGACCGGCAGGTGTTTGGACTCAGCGTTGCCACTAACCAGTTAGGCCGTGCATGGGACTTGAACGGTTATCTCATCGAACAGCGGGAATACGGTCAGACAAGCGGTAAATCCATGGGTGGCGTCATGCGCAACCTGCAGTCGGGGCGATCATTGCTAGTCTATTTCGATTACGATGTTACCGATAATTCATTGGGTACGCTCATGGCGTCAGGCGCCTGGAGGCTCCAATCCAAGACCACGATCAGTGCGGCCCTCGACCTTCGCAACCGCCCGATACCCGGCTATCAGCAGAAGTACCTGCAACAATCCATGACAGTGACGGAAGGATGGAACTGGATACTGCCCACCGACCGGCTAGCGCATTACACCGCTGACGGTTGCAGCGAAGTCAGTACCCTGGCCTTTGGCCTGTCACATGCGTTATCACAGCGCATCAAATTAAGTGGCGATGTCGCTGTGCTGGGAACCACGGAGGACGCGGATACGGTCCCTGTGACAACAGCCCAGTCGAGCGAATACTCATACCATTTGAAGCTTAGCGGAAAAGACCTGTTGTTGCCCGGTGATCGCAACATGCTCGACTTGCGATACAACGTTACGGAGGCTGACCGGATTTCCGCCGCTGCCTTCAATACCAAATATGCCATTAACCGATTCTGGAACATCATGACCAAATTGCACGCCGACTACCACAGACCGGTACTCGAAAACTCGCCCCGTTGGGTAGCCTCTCCCACCGTAAAAATGGAATACCTCCAGACTAAACAATCCGGTTTCAATGTCGAGGCCGGAGGCGAGTGGTCGTCCGGGATGAATGCCGTCACAGATGATAGCCATTCCTCCTATTTTGTAAGCCTGGGGTACCAGGCGAAGTTCTAGAACGATTAACATAAAATGAACTGTGGAAATTTGATAATAATTTCACAGCAGATATCCCCTTGACCTGAATGTGCGAATAACCCTGCTAGCTGTCGTTCGGATGGGAAAGCTTACGGGCGGCTACCTGTGGCGCGTGCATCACGGTTCCTGCACCATTAACACTGGTACAGGATTTAACCATCCCTTTAACCACAATAATTACCGAAGGTTCGATCGACGGCGGCGCCAGTATTTCATCAACCGGCTGTCACCCTTTTTCAGGTTGCAGCGTTAGCACTATTCGAGACCCATCAATCAGGAGACAGACATGAAATCACATGGAAAATCCTCATCCATCCTGACGGCGGCCATGGTCATGATTCTCGCGCTGCCGGGCGGCGCCTGGGCCGGCGGGGGGCGCTATGACAACGGCGGGTATAACTACGGTCACCAGAAGAAAGGGGAGTACAGCAACCATTACAACAATTATTACAAGGGCGGGAATTATTACCGGGGCGGGCGGTACTATAAGCCCCACAATTATGGCTACAAGTCGTGCGGCAATGACAAGAGCCATCACCACAACAACAATAACAACAACGAAAAACTGTGGCTGGGCCTGCTGGGCGGCGGCATTGTCGGTTATACCCTCAGCAATATCCATTCGGGCTACTGACCTGCCGTCGCGTTACCTGCCCTGACGGACCTTGACCGGGTATGAGTCCCGGACCCGGGGAAGGCCGGGGCAGGCGGCCTGTTGTTAACCAGATCCCGTGCTCCGCTAACGCCCCTGCCACTCATGGCAGGACGTGGACTACTACACAATGGAGACAGGCTGGCTTCCGGTCCGGGCATCGCCGTTCAGGAAATCGACGACGCCGGTAGCGAGCGAGTATTCGGCGCCGACGATAAGCAGGCCATCGTGCTCGATGAGATTCTCGATCAATTCAGACCCGTGCCGCAGGTGGTTTACCGAGGCGCGAACATTTGCCCGGACCGCCTGCTGGATCAGCGCCTCGGGATGATGACGCAACTCCGTCGCCAGCAGCCCCTCTACGGACGGGCGGATCCGGTCAACGATGGAACGGATGTTGCGTGACTGATCGCCAGTCGGGCGCAGTAGTTGCTCGACCGTGGCGCATACTGCACCGCACTGGGAATGACCCAGCACCACCACCAGCCGCGTGCCGAATTGCGCCACGGCGAACTCGACGCTGCCCACCTGGGAGGGCGCGACGATATTGCCGGCGACCCGGATGACGAACAGGTCGCCCAGTCCCTGATCGAAGACGATCTCGGCGGGGACGCGGGAGTCAGAACAGCCGAGGATGACGGCGAACGGTTCCTGGCCAGCGGTGAGTTCCGCCCGTTTGGTATGGCTGAGCAGGGTATCGGGACTGCGCAGGCCGGAGGCGAACCGCTGGTTTCCTTCCCGCAGGTTTTCCAGCGCGGTGACGGCATCGATCATGTGGCGATCCATTCTGTCGGTTCAATGGCCGCTTCACCCGGCGTGGTTCGCGTGGTGTGAAGCGAGACTTCGAGTGATTATCCATGCTTCCGCCGGGGAGGGGGAATACGCCAATGTAAAAAGCTGCAAAGAAAAAATCACCGCAGAAACACAAAGGACGCAGAGAAGTTCTTTATTAGAAACAATAATATTACTCTGCGTTCTTTGCGTCTCTGCGGTGAATAAGGTGTTTATGCACGAATCCCCTGTCAGGGAACGGTATGACGTCACCATTATGATGTTTGATACTTGAATACTGAGACTTCGTATATGTAATATCCACATCCAGCCGTAACAAGAGATACCCTGAACATGATCACCGCTGCACAGATCAAGGCCGCCCGGGCACTGCTGGGACTGGATCAGCGCCGCCTGGCCGAGGCGGCGGGATTGTCGCTGCCGACCATACAGCGCATGGAGGGTAGTGCCGGGCAGGTGCGCGGCAACGTGGAGTCGCTGGTGAGGGTGGTCGAGGCACTGGAAAAGGCCGGTGTCGAGCTGATCAATGAAGGCGCGTCGAGCGCCGGGGGGGGACGCGGGGTGCGGCTGACGACGCCGCCGGGGGAGGCGACGGCATCGTGAACGCGCCTGTCGCGCTGGCGCTCGCCGCACTGGCAGTGCTGCTGGCGCTGGTTTCCTCCGCGGTGTCGGTGTTCGCGGTGCGAACGCCACACATTGTGCGCACACTGGTGATGCCGCTGTTCGGGCTCGCCGGTCTTGCGGCGCTGGCGGCGGGGCTGGTCGCCCTGTTCCAGGACGGCGTGGCCACGGCCACGCTGCCGCTCGGATTGCCGTGGCTACCCTCGCGGGTGCGACTCGATGCGCTGTCCGGTTTTTTCCTCGGCGTGATCGGCGTGGTGAGCGTTGCCGTCGGGCTCTACAGCCCGGCCTACGTACGCGGCTTCGAGCACGGACGCGATTCGCTCACGGCGCTCGGCGGCTTTGCCGGGCTGTTCCTCGCCGGCATGCTGCTGGTGGTACTCGCCGACGACGCCTTCCTGTTCATGGTG
>JBAVKA010000541.1:0-9573 GCA_049688075.1 Gammaproteobacteria bacterium
GCCGTTCCTTCGGACAATTGCAGCGATACGCCAGGCCATTGTCCAGCAGCTCCCGGATAACTTCATTGTAGCGATCGAAACGCTGCGTCTGATAGAACGGCCCTTCGTCATACTCCAGACCCAGCCAGGTCATTCCTTCCAGAATAGCGTTGATGGACTCTGCCGTGGAGCGTTCCAGGTCCGTATCCTCGATACGCAGGATGAACTTGCCGCCGTGCTTGCGCGCATGAAGCCACGAGAACAGCGCGGTGCGGACGCCGCCCACATGCAAGTAGCCGGTAGGACTCGGGGCAAAGCGGGTTCTGACAGTCATAACTGCTGATTCTATCTTTTGAAAATTCGGTGGATGTTACCACCGGGGCGGCAGGCTAGGCTATTTATTCAGTCGAAACTCTGTTACTGCGGTGCAGGATATCAACCGGCCAGCAACTCGTATACTACCCCTCGCAATCGCTCCGACTCGACCGGCTTGGACAGGAACCGGTCGACTCCAAGTTCTTTGCATTCGTCCTGCACTTCCTTCGTTACATCGCCGGTAACGACAACGATAGGCATCCTGGATTTGCCGGATAACAGTGATTTACAGCGATTGATAACCTCGAAACCCGACATCCCGGGCATCTGAATATCAACGATAAGCAGATCGAAGACTTCCTCTTTCAGACGTTTCAGCGCTTCGATACCGTTATTGGCGAAGTTGACGTCCAGCCCCATGTATTCAAGGATACCCTTGAATACATGCCTGTTCATGTCGCTGTCCTCCGCGACAAGAACGCGTTTGGCATTCTCTCCGTCTGTCGCAAGGCATGAATCCGGCCCCTGGGTGGCCAGGCTGCCAGCCTCCAGATCGCTCGCGGCACAGGCAAGCGCGTTTCCAAGTTCAGGAGCATTACTGACTATCTGTTGATAACCCGATTCGAGCAGGCGAAGTCTCGGGTATTTTCCCGTGTCATAGGCAATACAGAAGATATTGTCCTGCCTGCCCATCGCAGCCAGTCGTCCGATCAGATTATCCGACAACGATCCGCAATCTACAATAATACAACATGCGGACATACGTGCAGCATCCAGATTTTCCGCCGCATTGCCGGTGAGCGACTCGGCTAAAAGCGCTGTATTTCCCGATTCACCTATTAACTGCGATATCTGTGCCCGTCTCTCGTGATCATTTGCGACGATATAGATACCAGCGCCTGAAGGCAGGACCGGTGTTCTGTCCTGCTGTCCGCAGGGTATTCTCACGGGTATGCGGAACCAGAATCTGCTGCCCTTTCCGAGTTCACTCTCCAGTCCGATTTCGCCGTCCATCAGTTCAACAAGATGCCTGGCTATTGAGGTACCAAGCCCGGTTCCACCGTACCTGCGGCTGACGGAAGTATCGGCCTGCTGAAATCTCTCAAAGATATACGGCTGAATACCGGGAGCTATGCCCTCGCCAGTATCGATCACCTCGATCTGTAATCCGTTGACTGTTGCGATCTCTGTATTACTGATCTTTATGACCACACGTCCTTGCTGAGTGAATTTAACCGCATTCCCTACCAGGTTGACCAGTACCTGCCTGAGACGCTGCTTGTCAGACCTGATAACCGGTTTCACCGCGGGAGAAATATCAAGAATCATGCTGATGTTCTTTTGGCGCGCCTGCGATTCAAACATGCCCTGTATCGAGACAGCAAGTTTGAAAATATTCACTGCCTCGTCGGCCAGTTCGACATGCCCGGATTCAATGCGCGAAAAATCCAGGACATCCTCGACCAGCGTCAGCAAGGATGCAGATGCGTCCTGGATTCGTTTTACCAACTGCAGCTTCTGTGTCTCATCGGATACCTTGTCCATCAATCCGCTAAAACCGATGATAGCGTTGAGCGGAGTACGCAGTTCATGACTTATATTTGCCAGGAACCTGGATTTTTCGATGTTTGCCGCCTCGGCCCTGATTTTCTCGAACTGCAATCGTCTGAGAAGAACAAAAAAGTAGGCGGGCACAATAGTGAGTAGAAATAACCCCATCCATTTGATTGCCGGCATTCCTGCCCAGTAAGGGTTGTAAATTGATAATATGGAAAATCCAATTATTGAAAGAACCGTACAAATTAAAAGATAATTAACACCAAATCGAAACCCGTATCCAATACTGACCCACAGATAAAATGCAAAAAGTGGCACACCGTACTCGGAAAGTGAATGAATAGCTAATGTTGCAATTGTTATATCAAGAAACATACCGGTTATTCTGCGTAATAACGCATGTACAAGATCTAGTGCCACCACAAAGAACATTAAAAATGCCACAAGCAAATAAGAAATGGCACCAATTGTTATCCAATAAATTATTTCGCCCGGTATTTTTCCAAGAAATGCAAGTATTAGCGTATAGATCGCAAATATGCCGAGAACAATAATCCTTAGAATAGATTGCTCTGTTTCCGAGTTATTGCTCATGAGATATACAGAACCTGTATCTAGAATAATCCGGCACACGCCACGCAACTAACACGCTCAGCTGCTCTCCAGCACATGCACGAGGAGCGTTCTGACCTCCTGCATGGATCGCTCAAGATTCGTCTCGATCTCGTGCATCTGGATAACGCCCTCGCCGCGCCCCGCGGCCCGGTTGGCACTGACCGCGCAGTGGGCAAAGCACAGGTCGAGCTCCCGAGCAAGCGCTGCTTCCGGCATGCCGGTCATGCCCACCATATCGCAGCCGTCGCGTTCCATCCGATCGATCTCCGCAACCGTTTCCAGGCGCGGACCCTGGGTCGCCCCGTAGGTGCCGTGCGTGGTTACTTCGATGCCGGCCGCTGTGGCGGCGGCGATCAGTACCCCCCGGAGGTCTTCGCAGTAGGGATAGGTGAAATCGACGTGCGTGACATGGCTGAGCCCGGTGTCGAAAAAAGTATGCTCACGCGACCAGGTGTAATCGATGATCTGATCGGGTATGGCGAGCGTCCGCGGCGGCATGTCCTTGCTGATGCCGCCCACGGCACACACGGCAATGATGCGTCGGGCACCGGCTTCCTTCAGCGCCCAGAGGTTGGCGCGGTAGTTCACCCGGTGCGGCGCGATGGTGTGTGCATCACCGTGGCGGGCGAGGAACACGACTTCGGTCCCGCCCAGTACGCCGTGGGTCAACGCCCCGGAAGGCTCGCCATAGGGCGTATGCATGACTTCCCGCCGGACGATCACGAGGTTCTGCAGCGATGTCAGCCCGGTACCACCGATAATCGCGAACTCTGGCATGCCGCTACCCCTCCGTCCGGCCATGCCGTTCGCCGAGGGTGAAAATGCCGTTGAGATTGCGCAGATAACCCTTGTAGTCCATGCCGCAGCCGAACACATAGCGATCCTCGACCGCCAGTCCGATGAAGTCCGCGGTCATGCCGGCGACACGCCGGTCATGGTGCTTCTCGACCAGAGCGGCTGTGTACACCCGCGCGGCGCCGCTGTCACGACAAAACTCGCTGATGGCTTTCAGGGTATGGCCTTCATCGAGGATGTCATCGACCAGCAGGACGGTGCGTCCCTGCAGGGACAGATGCGGTTTGCACAGCCAGGCGATCTCCCGACCTCCGGTCGTCTTGCCGCGGTAGCGCGTGGCATGCAGGTAATCGGTCTCCAGCGGAAAGGCCAGGCGAGTCAGCAGGTGTCCGGTTGGAATGATGCCGCCGTTGAGGACACAAATCACGATCGGCAGCGTACCGTCGAGCGCCGCCGTGATCTCACCCGCCATGCGGTCGAGGGCTGCGGCGACCGCATCGGGACCGTGCAGCATAACGGCCTCATCCCGTATCTGTCGAAGCATCGCGTCAGTCAATGTCATTGTCGTTAGTTCATACCTGTGTGCCGGTGTGGTTTGCCCGACATCGACTCAAAGACCCAGGTCCAGCTCCGGTTCCGGCTCGCATCCCGTGACCGCGGCCACGGCCTGCTGCCAGCGCGGATCACGCCGCAGCTCCGCGAGTTCCGGCGCCGGACGTCCATGCAGGCGTGCGATGCGGGTGTGCGTGACCGGGTTGCTGTATTCGGCCAGCGCCTCGGCTACCCGCCCTGCCTGCTCGCGGGCATTGCAAACCAGCACCATATCACAACCGGCCTCCAGGGAAATCCTCGCACGGTCGATGTGGTCGCCGGCGTAGGCGACCGCCTCCATGCTCAGGTCGTCGCTGAAGACCAGTCCCTGGAAACCCAGCCGTTTGCGCAGCACTTCCCGGATCCAGAACGGCGAGAAACCGGCCGGGTTGGTGTCCACCGCGGCGTAGACGACATGCGCCATCATCACGGCGGCGAGGCCGTAATGGATCATGCGCTCGAACGGCACCATGTCCCATAGCGCCATATCCGCATAGGAGCGCGGATCGACGGGCAGCTCCCGGTGGGAATCCGCCACCACGGCACCGTGTCCGGGAAAGTGTTTGCCGGTGGCTGCCATTCCCGCCTCGTGCATGCCGCCCTGGTAGGCATGCGCCAGCTCCGCCACGACCTCCGGACGCCGGTGCAGGGCGCGATTGCCGATCACCGTGGAGACACCGTAGTCGAGGTCGAGTACCGGCGCGAAACTGATGTCCACGCCAACCGCGCGCAGCTCGGCGGCCATCAGCCAGCCGGTGACCTGGGAAAGGTGCCGCGCCCGGTTCCGGTCGCTGTCATGGAGTTCGCCCAGGCAGGCGATCGGCGGCAGGCGGGTAAAGCCGTCGCGGAAACGCTGCACGCGCCCGCCTTCCTGGTCAACCGCCACCAGCACATGCGGCTCGCGTGCGGCATGGATGGCCTCGACCAGCGCCCGCACCTGTTCGGGGGATTTACAGTTGCGCGCGAACAGTATGACCCCGCCGACGGCGGGATGCCCCAGCAGCTCGCGGTCTTCCGGCGTGAGTTCCAGGCCGGCGACATCCAGCATCAGGGGACCGAGTGTCATGCGTGACCCGCGTTGCTCACCGGGCAGGTACTACCCGTTTACACATCGTCTTTTTCCAAATGGATACAATTTTGATTTCCTCCAGTTCAGCATGTCGTTCTACCGTCGCCCGTCGTGAAGGCGGGTTATTGTCTCGTTGCAATAATCAGGCGTTTATCGAGCCGGTCACGCAGGCGGTCGCCCAGCAGGTTGACCGACAGCACCACGGCGCAGATCGCGGTGCCGGGCGCCAGCACCAGGTGCGGCGCCACCAGCATGTAGCGCGTACCGTCGCGGATCATGGCGCCCCAGGAGGCGCCCGGGGGCTGCACGCCGAGTCCCAGAAACGACAGCCCGGCCTCCGCGATGACCACGGCTGCGACACCGAAGGTGGCCTCGATGATCAGCGGCGCGGCCATCAGCGGCAGCAGGTGCCGGATCATGATGCGCACCCGGCTGCTGCCCAGGGACTCCGCCGCCATGACATGTTCCCGGTGCTTGAGCGAAAGCACCTGTGCACGCGACAGGCGAGCATAACCGACCCAGCCGACGACGGCGAGCGCCATGACGACGTTGTCGATACCGGGACCGAGCAGACCAGCCAGCGCGATGGCCAGCAGGATGCCCGGGAAAGCGAGGAAAATGTCGATGACCTGGACGATCAACCGGTCCCACCACCCGCCCCGATAGGCGCTGACGGTGCCGACCACGGTGCCGAGCAGCGCCGAGAGACTGACCACCCAGACGGCCACGAGAAAGGAGGTGCGCGCGCCCACCAGCAGGCGCTCGCCGATGTCGCGTCCGAGGTCGTCGTAGCCGAGCCACGCGCCCGACCCGGGCGGCGCCAGGATATGCTCGAGATGAATCAGGTTGGGCGTCAGCGGCAGAACCCAGACGCTGACGGCCAGCAACCCCCAGATCGCCAGCACACCCGCCGGGAACCAGAGCCGCATCACCCGCCGCCTCCCAGGCGGATGCGCGGATCGGCCCAGGCGTAGGCGATATCCGTCAGCAGGTTGACCAGCACGTAGCCGACGCTGATCAGCAGCACGCAGGCCTGCACCACAGGGTAGTCGCGCGACTGGATCGCCTCGATGGTCAGCAGTCCGATGCCCGGCCAGGAGAACACCGTTTCGGTGATCACCGCGCCGGCCAGCAGGGCGCCGAGCTGCAGGCCCAGCAGGGTGATGACCGGCAACAGTGCATTACGCAGGCCATGATGAAGAATCACCCGGTGCGGCGGCAGCCCCTTCGCCCGGGCCGTACGGATGTAATCCTCGCCCAGCACCTCCAGCATGCTGCTGCGCACCATGCGCGAGAGCACCGCCGCGAGTCCTGTGCCCAGGGTGACGGCCGGCAGGACGACTGAACCGACACCCTCGCGCCCGCTCACCGGAAACCAGCCGAGCCACAGCGAGAACACCAGGATGAGCAGCGGCCCCAGCCAGAAGTTGGGGATGGAAACGCCGAGCATGGAAAACGCCATGGCGCCACCGTCCCATGGGCTCCCGCGGCGCACGGCGGCGAATATGCCGAGCGGTAGCGACAGCAGCAGCGTGACGGCGAGCGTCACGCCGGCGAGCAGCAGGGTCGCGGGCAAGCGCTCCAGCAGCAGGACGGTGACCGGGCGGCGCGACTGCAGCGAGGTACCGAGATCGAATTGCAGCAGGCCGTGAAGGTAATGCGTGAACTGGAGCATCACCGGCTGGTCCAGCCCGAGAGCGACGCGCAGGGCTTCCCGATCCGTTGCGGAGGCGGCCTCGCCCAGCATGATCTCGACCGGATCGCCGGGAATGAGGTGGATCAGCAGGAATACGATGCTGATCACCCCGAACACGACCAGGACGGCCCCGGCCAGGCGCTGTACAAGATAGCTGAGCATGCGTGTCGGTTGGAAGTCGGGCGCGGGTAGGAACGGGGCTGTTGTATGATGCGGTTATCGGACCGTGCCAACCATAGACAAACATTTTCCCGCAGGCAAGCGAAACCCCCTACGATGAACGGCTTCCTGTCATTCGTGCTGCTGGCGGCCCTCGGTTACGGGGCCTTCGCCGGTTTCATTTATCTCATGCAGCCGCGGCTGATCTACTACCCGAATATGCCGGGACGAGTGCTGTCCGCCAGCCCGGCCGATATCGGCCTGGACTACGAAGCCGTCACGCTGCAAACCGACGACGGCGTGCGCCTCAGCGCCTGGTTCATCCCTCACCCGGCGCCGCGCGCCACCCTGCTCTTCTTCCACGGCAATGCCGGCAACCTCTCGCACCGGCTCGAGTCGATCCGGCTGTTTCACGACCTTGGCCTCGCGGTGTTCATCATCGACTATCGCGGCTACGGCCAGAGCGAAGGCAGTCCCACCGAGGCAGGCACCTACCGCGATGCCGCGGCGGCCTGGGACCACCTCATCGATGAACGACACATTGCCCCGCAGGAGATCGTGATCTTCGGCCGTTCGCTCGGCGGCGCCATCGCCGCGGAACTCGCGAGCCGAACCCGGCCCGCCGCACTGATTCTCGAATCGGCCTTCACCTCGGTGCCGAACATGGCGGCGCGGCTCTACCCCTGGCTGCCGGCACGGTGGCTGAGCCGCTACCACTATGACACCCGGAGGGCCCTGGAAGCGATCACCTGTCCGGTACTGATCATCCACAGCCGCGAGGACGACATCATCCCCTACACCGAGGGCGAGCAGCTGTTCGCGCACGCCCGCGAACCAAAGCGGTTCCTGGAACTGCACGGCGGGCACGGCAACGGCTTCCTGGTCAGCCGGGAGGTCTATACACAGGGAATCAATGACTTTCTGGAAAGGTATGTCGTGTTTCGCCCTTCGGACTAAGCCAACCTTCAACTGCAGGAGCGGTCTCCTGTGCCCTTTGGGGATGCCCGCGAACGGTGGTTGTCATGGCCTCCTGTTTGCTGGCAGCCCGCTCCTGCAGTAGAAACCCCAATAAATCATCCGGACGTGTTCAGGGTCTATAATTTACGTCGTGGGTCATGACGGATGAGTAACGGCAATGAGTTACACGATGCGCATTACCCTATTCCTGCTGGTGTTTTGCCAACAGTCGCAGGTACAGGGCGCCGGACCGGCGGTGGAGATCAATTCAGGCGGAACCGCGGGCGAACTGCAGAGCGATGCCGGTGCGGCGGCGGGATCCGTACTGCCGGCGAGCGCGATTGACACGACGGAAATCCCCACAATCAACATTGCCGCCGACGCATCCGCCGATCAGCCGCTGCCCTGGTACCGCCTTGGTGAGAACACCTTCTTCCTGTACGGCAACATCGCCTCGGTCGACGAGAACAATCGTGGCTGGAACGGCAACGCGGGCTTCATCGTCACACCCGGGGGAGTCATCGTCATCGACACCCTCGGCACACCCAGACTCGGGCATCGCCTGATTGCAACCATCAGAGCAGTGACCGACCAGCCCATACGCTATGTCATCATCACCCACAATCATCCGGATCACGCCTACGGGGCCGCGGCCTTCCAGGGGCTGGACGGGGTGACGATCATCACCCATAAAGGCTCGCTCGACTACACACAGTCGGATGTCCAGACACGCTCCGTGGCGTACCGCCGTGAACTGCTCGGCGATGATATGGAAAGATTCGAGCCCGTCAGTGCCGACCTCTACCTCGACCTCCCTCGCTTCGGCAGTCACAGGATCGTGCTCGGGGATCAGCTCATCGATGTCTACAACACCGGAAGACACCACTCCTATGGCGATCTGGTCGTGCATCAGGTGGGAGAGAATATCCTGTGGATCTCGGATCTGGCGTTCAACCAGCGCACGACCTTCCTCGGTGACGGCGACAGCCGGCAGATCCTGGAAGCCCAGGACTGGCTCATGAAGCGCTTCGTTGATGCGAAACTGATGGTGCCGGGTCATGGCAGCGCCCAGCGTCCGCCGTTCCCCATGGTGGAAAAGACGCATCGGTACGTGGAACGCCTGCGCGAGTCCATGCGCGCTGCAGTGGAAAACGACATCCCGCTGATGGATGCCGTCGATCAGGCCGATTTTCCGGACTGGCGGGATACCCGGCTGTACGAGTCCAACCAGCGCGCCAATGCCAATTTCATCTATCGGGAGATGGAGCAGCAATTCTTCGCTCAATGAATACCCGGCTCATGAGTTACCGCCGACTGCCATGGACAGCCGGTAATAAAAACCAGTCAAGGGACCGGAGGGGCTAATTATTTACCCCTCGGGTCCCTTTGTTTCTTGGAGGATTGACGCGCAATCACACATACGAGACAGACCTTGTCATAACCTGTCCCCTGTCTTTGTGTACGCGGAATGTGTCAATGAAAATGAGACACCGGTTTGGTCAAATTAGTGTAGCTACGCAACCTCCTGTTGATCTGAACTCACGTTGACTGGAGGATTGATCCATACTGCCTCCGGTAGTGTTTTCAGGACGGGCCGTTTGTTTTTGAAACGTTTTGGATGGGCCTCAAAGGCGGCATCCATGGTCACCGAGCGGGTTTCCAGGATCTGTGTTGCCCGTTTGTAGTGGACATCCTGCGGCGTCATAAAGGCGGTGCCGCTGTGGCGGTGTTCGGTGTTGTACCAGCGGAAGAACGGGCGGCAGAAGGCCCTGGAGTCCTCCAGGGAGCCGAAGCGCTGCGGAAACTCCGGGCGATACTTCAGGGTTTTGAACTGGGCCTC
>JBAVKA010000542.1:0-2264 GCA_049688075.1 Gammaproteobacteria bacterium
CACACCGTCAGCTCGATGCGCACCGGCGTCCCGTTTTCCAGTGCCGGTTGTGCCAGCCGGATCAGTTCGTTGTCCAGTGCCTTGTCCAGTCCGTGGTCCTGGATTTCGCAGTGGTGGATGGCAGTGCCCGGGGCGGCGGCCGGTTTGTACAGGATGCGCGAGTAGTCGAGACCCCGTGCCTTCCAGTGATCGATTGCATGGCGCATGTTGAGATGCTGGCTCTGGCCGATCATGTCGTCGAACTTTCGATAGCCGAGTTTTGCCATCAACTCGCGGATTTCCTCCGCCACAAAAAAGAAGTAATTCACCACGTGCTCCGGTTTCCCGGTAAAGCGCTTGCGCAGCACAGGGTCCTGGGTGGCGATGCCGACGGGGCAGGTATTGAGGTGGCACTTGCGCATCATGATGCAGCCTTCCACGATCAGCGGTGCGGTCGCGAAGCCGAACTCGTCGGCGCCCAGGAGGGCGCCCACGATCACGTCGCGCCCGGTGCGCATGCCGCCGTCGACCTGTACCGCGACGCGCCCGCGCAGGCTGTTCAGCACCAGTGTCTGGTGGGTTTCGGCGAGTCCGATTTCCCACGGTAGTCCGGCATGCTTGATCGAGGTCAGCGGGCTCGCGCCGGTACCCCCGTCATGCCCGGCGATGGTGACGTGATCCGCGTACGCCTTGACCACGCCGGCGGCGACGGTACCTACGCCCACCTCGGAGACCAGCTTGACGCTGATGTCGGCCCTGGGATTGGCGTTTTTCAGGTCGTGAATCAGCTGCTTCAGATCCTCGATGGAATAGATGTCGTGATGCGGCGGCGGCGAGATCAGGCCGACACCCGGGGTCGAGTGGCGTACCTCGGCGATGGTTGCATCCACCTTGTGCCCCGGCAACTGGCCGCCTTCACCGGGTTTTGCGCCCTGCGCGATCTTGATCTGGATGACATCGGCGTTAACCAGGTACTCGGTGGTCACGCCAAAGCGTCCGGAGGCCACCTGCTTGATGGCCGAGCGCCTGGAATCGCCGTTCTCCATGGGTTTGAAACGTTCCGGTAGCTCGCCGCCTTCGCCGGTGTTGGACTTGCCGCCGATGCGGTTCATGGCGATGGCAAGCGTGGTGTGCGCCTCGTAGGAGATGGAACCGAAGGACATCGCGCCGGTTGAGAAACGCTTGACGATTTCCTTCGCGGGTTCCACTTCCTCGATCGGCACCGGCTGCGCTGCGAAATTGAACTCGAACAGCCCGCGCAGGGTCAGCAGGCGCTCGTTCTGCTCGTTGACGAGGCAGGCAAATTCACGAAAGGTCCCGGCATCATTGGCGCGGGTCGCATGCTGCAGTTTGGCAATGGTGTCCGGTGTCCACATATGGTCCTCACCGCGCAGCCGGAATGCGTAATCTCCGCCCACATCGAGCTTGTCCCGATAGATTGGCGCATCGCCGTAGGCATCCCGGTGCCAGCGCACCGTTTCTCCGGCAATCTCCCTGATGCCTGCGCCTTCGATGACTGTCGCCGTACCGGTGAAATACCTGTCCACGAATTCGCTCGCCAGGCCGACGGCATCAAAGATCTGGGCTCCACAATAGGACTGGTAAGTGGATATGCCCATTTTGGACATGACCTTGAGCAGTCCCTTGCCGACGGATTTGATATAGCGGTCGCGCAGTTCCTCGTTGCCGAGCTTGTCCGGCAGTCGCTCGCGCAGCGAAGTCAGCGTTTCAAAT
The DNA here is from genome assembly GCA_049688075.1 of Gammaproteobacteria bacterium. Taxonomy (GTDB): domain Bacteria; phylum Pseudomonadota; class Gammaproteobacteria; order UBA9214; family UBA9214; genus CAVQCA01. The sequence goes on from JBAVKA010000542.1 coordinate 1,714, forward strand.
GCGAGGTAGGGGTTGATAGCCTCTGCGCCGTAGCCGGCCAGCGTCGCGAAGTGATGCATTTCGCGTGCCGCACCGGTCTCGACGACCAGTCCCGAGGCCGTGCGCAGACCGGTGCGCACCAGGTGATGATGCACCGCGGAGGTGGCCAGCAACGCAGGTATGGCGATATGGTCCATGTCGGTTGCACGATCCGACAGTATCAGGATGTTGTAACCGTCGCATACGGCCTGCTCGGCCTGCCGGCACAGGTCGGCAACGGCGGGTTCCATGCCGTCAGGGCCCTGTTCGGCCGGGTAGCAGATATCGAGCGTACGGGTGCGGAAGGCGCCTGCCGTATGGTCCTCGATGTGGCGGATGCGTTCGATGTCGTTGTTGGTCAGGATGGGCTGGCTTACTTCGAGGCGCATGTGCTCGCCGGCCGATTCGTGGCCAAGCAGGTTGGGTCTCGGGCCGATCAGCGATACCAGTGACATCACCAGTTCCTCGCGTATCGGATCGATCGGCGGGTTGGTGACCTGGGCAAAATTCTGTTTGAAGTAATTCGCCAGGGG
>JBAVKA010000543.1:0-1642 GCA_049688075.1 Gammaproteobacteria bacterium
CGGTTGGTTTCATGCCATATTCAAGCCGTTGGATTCGCCAGTGCTCAACCAGCAGGGGTGTGATCTCATTCAGAGGTTTCTTACCGAGGATCGGGAGGAAGTATGTCCGGGGCAATCAGGCGATCGCGGTGCGGCATGCTGAGAAACTTCGAACAGTGGATACAGCGAATATTCTGCACGGATGACCGGCATGTAACAGTCGGATAGCCGGGATTTTGCGGGTCAGAAAATTGCAGAAAACGTGGTCTGTCCCCATTTATGCCTTCCATTGAAAAAATCAATCATTTCGATTGCAGTCTAGACTTATTCTAAAATATAGGCATAATGCCAACTATGTTTGGTGATCTGTGATACTCATTTGCAGAAAATGCGATGTGCAATCGCTTTATAGATACATGGAGATGCATATGAAAACAGGAAAATCAGTAGCATTGTTTGCGGCATTCGCAGTCGCAACTACTCCCATGCTGTTCACGGGCCCGGTACGCGCCGACGCCGAGATGGAAGGAACAACCAACGATTTCTGGTGGCCGAACCGGCTGGATTTGAGTCCGCTGCGTGCGCATGCCGCCGAATCCAACCCGATGGGCGATCAATTTGACTACGACAAGGCCTTTGCCAGTGTCGATATCAATGCGCTGAAAGCAGACATTGCGAAGGAGATGACCACGTCGCAGGCCTGGTGGCCGGCTGACTGGGGTACCTATGCCGGTCTGTTTATCCGCATGGCGTGGCACGCCGCCGGTACCTACCGTAGCCAGGATGGCCGCGGTGGCGCCGATGGTGCTCAGCAGCGCTTCGAGCCGCTGAACAGCTGGCCGGACAACGCCAGCCTCGACAAGGCGCGCCGCCTGCTTTGGCCGGTGAAGAAAAAATATGGCCGCAGCGTATCCTGGGGTGACCTGATGGTGCTGGCCGGCAACGTGTCGCTGGAGAAGGCCGGCTTAAAGACCTTCGGGTTCGCCGGTGGCCGCGCCGACGACTGGGAAGCCGATCATGTGTACTGGGGTGCCGAGAAAAAGTGGCTGTCAGACGACAAGCGTTACAGTGGCAAGCGCGATCTTGAAAATCCGCTGGCCGCTGTGCAGATGGGCCTGATCTACGTCAACCCGGAGGGCCCGGTCGGTCACAAAGGCGATCCGCTGGCTGCAGCGTACGACATCCGCGACACCTTTGGCCGCATGGGCATGAACGACGAGGAGACCGTCGCGCTGATCGCCGGCGGTCACACCCTGGGCAAGACCCACGGCGCCCACAATCCCGATGGGTGCCTCGGCCCCGACCCGGCCGCTGCCCCGATTGAACAGCAGGACCTGGGCTGGGCCAACAAATGTGGCAAGGGCAATGCCGAAGACACGATCACCAGTGGTCTCGAAGGCGCCTGGACCCCGACGCCTACCGAGTGGACTGCTATCTTCCTGAAGAACCTGCTGGCCTTTGAATGGGTGCAGACGAAGAGCCCGGCCGGTGCGGTCCAGTGGATTCCGAAGGATGAATCCCTGCACCAGATGACACCGGATGCTCACATTGCCGGCAAGCGCAATCCGGTGGTGATGCTGACCACCGACCTGGCGCTGCGGGAAGACCCGGTCTATCGCAAGATCTCCGAGAAGTTCGCCAATGACCCGAACGCGTTCAACGA
>JBAVKA010000544.1:0-3036 GCA_049688075.1 Gammaproteobacteria bacterium
GTATGGGGGCTGACTTTTTGCTTCAGATGAGGACAGGTCTCGTGCAACTTCTGCAGATGCTTTTGCAGGATGTAATTGATTCCAACGCGCGTTAACGGATTACCGTGCCTGTTCAGGAACAACGGGCGGTCATAATGTTCAGGCAGCGCCAGCTTGTTTTCGTCAACATACTGCTGCAATAACCGGGCGGTATTCACCATCAACGGTACGACCCGCACCTTGCGTCCCTTGCCCAGGATCCTTACCTGAGCGGGGGTTTCCAGCCGCACATCGCCGGCCGTCAGGTCAATGAGTTCCTGCACACGGGCTCCCGTGTCATAGAGAATGCTGAGCAGCACCGCGTCCCGCCTGCCGTCGGACCGTTTGAGATCCGGTTGGGCCAGCAGCGCGGCGAGGTGTTCTCTGGACAGGTAGCCGACTTCATGACGGGTAAAGCGGCGAAGCGGGATGGCGAGTATCCGCTGGCATTGCAACAGCAGCGTGGGTTCTTCTACTTGCAGATATCGAAAGAACGCATGCAATACGGCCAGCCGCTGATTGAGCGTGCGGATTGCGCAATGGCGTTCTTGTTCCAGGTGGTCGAGAAAGGCGTCCACCAGCTGGTCATCGATCTGCTCAAGCCCGAGTTTTTCAATGGCGATGCCTTTTACATCCCGGCAAAATCGCAGCAGCAGCACAAAAGCGTCACGATATGCTTTGATGGTATTCGGGCTTAGATTCCGTTGGCCTGCCAGGTAATGGCCGAGAAAGTGACTGACATGCATGGAAAATGTTGTCGGCTTCATGATCACCTCCCCTGCGGTATCACGCCGCCAAATTGCTCATTCATTCGCGCCGTCAGGTTGGGGAACAACTCGGCGGTCAGATGAAGGTATTTCTGCGTGCCGGTAAAATCCTTATGGCCGAGGTAGGCCACGAGAAAGGGCAGCTTGGCGTTCAGGTCCGCGCCTTCCTCATACCACTGCAGCAGCCGGTGAACGGCGAAGCTATGGCGCAGGTCATGGACTCTGGGTCCTTTGCCTCGCCCGCCGTGCGGGATGCCGCAGTGAAGTAACGCTTTGCGGAAGAGGGAATAAATCGTCGTGCTGCCCCAGGCGGCTTGTCGAGCGGACGGGAAAAAATAGGCATCAGGCGCCTGCCTTGCCAGGGTTCGTTCTTCAATTTCACCGGCATAGCGTCGCAGGCGCTCCACCATCTCGATGGAGGGTGGTACGAGTCGATCTTTACCAAATTTACCCTGCCGCACCGTAATGACGCCTTGTTGAAGATCGACTTCACGGACCTGCAGGTTCAGCACCTCGCTCAGTCGAAAACCACAGCCATACAGCAATCGAAACAGCTCGGGCATGATGATGTGGCGAAGTGGTGATTTCGGGCTGGGCGGAAGGTTATCGACGGCATGAATAATCTGGCACACCTCCGCGCGCGTTAAGATCCTGGGCGAGAACGCGAAGCAACGGCGGGGCCCAAGACCTTTGGGTGGCACATACGCGGGGTACCCCAGCCGTATCATTAAGCCCGCCAGTTGCCGAACAAGAATAATCCGGCGTTGCTGGGTTGATGCTTGCTCGTGTGGATTTTGCGCCAACCATTGCTCGACGAGTGCTTTCGGCAATTCATTGGACTTGATGACCGTGCCGCACAGGAAATCGTCAAGATCCTTGAGGACCCAGGCCGGTGTATCGTACTTATACCCACTGGCTCGCTTCTCGCGTACCAGCCGTTCCATCAGCGGCGCCAGGGGGCTTTCATACCTCAATACCCTACGCTTCGTTGACATGCCGCACCTCCTGAGTGGATAGTGCGACTTGCCGTAGCGATTCGACGCTCGCTTTGGCATAAATCATCGTTGTGGACATCGAGGCATGCCCTAAAATCTCGGCGATCACGGAAAATGGCGTATCGACCTCTAGCATGTGTGTTGCCAGGCTATGCCTCAGTGAATGCAAGCCGTGCCGCTGCGGGTGTCTGAAGTGAATGTCAGCCAATTCCTTCCAGTAGGAGACAACCTGGTACAGGTGAGCACTGTTGCTGAACGGCTTGAACGGTGGCCTCAAGCGTAAAAAGACTTCACGATAATGCGTTTCCGGACGCACGGACTTGAGATAATCTATCAGCGCGTTTCCTACCTCATTGGTTAGAGGTAAACGCAACGGCATCCCTGTTTTAACCTGGGTGAAGGTGATCGTCTCGGCGACCCAATCAATGTGATCGAGAGTCAGTGCCCTGATATCACTTGATCGCACACCTAACCGGCAAGCCAGCAGCAAAATGGCATAATCGCGTTTACCCCTCGGTGAATGCCGATCTATTCGGTCCAACAGCTGGGCAAGGAGTTCTTTATCCCAGGCTGAAGGGATGGTGGCACGCTCAGGAAAGCATACGCCGGGCAGGCTGTCGCTCAGGTCTTGATTTGCTTGTCGCTTGTAAAACAGGTACCTGAGGTACTGCCGCACACAGGAAACAATGGCGGCAACCGTTTTGCGGCGATAATGCGACAGGGAATAGACAAAGTCTGATAAATCTTCCGGACGGATTTGGCTAAAGTTCTTGATATCACGCTTCCCCAGGAAGTCGAGGAACAGGCTGACTTGTCGAAGATATCCATTCACCGTATCGGGGCTGAGGTAACGTTCCTCCGCGCAGTATTTTTTGTAGTCATGCAGGCTCTTCTGCATGGCGTTCGGAATGTGTAATTTTGCGGCGTACTGCTTGCTGCGATCGAAGTAGCCGTAACGGGCATAGCTCCATAACAACTTTAGGCCATGCTCGGCATGTTTCTTCCACCCTTCATACGACTGGACTGGCAATTGAGCGCTGATTTCATGGTATGCCAGGAAATCGAGGATGAGTTGCTCTCGAAGCTTGCCTTTGTAATTTTGTTGCCGAGCAAATGTGACTAACTTTCGCCACACGGTTTGGTAGCGACGTATCGAGCGTTGGTTGTATTGATGCACCTGAAGTTGGCTCAGGGCGCAAAAAACCAAGTCATCCAGCGAAAGCTTCTTGGATTTGGGGGTGTGGGAACTCATACAT
>JBAVKA010000545.1:0-4921 GCA_049688075.1 Gammaproteobacteria bacterium
CGCCTGATCTGTGCCCGTAACTTTGATGAAAAATTATTCCACAAACTATCCGGGTCACCTGGCAGCGACAGCAGCATGTTGACTTTATCCATTTTGGCTGGAAGGTCATTGCGCGGAATGTCGTCCCGGTATTCGATGTGATTAATGCCTGTGATACGCGCCTGTTCATTGGCCGCATGCATCAGCTCGTCTTCAATCAGGGGATGATCGGCAACTGCTCCGCCATAGTTGAAGTAGGGCATGGATACCATAAAGTCACCGAACAAGCGGCTTTTGAGGCGAATAAGCGGGAGAACACCTGTAAGGCGACTGTTGTTGTCTCTTGCTTCAAAGTAATAGCCTTCGTGACCAAAGGTTTCATGGATCAGGTTGCGCCATTCGGCCCGATGGTAGACAGATGCTGAAGGATTGTTTGAGACGTAGGCATTCCACTCGCTCGCTTCATCTCCCAGCAGTGAGATGTGAACTTCCGATGCCCCTGTATTCCTGGCTTTGTAGTGACGTTGTGCAGCCGTAGCTGCCTGCCCGTCTTCTGTCTCAGCGTTTTCCTCAGCGAGGTCAAAGAATTTCAGTATCTCACGTTCGGCAGCGGCAATTTGTGTATTGACTGACTTGAGCTGTGTTGTCAGTATCTGCATGTCTGCCTTGAGATCACTTGCAGATTCACCAGTGTGCTTTGCATCACCAATCTTCCTTGAGGTGACCCTGGTGCGGTTGCTGATTTCATCGTGTTGGTCGCGCAAGTTTCGCGTCTTTTGCCAGAGTTTATTCAATGCGGCGACTCGTTGCCCGCTGGCATCAGGGTGCAGTCTGGAAAATTCTCCAGGGGAATCGGCCAGAATCTGTTTTATGCGTGTTTTCATACTAGTATTCATCGGTCTGGGATAAGGGTTTTTTTCAATTGGACTTGCTCGCGAACTGCGATGCGTGTCTGGTCATGGATTGGTCAATGATTGGCAGATTTATTACATCCATCCTGATATGCGGGCCAGAAAAGATGTCCTGTCATAGGCTATATCTTCATGAATGCCTATCCTGTGCAGCAAGTGACGATCTGTAGTAACAGAATTCCACCCGGTCGCGGTGGTAACGGCTCCCAGGTAATGACGCTTCACCAGTTCCAGTGCCCTGGGCGAGTAGTCTCCATTTGGAAAGCAGAATGTCTTGACGGGTTGGCCTGTCTGTTGCTCTATGGATTGCTTGCTACCGACAATCTCGTCAAGCAGTACATGTTCAGGAGTGGAGGCATTCAACCGCGTATGATGGCAGGTATGACTTCCTGTCTCAACAAGGCCTGAGTCGGCCATCGCCGCCAGTTGTTCCCAGTCTAGTAGTGAAGGAGTCTGCTGATGTGTTTCCAGTGCCATTTCTGTCTCGATTTCATCCAATCGGCGATGAATTTCCAGGTCGCTTAACGATTTGGCATGATTAATAATTTGTGCAAGTTCTGCGGAGGTTGGTGATGTATTCGAAAACTGGTATGTTGTGCGGGCCTTTTTGATCCATGCTAGGTCGGGACGTGACCAGTCATGTGGCGCAACATGCGCGACCAGAGCGAGTGTTCGCGCCAGTCGTTCGGGCCAGAACATCCTCCTGGTGCCGATCATGCCGGAAACTACAAAGATGGTGGCTGGTACCGCAAGTTCCCGAAGCACCGGAAAGGCAAATTCGTAGTTATCAACCCAGCCGTCATCGAATGTGATGGCGCAGGCGCTGTGAGGCAAGGCCAGCCCGGCTTTCCTGCGTTCGATCCATTCAGAAAGTCTGATCATTTCGAAGTATTGTTTGATTGCTTCCAGGTGCGCCCTGAAACTGTCCGGTGCCACAATCATACCGGGCTCTTCGAGCCGGCTCCGGTCATCATCGATGGGCATAATCCGGTGATACATGAGAATCAACAGTCGTGGGCTGGCCCCTGAACGGGTATGTGCGCCGAAGCGTGCGGCAATATGCTGCAGACCTCGCTTTACGAGTCGCCTGGCGGGACTGATTCTGTTCATGATGTCGTCCGGAGGGCGTATAGGTGGCCGTAGACGCCGGAAGGGCAAGGTAATGTGTTGCCGTACGGGATCATCACTCTGTATATAATCTTATGATTTCCATGACACGACGTCCATTATGAACTGATGAAAACTATCCTGCATACTATCGACACGACCGGTCCGGGTGGTGCAGAAACGGTATTTATTGATCTGGCAACCCGGTTGCCCAAAGAGAAATATCGCTCTGTCGTGGTTATCAGAGGTAAAGGCTGGGTGTACGAGGAACTCTGTCGGCGCGGTGTCAAACCTGCGCTGATGGATGCGAAGGGATCCTTTAACTGGCGTTATCTCTTAAAACTGGCCAATCTCGTGCGTGGCGAAGGCGTGGATTTGATCCAGTCCCACCTCCTGGGATCGAATGTCTATTGTTCACTTGCGGGCCTGTTGACGCGGATACCGGTTGTGGCTACCTTCCATGGTGCGGTTGATATCAGGGAAAATGAACGACTGAAAGTGCTCAAGTTCGGGTCGATCAATAGGGGTGCGCGTAATATTATCGCCGTTTCAGACGCTCTCCGCCGCGATATCATCGGCAGGACTCCGCTGAAAGCGCGCAAGACGTCGGTTATCTACAATGGCATCGAGACGGCAGATTTCCAGCGTCCACGGTCCGATGCATTACGCCGGCAATACGACTGGTCTGAGGAGGATATTATCATCGGCAGTCTGGGCAATATAAGGCCTGCAAAGGGCTATGATGTCCTTCTCCGGGCTGCTGCTCTGCTGCATGATACCCCCCGTGGCTTCAGGTTTGTCATTGCTGGCCAGGGCAAGACCGGCCTCTATGATGACCTGCTGAACTTGAGGGATGAACTGGGCTTGCAGAATACCGTACAATTCGTCGGGTTCGTCAATGATCCTGCTGATTTTCTGTCCAATCTGGACATGTTCCTGCTGTCATCGATTTCGGAGGGCTTCTCGATTGCCACGATTCAGGCCATGGCTGCCGGTCTGCCTTCGATCGTCACACGTAGCGGGGGGCCGCTGGAAATTATCTCGCATGGAGAAAACGGGTGGATGCTGGATGCCGGTAATCCAGCCGCGATCTCCGAGGCCATCCTGACCCTGGCCGCAGATCCGGTGTTGTCCAGCCGCCTGGCGAAAAGTGGCAGGGAGCATGTTGCAAAGAAGTTCGGCATGAATGCCATGCTCGCTGCCTACGAGGAGATATATGATCAACTATAGGGCCAATCGGTGTGGTTTCCTGAGCGATAGTCATCCTGAATCAGTCAGAAGATATCCCGTACATATTGCTTGAGTTCACACCAGAAAGGACCCAAGTCACCCCACCGATTCACTTCATGCCGGGTAATAAATGGCGCGGGTTTCAGAAACTGCAGCATTGTCATTAACTTATCCCTCGTGTCGACGTTCCGATCCCTCAATGTCAGATACAGACTGTCCAGGTCTCCCAGCAGCCAGCGCAGTCGCTTGCCGTTTTTATAACTGTTCACCGGACCAGGCTTCTGGGCGCATGCCAGTTGATAGAGCAGATAGGGGAAATCGACACCGGCATCAATGGCGAGCTGGAGTGATCCCCAGAACCGGGTATTGATCTCCATGAGATAAGGCGTGCCGTCATCGGCCACCTTGAATTCCACCATGGCAATCCCATGCCATCTCGCTGCGTCCAGCAAGGCGCGGGCATGCCCGAGCAGTAGCGGGTCAACCGGCATGCTTTCGGAGAGTACACTGACCCCGCCACGCGGTGGCTTCTCACGCAAACGGCGATGGGCGAAAAAGGCCAGTGCCTTTCCGTGATCATACAGAGCAAATACACCCTGTCCGGTACCAGAGACGCACTGTTGAATCAGGAATGGGTGATTCCCGAATGCAGGATCTGTTCTCAGGTAGTTCTTTACCGTCTTCAGGTCACCGGCGATTCTGACACCCGTATGGAACCAGCCCTGCTGTCCGTTCATCCAGGATTTCCCGGGTTTCAGGACTACCGGATACGAAAGATCGGCCTGGTCCGGACTGAATGCGTATGGATTGTCTACATATAGTGTCTTCGGTATGGGTACATGCAGAGATTCAGCCAGACGCATGAGGGAGCACTTGTCAGCCAGTGAGTCGAGGCTATCCAGATCAGGAAAGGGTAAAATCACATCGGATAAAGCCTGCTGATGCCTGAGTAGCAGGGTGGTTGTCAACTCGGTCATTGGCAGGATTACCTGGATGTCCTGTTCCTTGATACTCCCTGTAAGCGCGGCAATAAACCGGTCTGAATCCCTGCCGGGTGGTGGATAGCGTAAGTAATGAGTCGAAAAACGCGAACAGCCGGCCAGTGCCGTTGGAGTTTCATCTGCCGTGAGTACGGGAATACCGCGCCTGCCGAGTGAACGGGTCACGGACAGGGCGCTGCGTTGGCAGGCATCTAGTACCAGCACACGTTTCATGTAATATTGGCGTATTCTGAAGGATGTGCGGAGTAGATACCCGCGAGTAAACGCATTATATCGCTTCCCCAGGGCTTGCTACAGTTGCGTTTCATTGTATTTCGTCGATTATTCTGGTCATGATGCCATATTCCGGAGTTGAAGCATTCATCAATCGCCAACTTGCCGAGCGCTACGGTACGCGCAGGGGGTTTGTGCGTGCCTACTGGCACCGATTGCTGTATCTGCTTGGGAGATACGGTAAATACCGCCAGATCGACTGGTCAGCAGTGGAACGCGTGGTGTTCGTTTGCAAGGGGAATATTTGCAGGAGTGCTTTTGCGGAGGTCGTAGCCCGATCAGTGGGCATCGAGGCAGTATCCTGCGGCCTTAGTACCATCGTGGACGCACCGGCCAATGGGGATGCGATACGGGTGGCACGTGAGCTCGGATTCGACCTTGAGGACCACAAAACGATGCCGATAATGTACCTGGTTCTCA
>JBAVKA010000546.1:0-1504 GCA_049688075.1 Gammaproteobacteria bacterium
AACACCGCCGCCGCATCGGCCGGCGAGGTGACGTCCTGCTGGCTCCACTTGTAATGCAGGTGCATGTCCGCCACAGGCGGCGTTGCCATGACCGGCAGCGGCAGACAAACCAGCACAATGCGAAGCCAGGTGTTCATCTCCGGTGTATCTCCAGCCGCAGGCGGTCATTGTTCCGCCGCTTGTCACCTGCTTCAGACGCGGCACTGAAAGTAGTGCAGCCCATCACCGTCATCAACTCAGCAGCTTATAGCGGTAAGAGTAGCCTCTTTCGTTTCAGTCGGCGAAGTCCTCGTCGCACAGACCGTAGCGCTCGATGAGCTGATCCCGGGTGCCGGCCCGCAGGGCGGCGGCAACTGACGGCGGCTGCCGTTGCGCATTCATGCGTTCCGTTTCGTCCTCGTAACGCCAGGCCTTCGAAAGCGGCCGCTCTTCGGCATCCAGCCAGATGTAGTACTTCATGTCGAATGGGGGATATTCTGTCTGATCGGTATCACCGTCTCCCGGTCATTGCTTCAGACAGTCACCACAATCTTGCCCTTCTGCTGATTGGATTCCATGTAGCGGTGAGCCTCGACGATATCCTCCAGCGGAAAGGTGCGGTCAATGACCGGTTTCAGCGCGCCGGATTCGAGACCCTGGTAGATGAATTGCTTGCCGCGGGCGAGCATTCCGGGGTCCTTGACGATCTCGAACAGGGTATAGCCACGCACGGTCAGGCCCCTGGCGAGTACCGGGAACAGCGGGAAGGTCGTCGGCTCCGGAGACAGCGCGCCGTATTCGAAGATCATCGCGCCGGGGGCGGCGGCAGCAGCGAGCCTCGAAAGCAGGGGCCCGGCGACCGGATCAAAGACGATATCCGCGCCCTTTCCGGAGGTGATTGTCATCACCGTCTCCGCAAGATCTTCCTCGTCCGTCACGATGACGTGATCCGCGCCGGCGTCGAGCAGGAACGGCTTCTTGCCGGCCCCGCGGGTAACGGCAATGGCCAGGGCCCCGGTCGCCCGCGTGATCTGGATCGCGGCCAGCCCCACGCTGCTGCTGGCCGCGGTGATCACCACCGAAGCGTCTTTTTTCAACCGTCCGAATTCGATCAGCGCGCCGAAGGCGGTCAGGTACTGCATCCAGATCGCCGTGCCCTCGGTTGCCGACAGGGTGTCGGGGTAACGGGCCACCGCGTAGTCCGGAACGATCGCGCTTTCCCCGTAGACGCCGTAGCGACCCATCGAGAAGGAGGGAATGGTGCTGACGCGCTCGCCGATCCGCACACCGCTGACACCGGAGCCCACGGCATCGACCATACCGGCGGCCTCGTAGCCGATTCGTGACGGGAATTCGGGGTTTTCCAGGTACTGCCCCCGCCGGAACATCACCTCCGCACGGTTGAGCCCGATGGCCTCCACCTTCAGGCGGACCTCCCCTTCGCCCGGTTCCGTCAGCGGCAGGTCCTCGATCCTGAGCACCCCGGCGTCCCCGGTTTCATGAAAGCGTACGATTTTCGGCATGG
>JBAVKA010000547.1:0-5498 GCA_049688075.1 Gammaproteobacteria bacterium
AGGTACAGGAACAGACAATAGTTACCAACCTCCGGTCACTGAAACCACCGCTGATGCAGCGTTACTGGTTATCAACTATCAGCCAGATAGCGAAATCGATGGCTACCGCATGGCCATCAATGACGCCGTGTCACTTTTATGCTCACGTGCCAGATCTCCCGATTTGCATGCGCGTGATACTGTTATTTCAGATAACAAGAGACCACAAGCAGCAAGCCTTGCTGGCACCGAAACGCAACTATCCCCGCTTCTAAACGCGGCACCAATATTAGATTTGCATCTTGTGTACAGACCGGTTAGTTGTCAGTCAACAACCTTCGCTGTCGTAGTGGGGCACCAGTTTCTGGTGAAGTCGTAGTTCGCGCTGCAATCAGAATTTTGCTCAAGAACAGGGAAAGAGTAGGTGTTAATAGAAGGAAGTTTGGCAGTGGGTGTAATCTTCGAGCTAACCGTATAATTTAGGCTTGGTAGAGCCGTTACAGTAACGCGCCACGGTCATCGCCAAGCTGTTCAAGCTCGCCGTGCGGGTCGCCCGGTACAAAGACCGCATCAAGCTCCATCTGCCTACCAGCTGCCCGATAAAACCTCTCCGATACACGGTGACCGAAATCTTCTCTCAGGCGCCTATGCCCGCCTGGGGCACTTCCCGATCACCCACCACATGCGCTGCACCGCTCCGAATATAACCGAATTCTGCAGGGAAAGGCGTTGCTTTGCCCGCCCCTTAGAAAACTTTCGGTTTTTCGGTTTCAGCGTACCCTGGTGTTGTAATATTTAAAGATATGGGTTCCCCTCACTTGTGAAGAAATCCAGGTCGGCATCAACAATCCTGACTGCTCCCTCACGATCGTGCACCCTTGGTGGGTTTATGAAACATCCGGGTTAGGGAGTCGTGAGCAGTTGAGGTCACGGTACCGTGTAACTACCTAATATAAGCGTTCACTTAACGGCGACTTTCGACCGCTGTGTGTGCGGTGGCACACCACATCGCCGTCGTGGAACAGCCACAGCGAGCCGGGCTCCATGGTGACCCAATCCTCATTGTCGGTGAGCGGCTGTGTGGCGACTACCACCACGCGGTCATTTGGTGTGGTCACTTCACTGAAATCCACCATCACGTCATCGTCCTTCAGGTGCGCCGTCCTGAACGGCGCGCGCCGCACGATGTGGCTCAGTTCGGTGGAACAGTGCGCAAACAGGCAATCACCGTTACACAGCAGGAAATTGAAGATACCCATGCCGGAAAGCCGGTAAATCAGTTCGTGCAGCGCGGTGAACAGCTCGTCGCGCGTCGGCGGCGTGTAGCCGAACCGCCGGCGCAGGCTTTGCAGCAGCCAGCAGAAAATGTGTTCGCTGTCGGTATTGCCGACCGGCAGAAAGCTGCCATCGAGTTCGGGCTGGAACTGGGGCAGGTTGCCGTTGTGCGCATATACCCAGTATTTTCCCCACAGTTCGCGCTGGGACAGTTGGGTGTTCTCCAGCGACACGATACCCTGAGTCGCACTGCGGATGTGCGCGATCACGTTGAGCGAATGGATCCGATGGGGGCCTGTTTTGTGAATGGCGGGCGCCACTCGTCAGCCGGCTCGATTGACCTCCCTGCCTGCGGCAGGCCCGCAAAGCCTGTCAGTTTGCCGCTTGCACCTGTGTCTATTTCTCTCAGGAAGCGACTGGGTGGCGCTTGGCTATCGCGCCTGTATCGGCCAGAACGTGATCGGGTTTCGCGGCCGGCGGGCGGAACCTGGGGGGATTTCGTGGCGGAGCGGGGCTGATACTTTCCTGCTGCATGTGGATTATCGTGTATTAGCCATTGATACGTATTGATCCGTGCGGAAAAGGGTTTTTTTGCTTCCCATGTTCGGCCCCCGTCAGATGATCACAATCAGGCACTGCCGCCGTGTCCAACACCCCCAACCACTGCGCTATCCCCACCCCCAACAAACACTGCGCGAGGGGCGTGGGATGCCAGTCATGGGCATACACATACGATAAGGGATGCTCTGCAATTCCTGGTAACCACTGTTCCACCAGCATCACTTCCAACCCCTGCGCCCGCAATGCCTGCACCTGCCGCCCAGTGGCTGCATCACCCGACGTGCCCCAGTAAACGACCCGCAACGGCACCCCATAACGCTGGTGAAATAACTTTGCAGCCGTTGCCACTACCCCCGTAAACAACGCCTCCGACCGCGACGATGCCGCCATCGCCGGTGAGACCAGACGGGAAAACAACGCCGACTTCTTCGCCATTACCAACAAGCGCCCTTCAAACCCATCGTCGAAATTGCCGGCACGATACGCATGGCCATCACCATCCAGATAATAACGCGGCCCCACACTGTCCCATGGCGCCAAACCCACCGTGCGTCTGATATGATCGCGGATAGCCAGATAGACGCCTGCCAGTGGCTTGCGACCCTTCAATTCCCGGTTGTCCAGCCCATTTTCCAAAATCGATAGCATCTGATGCGGTCCATAGCCGATGTAAGCATGGTTGATCACATCCACCCGCCTCCCGGAAGATCGCGCCAACACCGCGCCCAGTGTGTCGGCGTCATTCACACCCTCACCGAACATGTACGAGCCGCCGAACAGTAATACCGGCGCTGCTTGCGGTCCACCCGTGTCCGGCGTGCGCCGCAATCCGTCGTCATCAATGGTGTAGGTAACGTCGTAATCCGTCTGCCCATCCTGCTGCATCTGCTCGCGGATGACGACCCCAGGCTGCGCCGCCTTTCCCAGATCCAGGTTTCTGATGGAATGACTGGACAACGCTACCCGCGCACCGGACTCGGTGATGCGCCAAGTGGAATAACCCTTCTGCTGTGCACTGGTACCGCCGCCACTCCACCCCTCCGCCAGTGCCAGCAGCGCCAGCACCAACGCTCCGTTCACCGCCGCAACCCGCAACCATCCCTTAAGTCGCGGCGCATGTACCGCCAGCAGCACCGCCCCCAGCACCAGCGTCACCAATACCGGCCGCGAACCATAGTCGAACCACGCCTTCACAAAACAGGAGAAAAAGAACCCGGATGTGAGCAACACCACCAGCGACGAAGGTCGGGTCAGACGGTGTATCACCAGCGCTAACAGCACCAGCGCCCCCACCAGCATCCATCTCACCAGGAATGGCGTGTTCCACCCATGTACCAGCAGCATCCCGCCAGCCAGCCCTAGGAAGACCATATCTAGCACCACTGCCATCGCCGGCATCCCCAGCGGCAACCATTCCTGCAGGATTTTTCGGGCCATTACTCGATCTCTTTCCCTAACCCGGCATGACCGGAACCAAGACTGCCCAGTAGTCTACCCTACTGATGCATAAAACTCAGACATGAAGGAAAAAATACGCTTGTATTATAGGGTCTGCGACTCATTCGTCCCCAGATCCTGGAGTTCACCAACAGTGCATTCCAGAGAACGGTAAAAACGCGGGTCAATCCGGAATTGGCAAAGGACAATAAGTAATTGAATGACCATGGATTCATCTGTACTTTTGATAGTGCAAACCTATTCAAGAGACAGACGAAACAGAATCTATGGGCATAATAAGAAAGGCTATCGGAAAGCTACTGAAGTTCAAAGGGTTCAAAGCAGTAAATCTGGCATTCAAGAGAGACAATGAACTGCATATAGCCGTCAAGCCGTTCAAGAACGGCTTTCAATGTTCGCAGTGCTGGCGACGCGGCAAGATAGTGAGGATACGACCGGGCGCTGGTGGAGGGATATTTAGTAAATGTATGACTCCAGTTTGATTCGACAAACCCATGGGGAATAGAGTGTGGGTATTCAGATTGTTTTTCTTTATAAATTGGCCAATATAAAAACAGCAATCCAGTTGTGCTCAACTACCCCACAACAAGGATGCGGGAGTTGCTGGTACCACGGACGATGGGAGTGAAACAAACACAGGTTTCATATCTGGTAAGAAATCAGCAAGAGATAACCGAAATGAGTGTATTGAAACGAGGAAACAGGAAGCACTGGTATTTCCATTTCCAGTTCAAGGGCAAAACCCATATCCGCAGTTCCAGAACAACGGATAAACGGCTGGCTGAACAGATGGAACGGGAATGGAGGCGGTAGCTCCACACCCAGGAATATCTGGGTAATAAAGAACGTATACCGATGAATGACATCCTCGATCAGTTCATCGAATCCAGGAAAGGAACACCGACCTTCCCGAGGGTTGGGAGCGAACCTTGTAAGCGCATTGAATCAATGACTCCTGCAGACCAGGATAAATTTAATAAGCACAACAATACCATGGAAGTAATCCCGAAATCTTTCACCTCACCACACCACAACCCTACACATCTCCTGCCGTACCTCGTTCCTGACTGTTGAACCAATCAGTTACACCTGCCTGTCCTGAACTGGTAGAGATTTATTGCGACTCCCCGTCGAGAACACCCTGATTCCACCTGAATAAATACAACAGGAGGAGGTGTGGCTATGAATAAAGAAATTCAACTATTGGCGATGCTGGATAACGTGTTCGGGTTTCCGAACAAGATCCGTTCGAAGTTTCGGAAGGTCAGCCAGTCCTTCGATCAGCCGACAAACGAGCACGTGATACTGATCGAGTACCGGGTCAGCGTGAAAGGGACGATGAAGAGTCAGTCACGGCAGAATCCACAACAGCAGAATCAACAACGGCAGCAGATGGCATTCATACGGCAACTGGTTGCCCAAGGCAAAACCAAATGACAAACCTTCCCCTTATCACTACATTCCCCTGAGATGTGGACAGGGTCAACATCCATTCGACTATCCGGAATGACGGATAGATCTCCCGGGACCCGAATAATCAACTGAGCTGATCGGCATGTCGATGAGTCCCCCGGAATCAGTGGGGATCAACGGGTTGTGAGGTTGGAGACTGATCGAGATTCTTCTGGACCCCGAAAACAGTGGGCTGATCTTGTATGGTTATCTCGCGCAAACTAAACCGGCGACTGGTAGAGGCATAAACACCCCGGGTTTCGTAACACTCAAACGCGCCTGGTATCCGGCCATTGATGCCTATGTATTGCAGCAGGCATCTGAACTGATTTCAGGCTAACCCGCGGCTGGGCCGGATACACTCAGGTGGGCTTAACGCGCTTCCTCTACACTATATGGCTGATCGAAACGCCTC
The DNA here is from genome assembly GCA_049688075.1 of Gammaproteobacteria bacterium. Classification (GTDB taxonomy): domain Bacteria; phylum Pseudomonadota; class Gammaproteobacteria; order UBA9214; family UBA9214; genus CAVQCA01. Next base: position 5,141 of record JBAVKA010000547.1, read on the forward strand.
CCTATTTATCTTCAAAATACACACGTGCCCTGGCTGATTATTCCGATGGCGTGGGACATTGCGGTAACAAATGCCAATGCAAAGGCACTGAGTGCGCCGCATAGACGTAGTTTCTTCATAGTACCCACCCAATTTGGTTGTTGGTTATTACATCCAGATTGATGTGTTAGCGTAAACCCACCCGGCTTTTGCATTTAAAAAAGCCATTCCGGGTGAGACGATTGTGGCTTAGGACTTGATCGTATTTGCAGGCACTCCCTCCACTCCGACAATGGCGATACTCTCCTCATCGACGTACTCGATGCTGTGGCAATGATGTGTCAGGCGGTCGAACACCGCGGTGGATATCCACCCCACC
>JBAVKA010000548.1:0-6443 GCA_049688075.1 Gammaproteobacteria bacterium
CTCCCTTGCCGCTGCCCGTGCCGCTGCCCGCGATGCCGCCGACGGCGGCGCCGGCACCGGCGCCAATCGGTGTCTGGGTCCCTTCAATCATGACCGGCCGGAGGTATTCGATCATGCCGTACTGGACCTGCTGGGCCTTGCGCGCCTCGGCGCGTGAATAGGATTCGCCCGTCAGGGTGGACTGGCAGCCCGTTGCAAGAACCAGCAGGCCGATGAGCGCGGAAGTTGCTGTCGCCTGTTTCATAGCGCGAACACCCGGTAGTTAGTACCCGTGCAGACACGGGAAAAAGACCAATAGGTAGCTGAAGTCTAGCACACGGAAGCATCTGGCCGGCAGCGGCGCCAGGCACACATCAGCCTCAGCGGGCATCCGTGTCGTCGCCCTCCGCCGGCCATGTATCACCGGAAGCCGGCTGATATTCATCTGCCGGCGTGCGCTCCCAGTCATAGGTCTTCTCGGGCAGCGCCGGATCGCGATGCCGGAACAGAAACGCCGCCATAACACCCATCAGCGCACCGAAGAAATGACTCTCGTAGGAGATGCCCGGCTGTTGCGGAAAGATCGTCGCCACCATCCCGCCATAGAGGAGAAAAACGATCAGGGAAAGCGCGATCGACAGCCGGTCCCGGCGCAGGATTCCGCTGACGAAGACGAAGAACATCAGGCCATGCGCCAACCCGCTGGCGCCGAAGTGGTAGCTGCCCCGGGCAAACAGCCAGACACCCAGACCTGATCCGAGCCACACTATTATGAGCACATGGCGGGACGAACGCGGATACCCATAGAGGAGAACGACACCAAGCACCAGGAGGGCAAGGCTGTTGGAAATCAGGTGCTGCCAGGAGCCGTGGATCAGCGGTGCGCAGAGCACGCCCCACAGCCCATGCCATGCACGCGGGTAGACACCGAGGCGCGACAGATGCAGGGCAAACCCGGTGTCCAGCAGTTCGATGACCCAAAGCAGGCCGATGAAGCCCGTGACGCCAACCAGAGCTCGCCGGAAACGCGTGGCGTCGTCCCTCACCGAGGCGCCCCATGCCGCCGCGCGTCAATCGCTGCCGCCGATGCGCACCACCGTCCTGCCCGTGTGACGCCGGGACAGCAGGTTCTCGAACACCCCGTGCAGTCCGTCAAGACCAATGGTCTCGCTGACGATGGCATCGAGATGCGCCGGCCGCAAATCGGAGGCAAGGCGCTGCCAGAGGCGCCGACGCGTTGCCATGGGACAGTTGGCTGCAGTGATACCAAGCAGGCTGACGCCCCGCAGGATGAACGGCATGACCGTGGTATGAAGTTCCGCACCTCCCGCCATGCCGATGACGGCGACGGCTCCCCACGGCTTGACCGTCCGCGTCAGCCAGGCAAGCACTGCACCGCCGACGTTATCGAGTGCAGCGCCCCACTGCGCGGTCTCCAGAGGGCGCTCCCCCATGGTCAGGGTATGGCGATCCAGCAGGGTCTGTGCGCCCAGGCTCTTCAGGTAGGCTTCCGTCTCCGGCTTGCCCGTCAGCGCCGTCACCGTGTAGCCGCGGCCGCTCAGCAAATCGATGGCAAAACTCCCCACTCCGCCGGTCGCCCCGGTGACTACGACAGGACCGTGATCCGGGTGCAGGCCAGTCTGCTCCAGGCGCTCAATGGCGAGTGCCGCGGTAAAGCCTGCGGTACCGATGGCCATGGCGTCGAACGCGGACAGACCCTGCGGCAGCGGGATCACCCACTCGGCCGGCACCCGCACGCGCCCGGCGAAACCGCCGTCATGGTCCTCGCCGAGACCGCATCCGCTCACCAGCACGCCGTCGCCTTCGCGGAAGCGCGAATCGCACGACTCCACAACAACGCCGGCCACATCGATGCCACCGACCAGCGGAACGCGGCGCAGGATCTTGCCCCGGCCGGTGGCGGCGAGCGCATCCTTGTAATTGACGCCGGAATAGTGGGCTTCGATGACAACCTCGCCGGGCGTGATATCGGCAAGCGTGAGTTCCTCGAGCACGGCGCGTGTTGCACCACGCTCCTGGTAAATGCGCAAGGCCTGGAAACCAGTCATGCGCGCGGCCCGTCAGCGGGCAGTGGAGTCAACCGGCAGATAGTTCAGCTCCCCATGATAGTCGAAGGGCAATTTGCCGAGACGGTTCTCGAGACTGAGGTTCCCTGATAGCCGGTACGTCAGGCTTTGCTGTGTGCCGGTATTGGCCTCCTGCAGCTGTTGCAGCACGCTGAGCAGGTTGCTCACCACATCGACATCGAGCAAAGCCTCGCCGTAGGCGGGAATGGTCACCGGCTGCCGGCTGACCCCATAGGCGAATTCATGGTCATTGATCTGCAGCGAATACTGCATCCCTGTCACAGGCAGGGCGGTGTCATTGGGATTCAGGATCCTGAGCTGAAGCCCGTAGCGCTGCTCGAGCACGCCCATCTCCTTCGGCTGGATGCTGACCAGCGAAACGCGCGGGGTGTCACGGTAGGCGCCCGGGCCGGCACAGCCGGAGACCAGCACGGCCAGCAGCACGAGGAGCGAGCGGCGATGCGGGCGCTTGAGATCATCAGGGCTGCGCATCTTCGCCCCCCGGCGCCGGCTGACCGAATTCCTCTCCCTTGCGCACCGGCCCGTAGGGTGCATCCCGGTGCCGGTCATGGTAATGCATGCGGTAGCGGATGAAGCGGTCCGGGTCCTCGAAGTGCAGGAAGGGATTGCCCGTGATTTGCTCATCCAAAGTGGAAGTCGACTGTTCCGCGTAGTTATGACCCGGATGGATGACGGTGGCCGGGGGCAGGTGTTGCGCCATGTCCTTGAGGGTGACGTACATCTGCTCCGGATCGCCGCCGCGCAGGTCGCAGCGCCCGCAGCCGAAAACGAACAGCGTGTCCCCGGTGATCAGGTCGTCGCCGACCCGGTAACAGGCCGAGCCGGGCGTATGTCCCGGCGTATGCAGGATGCTGACCGGGGTAGCACCCAGTTCGATGATGTCGCCGCCGTGGTGCAGGGTCGGCAGGTCCAGACCATGCCCCCAGAAGCGCGCTTCCTCCGTGAGCAGATGCAGCCGGGCGTCATGCTTCTCGAGGACCGCCTCAATGCCGTTGATGTGGTCGTGATGACTGTGGGTCAGCAGAATATCGGTGATGCGCATGCCCTTGCGCTGTGCCAGCGCCAGTACCTGCGGCACATCCCAGGCGGGATCTACGACCGCCGCGCGGCCGCTCGCCTGATCATGGATCAGGTAGATGAAATTCTCCATGGGTCCCAGTTCCAGGGCATGGAGGGTAAACGCTTGTGCGTGCGACATGGCATTAAACCCCGGCTGACAGACAACGGCATCCGGTCTTATTATGGCGGATGCTCGTTCCCGGGAACAGGGACGCGCCGCCCGCCCTGACACCACGGTGGTTTCGGGGCAATCGATCAGGTATCCACGTGACCGTCCACAAACTGGTACTTTACCCGGCACAAGTCGACTGCCCGACCGTCGAGACCGCGGCGCTGGTCACGGCACTGCAGACGATCGGGCTGGTCGCCGCGCCGGCATGCCATGACCCCGCAAGCGGCTACCGCGCCGGAGAACAGTTCCTGCAACTGGTGACTTTTCTCGGCTGCTCACCGGCCATCGAGCTTGAGCCGCCGGCGGACCCGGACGAATGCGCGCGCGTCTGTGCGAGCGGGAACCTCTGTCATATCCGGATATCGTTGGCAGAGGACCGCATCCGTTTCAGGGCGGATAGCCGGCTGCCGGCGCCGCGCTGCCCGCAATGCCGCAAGGTCGAAGACCGCTGGACGGAACTGATCGCGCAGTGGCGAGCGGACCCGCGAGAGAACTGCTGGGCATGTCGTGAATGCGGTATTCACGGCAGGCTGTTCGACCTCAATTTCCGCCATCGCGGGGCGTTTGGCCACAGCTTCATCGACATCTGTGGCATCCACCCTGCCGAGGCGGTACCGGGCGAGACCCTGCTCACCGCCCTCGGCGAACTCACCGGCTGCGACTGGAGGTACATGTACCTGCAGGATTAAGCGTGCGCTTCTGTACCGTCACGCATTCTGTGCGACAATACCGGCACCCCCACTGCAGACCCGTACACCGAGGGCATTCATATGGCAGACCAGGAACTATCCAGGGAAGAACGCATCCTGCGCGTGATGAAACGTGTGCTGACGGATGTCGCCAAGGACACCTACACACGCCCCGGCTACCGCCACCCCCTGTCAGATGCCACCGTACAGGGCATTCGGGACTGTCTCAGTCTCATTTCGGCCCGGGAGATCGAGCTGGCGGACGCGGCGGGGCGCCCCATGAACCTGCGGCCGCGATTTGTCGACGAGCCGCAGACCTCAGTGGTGGTCCAGTTCGACGCGAAAAGCGGGAAAGACAAGGACAAGGAAGGCAGCTGATTCCTGCACCCGCCGGCGCCGCGGGACAACCACACCGCGCAACCTGCCGTGAAAAAGATCGTCATCCACAAACCCGGGAGCTATGACCGTCTGGTCATCGAGGAACACCCGGATCCGGTGCCCGGCGCTGACGAGGTCCTGATCGCAGTCGAGGCCATCGGGGTTAACTATGCGGACTGCGTGACGCGCATGGGGCTCTACGCCTCCGCCAAACACTACGTCGGCTACCCCATCACCCCCGGCTTCGAGGTTGCCGGCACCGTGCAGGCCACGGGCGAACAGGTCACCGACCTGCCACCCGGCACGCCGGTCATGGCGGTCACGCGCTTCAATGGCTACGCCACCCGGCTGCTCGTCCAACGCCACCAGGTATTCAGGCGTCCGGAAGCGCTTTCCCCGGAACAGGCGGCCGGGTTTCCGGCGGTGTCCCTGACGGCCTGGTTTGCCCTGTTCGAACTGGCACACCCCCGTGCTCGGGAAACCATCCTGGTCCACTCGGCGGCCGGCGGCGTCGGCGGCAGGCTGGTGCAGCTTGGCCGGATCACCGACTGCCGCGTAGTCGGCGTGGTCGGCGGTACCCACAAGGTCGAGGCGGCGCTGGCACTGGGCGCCGATGACGTGATCGACAAGTCATCGCAGGATCTGTGGCGGGAAGCGGAACGCCTCGCGCCCGATGGGTATGACATCATCCTCGACGCCAACGGCGTGTCCACCCTGGAACAAAGCTACCGGCACCTTGCGCCGATCGGACGGCTGGTGATTTACGGGTTCCATTCCATGCTGCCCCGCCATGGCGGACTGCCGGGGAAACTCCGGCTTGCCTGGAACTACTGGCGCACCCCGCGGTTCAGCCCGTTCAGCCTGACGACGCGCAACCGCAGCGTGCTCGGTTTCAACCTGAGCTTTCTGTTCGACAGGCAGGAACTGATGGAAACCGGGCTGCGGCAACTGATCCAGTGGCTGGAGGATGGGAAACTCGCGTCACCCCGGGTAACCGCATATCCTTTCGAACAGGTGGCCGACGCCCATCGCGACCTGGAATCCGGCCAGACCGTGGGCAAACTGGTGCTGTGCTGTGCCGGGTAAGATCTGAGTTGCAAACCCTGCCGGAGAATGAATCCGGCCACCCCCTACCCGAAATGCACGGCTATGTCCCGTGCCTGTTTGTAAATCGGCAGATGATCGTAATGAGCCATAACTGGGATCATCATCCGCGAATGATTTTCAAACCGCTATGGGAAGGCTCCCCGGCGCCTCCAGCAAGCGCCGAATCCCACGAATCACCGAAGCCTCAATGTCGGCGGCGGCCTACACCGATAAGCCCCAACAGGCCGCCGCCGAACAGCCAGACGGCGGCGGGCAACGGTACGGCCGTGCCGATATCGCCCGGGTGCACGGCCCAAGCGTAGATCGGATAAGGATCACCGTTCTTATTGTAGTAGGTCTGCTTGCCGGAGTTAAAAGTGAAAAGCCACGCGTTGTCGGTATTGGGCGCGTACTCCAACCCGGTCCAGTAGTAATCGTCTTTGACGGACTGGATATTGTCAAAAGGTCCGGGGTTGGAAAACGACGGGTTAGCGAAGGCCAGGTTGCCCAATGTGTCATAGTACATACTTGCAATCTCGCTATAAACTGTCGCAGCAGGATACGGTGGCGAGCCGCTGGTGGTTTGCACGTTATAGCCGCAGTCCGTGCCGGAATTGGAATTGGGATTATCGCAGCCCGACATACCGGTATCCATCATGGTCGGCAGCCGCCAGTCGTTGTAGCCCAGATACCCCGCGCCACTGTTCGACGCATTCATGGCATCGAGCCAGAACATGGCGCCCGGCCAGTTCATAGTACCGTCTGAGTTAACGAAGCCGTGATAACCACTGGAATCGCCGGGATAGGTGCCGAGGTCGGTACTGTAACTCAACCCGAAGGAGTTACTCGCCGCCAGGTTGGCATTCGCCAGCCAGGTGATGTCGAGTGTGGTGTCGTACCAGGCTTCGATGGTGGAGGGGTTGCCGTCCAGGTTGCGCGCCAGCAGCGTCGTCTCCCACGTGCCAATAGCAT
>JBAVKA010000549.1:0-5033 GCA_049688075.1 Gammaproteobacteria bacterium
CCCGAACACGGCGCCGCTGGCGGCGGCAATCACCGCGGCCAGCGCGGCAAGCAACGAGTATTGCGGATGCGCCGTGGCCGTATTACCCAGCAGTATTGTGCAATTGCCGCTATCGCGCAGGGCCTGCGCCATGGCGCGCTGGGTATCGTCGGGACGCGCCTCGGCGATCAGGCAGCGCACTGCCTCCGGCGCGCCTGCTCCGGCATCCGGGAAACAGGCGGCCACACCCGCGAGCGCGACCACCATGTGCGAGGGCGGCACGATGACCTTCGCATGCACCGGCAGGTGGAATTCATAGTCGACGGGATTCACGAACATCACGCGGGCGCCCGCGAGCGCCGCCTTGCGCAGGCGATGGGCGATGAGCGGCTGTTCCTTGCGCGGATTGGCGCCGATCAGCAATGCCGCGGTCACCGACTCCAGCGCCTGCAGCGACTGGCCCAGCGAGGGGGACAGCGGCGCATTGCCCTGGCCTGCGAAATCACCCTGGCGCAGGCGGTGATCGATGTTGTTCGTGCCCAGTCCCCGCGCGACGGCCTGGGCCAGGTACATCTCCTCCAGCGTCGCCACGGGCGAAACCAGCAGGCCGAGCTGCTCGGCGCCGTGTTCTGCGACGACCGAACGCAGGCCGTCGACGGCCGCCTGCAGCGCGCCGTCCCAGTCGGCCTCCTGCCACTGGCCGTCCACCTTGATCATGGGGGATGCCAGACGGTCGTCGGCATAGAGCCCCTCGTAGCTGAAACGGTCGCGGTCGGACAGCCAGACCTCGTTGATCTCCTCGTTCTCGCGCGGCACCACGCGCATCACCTGCCCGCGGCGCGCGTGCACGAAGATGTTGGAGCCGACGGAATCGTGCGGGGCAATCGCGGCGGTCTGGTTCAACTCCCAGGCACGCGCCTTGAAGCGGAACGGCCGCGAGGTCAGCGCCCCCACCGGGCAGACGTCGATCACGTTGCCGGAGAGTTCGGATTCCAGCGAACCCTCGATATAGGTCCCGATCTTCATGTTCTCGCCGCGGCCGGTCGCGCCCAGTTCCATCTTGCCGGCCACTTCGCGCAGCACGCGGATGCAGCGCGTGCAATGGATACAACGCGTCATGTCCGTGGCGATCAGCGGGCCGATGTACTTGTCCTGCACCACGCGCTTGTTTTCCGCGAAGCGCGAGACGTCGCGCCCGTAGCCGAGCGCCAGGTCCTGCAGTTCGCACTCACCGCCCTGGTCGCAGATCGGGCAGTCGAGCGGGTGGTTGATGAGCAGGAATTCCATCACGGCCTTCTGGGCACCGGTGGCGATAGCGGATTTCGTAAAGACCTTCATGCCCTCGGCAACCGGCGTGGCGCAGGCCGGCAGCGGCTTCGGTACTTTCTCCACCTCGACCATGCACATGCGGCAGTTGGCCGCGACCGAGAGCTTCTTGTGGTAGCAGAAACGCGGAATATCGATGCCGGCGTCATCGGCCACCTCGATGATCATCGCGCCCTTGCGCGCCTGCAGCGGCTTGCCGTCGATCTCGATATTGACCAGGTCCTGCGCCGGCAGATCGGGCTGTGCGCTCATGCCGCTTCCCCGGTCGAGGCCGCGCCGCCGACCTGGCAGCACTTGTGGGTGATGTGGTACTCGAATTCAGCGCGGAAATGACGCAGGAAGCCCTGCACCGGCCAGGCGGCGGCCTCGCCGAAGGCGCAGATGGTCTTGCCGGCGATCTGGTCCGCTGCGCTCAGCAGCAGGTCGAGGTCCTCCTGGCGGCCCTGCCCTTCCTCGATGCGCTTGATGATGCGGTACATCCAGCCCGTGCCTTCCCGGCATGGTGTGCACTGCCCGCAGGACTCGGCATAGTAGAACCGCGAGATGCGCATTGCCGCCTTGACCATGCAGGTCGAATCGTCCATCACGATCACCGCGCCGGAACCGAGCGCGGAACCCGCCTTGACCAGCGAGTCATAGTCCATGTCGCATTGCATGATCACGTCGGCGGGCAACACCGGCATGGACGAACCGCCCGGGATCACCGCCTTCATCCGGTGCCCGGTGCGCACGCCGCCGGCCAGCTCCAGCAGATCCCGGAACGGGAGGCCCATCGGGACCTCGAAGTTGCCCGGGTTGTTGACGTGACCGCTGACCGAGAAGATCTTCACGCCGCCGTTGTTCGGTTTGCCGAGATTCAGGAACCACTCGCCGCCGTTGCGCATGATCGCCGGCACTGAAGCCAGTGTCTCGGTGTTATTGATGGTGGTCGGCTTGCCGTACAGGCCGAAGTTGGCAGGGAACGGCGGCTTGAAGCGCGGCTGGCCCTTCTTGCCCTCGAGCGATTCAAGCAGCGCGGTCTCCTCGCCGCAGATATAGGCGCCGGCGCCGAGGTGACTGTAGCAGTCGAAATCGACCCCGGAACCGAGTATGTCGCGGCCCAGCAGCCCGGCCTCGTAAGCCTCCTTCAGCGCGTGCTCGAAACGTTCGAACGGCTCGTGGTGGAATTCACCGCGCATGTAGTTGTAGCCGACCGTCGCGCCCATGGCATAACCGGCGATCGCCATGCCTTCCACCAGCGCGTGCGGATTATAGCGCAGTATGTCGCGGTCCTTGCAGGTACCCGGTTCGGACTCGTCCGAATTGCACACCACGTATTTCTGCACCGGGGCGTTGCGCGGCATGAAGCTCCACTTCAGCCCGGTTGGAAAACCCGCACCGCCACGGCCGCGCAGGCCGGACGCCTTGACGGTCTCGATCACCTCCTCGCGCGCTATCTTCTCGGCGAGAATCCTTTTCCATGCCTGGTAGCCGCCGACCTTGAGGTAATTCTCCAGCGTCCACGGCTGATCGAACTGCAGGGTGTCAAAACAGACCTGTACGCTCATGCCCTACTCCAGTCCATCCAGGATCGCGTCGACCTTTTCCGGCGTCAGCTTTTCGTGGTAGTGGCCGTTGACGGTCATCATCGGGCCGGCGGCGCAGGCCGCAAGGCATTCTTCCTCGCGTTTCAGGGTAATACGGCCGTCCGGCGTGGTCTCGCCCAGCCTGATGCCGAGTTTCTTTTCGACATGCTCGACGAGGCTCTCAGCCCCGCACAGCATGCAGGAGATATTGGTGCACATCGCCACCATGTGGCGGCCAACGGGTTCCAGCTCGAGCATGGAATAAAAGGTGCCGACCTCGTAGACGAGCACCCGGGGGATGCCCAGATAATCGGCCACCGCGTCCATCAGCTCGCGGCTCACCCAGCCGCCATTTTGTACCTGCACGACGTGCAGCGCGTGCAGCACCGCAGACTGGCGCTGCCCGGGCGGGTATTTCGCCAGCCAGGCATCGATCTGCGTACGCGAGTCCGCGCTGATCAGTCCGCTCGTGTCGACCTGAGCGTTCATCGATCAATCTCCCCGAACACGATGTCCTGCGTACCGATCACCGCCACCACGTCGGCCAGCATGTGACCACGCACCATCTCGTTCAGGGCAGCGAGGTGGGGAAAACCGGGGGCGCGCACCTTCAGCCGGTAGGGCTTGTTGGCGCCGTCGGAGATCAGGTATACGCCGAACTCGCCCTTGGGGTGCTCGACCGCGGCGTACGCCTCGCCCTCGGGGATGCAGAAACCCTCGGTGAACAGCTTGAAGTGATGGATCAGGGCCTCCATGTCGGCCTTCATTTCCTCGCGCCGCGGCGGCGCCAGCTTGCGATCGTCGACCATCACCGGACCGGGGTTGGCGCGCAGCCAATCGATGCACTGACGAATGATGCGGTTCGACTGGCGCAGTTCCTCGATGCGGACCAGGTAACGGTCGTAGCAGTCACCGGTCGCACCTACCGGGATATCGAAATCCATGCGGTCGTAGACCTCGTAGGGCTGCTTCTTGCGCAGGTCCCACTCGAACCCGGAGCCGCGCAGCATGGGGCCGGTAAAACCGAGCTGCAGGGCGCGTTCCGGCGACACCACGCCGATGCCGACGGTGCGCTGTTTCCAGATGCGGTTGTCGGTCAGCAGGGTTTCGTATTCATCCACGCAGCGCGGGAAGCGATCGGTGAAAGACTCGATGAAATCGAGCATCGAGCCGTCGCGGTTCGCGTTTTTGCGGTCCACGTCCTTCTGGCTGTGCCATTTCGATGCCGTGTATCGGGGCATGGATTCCGGCAGGTCGCGATAGACGCCGCCGGGGCGGTAGTAGGTCGCGTGCATGCGCGTGCCCGAGACCGCCTCGTAGCAGTCCATCAGGTCCTCGCGCTCGCGGAAAGTGTAGAGAAACACCGTCATCGCGCCGATATCGAGCCCGTGCGCGCCGAGCCACAGCAGGTGGTTCAGAATGCGGGTGATCTCGTCGAACATGACACGGATGTACCGGGCGCGCAGCGGCGGTGTCACCCCCAGCAGTTTTTCCATGGCGAGCACGTAGCCGTGTTCGTTGCACATCATGGAGACATAATCGAGGCGGTCCATGTAACCGATGCTCTGGTTCCAGGGCTTGCTCTCGGCGAGTTTCTCCGTGCCGCGATGCAGCAGGCCGATGTGCGGATCGGCGCGCTCGATCACCTCACCATCCATCTCCAGCACCAGGCGCAGCACGCCTTGGGCCGCCGGGTGCTGCGGGCCGAAGTTGAGGGTATAGTTGCGGATCTCGGGCATGGCTTAGTCCGCCGCTTCGGCAATCTGCGGCGCTTCGGGCGACGCGGGCCTGGCGGCGCGGATCACCTTGGGCACCAGCACGCGCGGCTCGATGCTGACCGGCTGATAGACGACGCGCTTTTTCTCGGCGTCGTAGATGACCTCCACGTTGCCGCTCAGCGGGAAGTCCTTGCGGAACGGATGGCCGATGAAACCATAATCGGTCAGCAGGCGGCGCAGGTCCGGGTGGCCGTCGAACAGGATGCCGAACAGGTCGAAAGCCTCGCGCTCGTACCAGTCGGCGCAGTTCCAGACCGTGATCACGGAAGGCACCACCGGCAGCGCGTCCTCGGCGGCATAGACCCGCAGGCGCAGGCGCCGGTTGTGAGAGAGCGACAGCAGGTGGTAAACCACGGCGAAGCGTTGCGCGGCCCAGGATTTCTCC
>JBAVKA010000550.1:0-1636 GCA_049688075.1 Gammaproteobacteria bacterium
TTCCATGACATAATTCATCATCGCCCGCCCGGCGCTGACCCGCATGGCCATGTCGGTTGGCGTCATCGGGATAAATTTCGACTCGCCGGCAGTTGTCCCACGTGTGATCGCCCATCCCAGCGGTTCCTCATCTAACAGCAGTTCGATCTCGCCCTTCATAACCCGGTCGATAAGAGGTTTGAACTCGTCATAAGTCTTGACCGGGAAGGCGGCTCGGTAACCCGCCAGGTCCGAGATCTGGCCAGCTCCATGTTCCTTGCCGTATTCGGTGCGGGTGTAGCGCGGTAAGAGCTGGCCAAGCACGGCCTGTTGTGCAGTGACCGGGTCAGCGACGGCTGCATGCCATGGAGCAAGCATCGCCTCCAGCATTTGACGGGGGTCGGGTGCGCTCATAAAGATCCTCCAGGCTGGTGTAAGCCGAGTTTAGCCCAGGAATCGACAGGGTGCGAGTGCGGGAGGTGTGGTTTACATTTCTTTAACACGGTTTCGGTACAATTCCCGAGATTGACCACGACAGGGAGGAAGTATGATGTCGGAAGACCCGATCAAAGACGTACTGATGCGCATGCCGTATGGTTTCTACGCCATCACCTCGCACGCGGGCGACGATGTGAACGCGATGGTCGCAAACTGGCTGACCCAGGTCTCATTTGAGCCACGCTTAATCTCGCTTGCCTTGCAGAAGAGCTCCTACACGCATGGATTGGTTGAAGAGGGCGGTGTGTTTGCCGTGAACTTGTTCCTGGGTGCGGATGTCGAAGCGATCAAGCCCTTCACCAAGAGCCGTTCGAAAAAGCCGGAGAAGATGGCCGAAGCTACCTATACGCTGTCGGCTGAGACAGGCTGCCCGGTCCTGGAAGGAGCGGCTGGTGTGCTGGAATGCCGGGTGGTGAAGATCCTCGATATTGGCGGAGATCACGACCTGGTTGTCGGAGAGGTGATCGCAGCACGGACATTGAAACCAGGTGAGGTGGAAGACTCGCTTTCTTTGCTGGACCTGGGCTGGAGCTACGCCGGATGACCGTTCCCAGCATGTGAGGCTGTTGGCCATTGCAGAATCAAGGGCCGCTCTGTATAATCTTAAATTCTAGGGCGGTTAGCTCAGTTGGTTAGAGCGTTGCGTTGACATCGCAAAGGTCGTTGGTTCGAGTCCAATACCGCCCACAGAAGCCGTTGGACGAATCTGTCGAGCGGCTTTTTGTTTGATATCCGCCCTGGGTCAAGATTTGAAATGAATTGCCCGAAGGTAGTCATGAGGATATCCGGGGCTGGCTAAACATCGAAGAAATCCCCTCTACACAGTCATTAACCAATGGACGGAAATCACCAGGTTAGTTTGAGGCTGAATTGTCCTTCGCAACAGCCAGATGAGAAGGCGTTCAGTCATCGGGTATATAATGCGGATAAATATTGTCCGAGTAATTTTCCTCGAAGAGCGGAATGACGGCAGAGGCACCCGCAAGTTTAGCTTTACCTGAACGACCTGTACTGGTGGCCTTCCTGCTCTTTATCCTTGTCGGCGGCGGGGGTTCAGTCGCGATCCGGATTACCTATGCTGATCTGGACCCATTTTGGGCCGGAGCTTCCCGTTTCGGCATTGCGGCGCTGGTTTTCTGGCTCTTGGCGTATTTAAAAA
>JBAVKA010000551.1:0-5232 GCA_049688075.1 Gammaproteobacteria bacterium
CATTATCACCAGGTCCTGGGCGTGTTGGTGGCCTGGAAACGGGCACCTGGCCAATTCGATAAGGACGAGGTGACTTTTTTCGTCACGATCGCCGCGCAACTGGCAAAGGCTATCCACGACGCGTCGGCTGTCGACGAAGTCAGCAGGATGCTGAGCGGAGAGTTGCAGGGGGTCGCCTTTATCCAGGGTATTCAGATGGCTGCCGGCATGGCCATCGGCACCGCCGCACTGCTCAATCCGCTGGCGAGGCTGGATTCGATTCCGGATCGCCCGGCCCGGGACATCGCTGCCGAAGAGGCCGCTTTCAGGACCGCGGTTGCCGCCGTTCATGAGGAACTGCGCGCCAGCAGCGCGCGCCTGGCTGCTGATGTGCCAGGCGAGGTGCGCGCAGTATTCGATGTCTATGTCATGTTGCTGGGGGACGACGGTTTGGTGTCAGACGCCCTCGCGCGGATCCGTGCCGGCAACTGGGCCCCGGGGGCATGGCGGGACACCATTGCCGAGCATGCAAAAGTCTTCGAACGCATGGAAGACTCCTACCTGCGCGCGGGTGCGGAAGATATTCGCGCAATCGGTCAGCGCGTCCTCCTTCAGCTTCAGGCAGAGACCAAAGTATCAAGACAGTACCCTCAACAGTGTATCCTGGTGGGTGATACGGTGAGCATAACGGAAATTGCCGCCGTGCCGGTTGGACAACTCGCCGGCATCGTCTGCATGCACGGCTCGGCCCTGTCCCACACCGCCGTTATGGCACGCGCCCTGGGCATCCCCGCTGTCGTGAGCCTCGCGCCCCTGCCCATCGGGCGCCTGGACGGCTGCGGGATGGTGATCGACGGCGATCAGGGACGCATCTACATAGAACCGTCACCCACCGTGCTCGATGCGTTCCGGCGACTCATCGGCGAACAGCAGGCGCGCTCCGAACGGCTCATGGCGCTGCGTGATCTGCCGGCCGAAACGCCGGACGGGTTCCGGCTGCCACTGTATGCGAATATCGGGCTGGTCTCCGATACTGTTGCCGCAAGAGACTGCGGCGCCGAAGGTATCGGTCTGTATCGTACGGAATATCACTTTCTGTCGCGTGACGCCTTTCCGCTCGAGGATGAGCAGTACCAGATCTATCGCGAGGTGCTGGAAAACTTCGCGCCTGGACCCGTGACGCTGCGCACGCTCGACGCAGGCGGTGACAAGATTCTGCCCTATTTCCCCGTGCAGGAGGACAACCCGTTCATGGGTTGTCGCGGGATCCGGTTCTCGCTTGATCACCCGGAGATCTTCCTTATTCAACTACGCGCCATGTTGCGAGCCAACGCCGATCTTGACAACTTGCAAGTCCTCTTTCCCATGATCAGCAGAGTCGGTGAACTGGACGAGGCCCTGGGGCTGCTGGCACGCGCCGATCGGGAACTGCTGGAAGAAGGCGTTGCCGAGAAAAAACTCCGCGTGGGGGTAATGATAGAAGTACCCTCCGCCGTTTTTCTGGCATCCGCGCTGGCGGAACGCGTGGATTTTCTCTCCGTGGGAACGAATGATCTCACCCAGTACCTGCTGGCCGTGGACAGGAACAATGCACAGGTGACGACTCCGTACGACGCTCTGCATCCGGCCGTCCTCAATGCCATCCACCATGTCATCAAAGCGGCGCAACTGCGCGGCAAGCCCGTCAGCGTATGTGGCGAACTGGCGGGTGATCCGGCGGGGGCGTTGTTGCTTATGGGTATGGGGGTCGATGCGCTGAGTATGAGCCCCGCGGGTCTTGCGCGTATCAAACTGGTCATTCGCAGTTTCACCCAGCAGCGTGCGCGGTCACTCCTTGACGAGGCACTCGAAATGGAGGACGGATTTGCCATCCACCGCCTGCTGAGTGGCGCACTCGAGGAAGCCGGGGTTTTGTCGATCAGACAAACTGCAATCTATGAACAGCACGGGTCGGCGAATTCTCATCAACCCGCGTAAGCAGGTGTCATTCCAGTGTTATGACGCGAGAGTTCTAGCCGCCACGGTCGTCGTCATCGGTGGCCTGGTACGGGAGGTGCAGGTTGGGATGGTTGAGCGGCAGGTCCTGGTACGCCTTGCGGCTTGCCTCTGTTTCGAAGTAGACAGTCAGGTTGCCGTCCACCAGGGAGGGATGACTTGTGACGTCTTCGATATCGCGGCCCGTCATGGGGTCGATGGTGTTGATGAGATGCTCCGGCTCATGTAACCGCTTGCTCTGGGCCTGATCGCGCGACAGCGGCTCAGCAGCGACCCAATTCAAAGTCTCGAACCTGATGGCGGGTGTTCTTTGGGAAGGTGACAATGTGAACATACTGATTTCCTCTGACTCATCGACTGCCGTTTGTATGGCTGCGCGCTGTGCGCCGCTTCCTGCGGAAGCTCCATCCTTTTCTAAAGGCGCCGGTTGACGGCAAAGGGTCTGGCGATGATCTGATATTAACTATAGTCCTGTTCCCGGGAAATAGCTGATTAATTTGCGTTCCGGACACAATGAGCGGATGCTTCATCAGGAAGCTTATCTGCGAGTACGCAAGTCTCTCTGTCATGCAACATTGACCCAACGGTCAGTATTGCCCGTCATACCCCTTTTTCGCGTAACTCCGATCTGCCTGCCTCGGTCGTGCAATACTCCCTCAATCAGGGAACAGGCACACCGCCCCGCCTGCTTCACTCACCCAGGACACCGCAATGACTCAATTCACACACGACGCCCAGGATACCGAAACATCCAGTCAATACGCCGGCATTCGCCTGGCTGAACTGATTGATCAACGCTGGAGCCGGAACAAATCCGTCGATCTGGCTACTAGCGAAGGCATTAGCCTGAATGACGAACACTGGGCCGTGATTGTTTACCTGCGCAATTACTATCTCGTACATGGCCTGCCGAGATTTGCCAGAACAACAGCCAGGGCCCTCAACCGGAAATTTGCAGCCAGGGGCGGAAACAAGTATCTGTACCGCCTGTTTGCCGGTGGCCCGGTTACGCAAGGCAGTCGCCTCGCCAACCTCCGCACACCTGCAACCGCCAGTGACGTTTCATTTGGTACCAGCTATTGAAAATCACAGATTCGTGGCGCACGAAAGGCCCATCGCCTGTCACTTTCCAGTACGCCAGCCAGGAACAAAAATTTCCCGAATCAATCGGTAATCCGGCACCGGGTGGCCGCGATTTGCATCCGCCCTGGTTGGTCAGTCGCACTCGATCATGGAGGACGTGGTAACGCAGCCATGATGAAGAATCAAGCCGCACCGAAACTCTTGTCGCCTTCGCTGGTAATTAAATGATTATAAAGGAGTATCTGCATACCTCTAATTAACCTGGTCATCGTCTTGCTCGTGGTTGGCGTGCTGCTCTGGCTCGTCAATACCTACATACCCATGGACCGCAAGATCAAAAACATTCTGAATATCGTCGTGGTCATTGTGGTCGTGATATGGTTACTGCAGGTGTTCGGCGTACTGGGATCGCTGGACAGCATACGTATCGGCCGATGATGGCCTGATAGGGTCATGGACGCAGTCAGTCTCCAATCAAAGGGGATTGATAGTGCGTTAGAGGTGGAGTCTGACACCTCGCATTCGCAAAGCGTATTCCGATCCCCGTAAAATCCAGGACAATGCCTGAAGCTGAAATAACCCGATTCAATGTCCGAATCGGGTTTTCATGTCAGTGTTTGGTCAGGACTAATCCGTCATGATCAAGAGCGAACGCTTCAACAGCATTTCACATCTGGTCGGCGCCGTGCTGGCGCTGGCCGGTGCCGTGGTGCTGGTGGTGGTGGCAGCGCGGGGTGGCGATACAGCCCGCATCGTATCGTTCAGCATTTATGGCGCGACGCTGTTTCTGCTTTACCTCATTTCCACGCTGTATCACGGTCTGCCGACGGGCCGCGCGAAACACGTGTTCCGCGTTCTCGATCATCAGGCGATCTATCTGCTGATCGCCGGCAGCTACACCCCGTTCACGCTGGTCACGCTCGACGGTATTGTGGGTTGGTGGCTGTTCGGTACGATCTGGGGCATGGCGGTGCTGGGTCTGGTGCTCGATGCGTTGCCCCTGCGTGGCGCGCGGGTAGTGCCGCTTATTATTTACTTCGTGATGGGCTGGTTGATAGTGCTCGCAATCAATCCACTGCTCGTGGCGCTGCCACGCACAGGCTTCATCTGGCTGTTAACCGGCGGCTTGCTCTATACCTCGGGTATCGTGTTTTATGCCCTCGATCGCCGTTACCCGTGGATGCACGGGGTGTGGCATCTGTTCGTGCTGGCCGGAAGCATCAGCCACTATGTGGCGATTCTGGTCTATGTCTGATTGCAATCCAGAATCCCCTCAGCCCAAATCCACTTCGACGTAGTGCTCCCGGCGGTCGTCCACCAGGGGAATCCTGTCTTGCGGTCGTTCTGCCCCCTCTGCGGCAGGTCCATTGACCAACACACCGTCCACCGTCACGCAGATCACCTGCACCGACATCTCGCCGACGCGCTTGATGGTGATGTGGTAGACCGTCTCGCGATAGCGGTAGTGGATTTTGTACGACTCCCAATCGGCCGGAATACACGGTGCAATGCGCAGATGGTCCACTTCCAGGTACAGGCCCAGTAGCGTTTCCACGCTCAGCCGGTACATCCAGCCCGCCGCCCCGGTGTACCAGGTCCAGCCGCCCCGGCCGGTGTGCGGCGGGGCACCGTAAATATCCGCGCACATGACATACGGCTCGACCTTGTAGCGTTCGATAGTCTCCGGCTGATTGCCGTGATTGACGGGGTTGAGCATGTCAAACAATTCCCACGCGCGTTCCCTGTCACCCATCATGGCAAACGCCATCGTGGTCCAGATCGCGGCATGGGTATACTGGCCGCCGTTCTCGCGCACACCGGGCAGGTAGCCCTTGATATAACCGGGTTCAAGCTCTGATTTATCGAAGGGCGGGTCGAGCAGCTGGATCAACCGCACATCGCGCCGCACCAGGTGCTCATCCACCGCCGCCATCGCCTGGCGCGCGCGCCGGGGATCGCCGCCGCCGGAAATAACCGCCCAGCTCTGGCTGATCGAATCGATCCGGCACTCGTCATTGACGGACGAGCCCAGTGACGTGCCGTCATCGAACCAGGCCCGCCGGTACCAGCCGCCGTCCCAGGCGTTGGCCTCGATGTTGTTGCGCAGCCGCGCGGCCTGCTCCGTGCAGACGCTGGCAAAGGCCTGGTCGCCCCGGCCACGCGCCAGGCCGGCAA
>JBAVKA010000552.1:0-3785 GCA_049688075.1 Gammaproteobacteria bacterium
CGCACCACCCAACCCGAGTAACAATACACCAACCCCGCGTCGCTACGCTCCGATGGGTGGCAGCTTTGCACCGGTCTGGGTGGCAGCCTTCACGTGGAATGGGTGGCAGGCTTCAGCGGAATACGCACAGAATCCATTGAAACGATCAGCCGCCAGTTCCGTATAACGAACGGTATGCTGGATATTTCGGTGTCCCATGTAGTGCTGGATCGCCCGAGTGTCATGACCGTCGTTGGCCAGCTTGAATCCACACCCATGACGGAGCATGTGCGGATGGACCAGGAAGGCGATTCTGGCTTGCTCTCCGGCCCTTGTCATCAGCTTGCGCACCTTGGAGGCGGAAAGAAATAGGGTGTCTCTGGATAGTCTCGCTGAAGTTGCCTTAATACCCGAATTTCCGGACCTCGCAACGGATGGGAGCAATTCACCCCGTTCTTCCTGCGTACCACATGCAGCAATCCCTGGCTGAGGTCGATCTGCTCCCAGCGCAAAGCCACCAGCTCGGCCACCCGCAGAGCATGTCGATAGGCGATGAGGATCGGTGTGGCATCGCGGTGGCCATGCCGGCCGGTATTCCGGGCTGCCTTCATCAGCTTCCCGACTTCCGCCTCGGTCAGGTATTCCCGGCTGCGCACCGCCTGGTTGAGGGGCTTGCGCGGTAACTTTCCCGAAAATGATGCTTGGGACAGGGGGTGACGTTCTCGTAAGTCGGCATTTTACTTGGCCTCGGATTTTGTAACTTTCCCGAAAAGGGGCATTTTAGGGAATGTTTCCTGTTCTGGTATGATCTTGCAGTTCGTTACAAAGGCGTTACAATGTAACGTATAGCACAGGGAGTTCACCAATGCCAGCTCAAAAGACAACCACCCTGAACCTGCGTGTCGATCCGGCGATCAAGGAGGCCATACGCGAGGCCGCGCTGCGGGAGAACCGCTCCGTCGCCAACATGATCGAGGTGCTGATCCGCCGGCACTGTGAAACCGAAGGGATTGCGATTCCGGAGCAACAGGCGCTCTTCAAGGAGGAGGTGTATGGATGAGCAAACGCTGCGGGCGCTGATTGAGGCCGGATCGGTAAAGGCGTTGCACATCATCGGAGACGGCCCACTCTTTCATGTGGAGGTCATCACCGCCCGGCAAGGGGCGCTGGCTGCCCTGACCGGGAAAGGCACGGTGAGAACCTGGTCGACGCTCGATGCCACGGCCCACTGGGTGCGTGCACTGGGTATCGGCAAGGCCCAGCTCGATGTGGCCCGCTGGCAGCCGGAGCAAAAGGCATTACGTTTGAGCTAGCGAACGGAGTGAACCATTGCCGTCGCACCTCATAACCGCGCAAATGTCGTATTCACGCAAAAGCGAGAGCTTCCCGATTTCAAAGAAACACCGCTTGCGCAGAGTCTCATTTCGTCAACTGTCGGCCCAGGCTAATGTGTGAAAACTCGTGCTACGGGACACCTCTCAAAAATTCGACTTCACCAGAAGCGCGTAGAGCCACGATCGGCATATGAGGAATGGTTTTGGCACCCCCTGTTTTACGATTATTTCGAGTTTTCACACAGCCTCGGCCACAAAACGACGTTCCCCGGCTTCATGCGATGGTCAGGAATGCCGCAATTCCTGTCCTTTAGTATTTGCTTATGCTCTCTGTTTTACAAAGAGACAATATACATCCTGTGGCCAGCGCCCTATCCTGAAATCCTACGGGGCAGTGACCATCGCGAAGATTGAAGCACCCCTGCACCTATTGGTCGAAATTGAGCGCGAGGTACTTAAAAAGATCATGCAGGAGCGGTGAAAGGCCAAGCGGCAGGGCAGATTGCACAGATCGCTCTGAGGGAACGCGGTGAAAATATCTACTTGCACGAACGACGGTCCCGTCGCGAACAGTAGCCAATGATTGATGCCAAACTCAGAAACAAGTAGGTAGAAATACTTATTCAGGGCAGATTAACTTGGTACGCATAAAGGTCCAAATATAAGATCTAGGCATTGCGATTAAATTCCCAGGGACTCGTGGGGTACTGTTCCGATAGTCACCCTTACCGGAGGTTGTTGGCATGCCTAAATACAAAAACCAACCGCAATGCTGGACACGTAGCTTGGGCATGACCTTGCTATGCACGCCGCTCTGCCTGGCGTTGCTCTTGGTCTCCGCTTACGGTGACGGCGTCAGTGGAGTGACTGCTGTCAACCTGCCGCTCGTGGCGCACAATTTCTGCGTTGCAACCCCTGCCGGCCAGACCTTGGCTATCCCGCTCAATGGCCACGTCACCGCGCCGGATGCCGGTGACACCTTCACATGCGAGCTCGGAACCATGGCACCAACCAAGGGAACCTTGATTGAGCTAAATGGCACCTGTTACTACACGTCGTACACCCACCTCCCGAGCAGCGATGGCAAAGCGCACGGCATGGACAAGTTCAGCATCCGGGCCGTGGACAACCGGGGACGGGTGAGCAATGAGGCCATAGTGACGGTCCTCAATGACGGCGCCGTGCGTATCATGGCTCTTGGCGATTCGATCACTCAAGGCGTGAACATGGGCTATCGGTGTACGGGGACAATCGACCACCACTGCCCCCAGCCGCCGAGCAACCGGATTAGTTATCGCAAGCGTCTGTTCGACAGACTATCGTCATTGAACACGGGATACCCAAGCTATTCAGTCAGAATGGTGGGGTCAACCGCTGACGGCTCAACCGCGGGGTTGGCTTCACCCAATGACGAGCACGAGGGGCACCCCGGTTGGTGCGCGGGCCCCAATGGAGCTAATGCAGAATACTGCAAAACGAGAAGCATTGCCGACAACATATATAACTGGCTTAACATGAACCCGGCCGACATCATATTGGTGCATGTCGGCACCAACTCGTTCACAACCAGCGTAGATGACGTGAAGAGGCTTCTTGACGAAATTGACCGGTGGGCCTCCGATAATTACCCGGTTACGGTTTTTCTTGCCGATATCCTGCAGGATGTGCAGGGGAGGCTTGACGTAACAACTTTCAACAGCAACGTTAGGATCATGGTCGAGAACCGACCTGAGAGCAGCCACATCATTATGGTCAACCAGCAAACCGGTGCTGGCATTGACTACAGCTATGCAACCGACATGGGCGATGATTTCCACCCGCAAGCAAGAGGTTACAACAAGATGGCGGAAAAGTGGTTCTCGGATATGACAAATTCCGCGAACGTGGGACCGAACTTCATCGGGCTACCACAGTGCCAGTAACTGCGAGTTGCATGAACAACGAAAGATCTCCAACGGGTCGATGCTAGCCGTTAATAACCTGAATTTTAACGTCTTTCTTCAGTACAAACTCGACATGCTCCGCTATGCGGCTGGCGTCCGATTAGTGGCCGGATGTCGACATTCACTGGTTGCTTATATTTCGATTGGCCAAACGTCCGGAAACGGGTGGTAACCTGCCCGTCCCTGGATCACCACGCTTGTCTTAGTTGCAGCAACTTCGGACATTCCTGTCTGGCGATATGTAGTTCCGAGAACACTAAAACCGGTCATTCGTCAGACATAGCCCCCCCGAAGCGGGTTTCCTGGAAGGCCAGGATCAGCCAAAAGAAGAACTTTAGTCGCAAACAAAAACGGCCCCGAAGGGCCGACTCTGAGTCAAGTTGTTAGGTTGTTTTCTTACGCCTTGATATTCCTATCAGCCCCAGCAGACCACTGCCGAATAACCACACGGTTGCAGGTACCGGTATCGCGCTGACATCGCTTAAATGAACAGCCCAGGCGAAGACGCTGTAGTCCTTGCCGAGGATGT
>JBAVKA010000553.1:0-7555 GCA_049688075.1 Gammaproteobacteria bacterium
TACACCAGCGGTGCTTAGCGGCAATCCTCTACCTCTGCGCGCAAATCTCTTCAACTAGTCATGGCTATCACATTGCAATGGACTCTTTCATACGCCAATCGCTGCATGAATAGGAATTCGCCAAGGAACGCTTCAACGCCGCTCGCAGGTTATCCCGGCTACATATCTCCTCCGTTAGATCCGAGCCACCATCGGGTTTTCGGTATTCCGACCCGCTATGGGTAAATCAGCCTTCGCACCAGGTCCCCGTGGCTTCACCTCAGCTTCCCGGTTGGAGGCCTGGCTGCAATTGACCGACCCGACATCGACTCTGCTAGTAAACGTGCAGAGCTAACCACACACCCGCTCTGGGAGGCGCTCACCTCATTGGACTGGCTGGATGCGGAACCGTGTGTCCGTCAACCCGTCGAGCTGGGACGCGCCTATCCCATCCCTTCGTCGAACGGCTGATCGGGACCATTCGTCGGGGGTTCCTTGACCAGACACTCATCTGGAATATCTGTGACCTGGAGAAGAAGCTTGTGGATTTCCTCGACTATTACAACTCGAACCGAGTACATACTGTGCTCTACAGCAATACACCATCAGAAATCTACAATAATTCTGCCCATCAACGCGCCGATCTCAACAATTTCCAATGGAAATCACATTGCCGTGGCCTTTATCAGCTGCCCTTTGCTGCC
This sequence comes from Gammaproteobacteria bacterium, assembly GCA_049688075.1. Classification (GTDB taxonomy): domain Bacteria; phylum Pseudomonadota; class Gammaproteobacteria; order UBA9214; family UBA9214; genus CAVQCA01. Next base: position 684 of record JBAVKA010000553.1, read on the forward strand.
TGAATATCGATTCGCCATACATACGATCCGCTCCAGGATGATCCTCACGGTGGAAACAGCACGTTAGGGCGTCGCGCTTTTTTACTGTGCACACACATTCGGATTGTCGGAATAAATGCCCGACTGCGCAAAGATTGAAAACTTGATCGCCAAATTGCGGGACTCGGCAATTTCGTATTGCATGGTAGTTTGGGAATATACTTTGTGCACGCCCAATCCCGTCAGATGTCCGCGGACCAAGCCGAAATCGACCGAGTCAATGACGAGTTCCCCGGATGTAAGCTGAAAATCCTTTTGGTCTCCGGGCGCGTCGGTCAGGAACAGGCTCGCAACCGCACGGCCGGGCGGCAACATTTCTGCACCGGAACCTGACGATGGCATTTCAAAGAGAGAATATGAGGTCGGTTCGAGCGGGCCCTCCAGTTGCATCATGATTTGCATCTGCTGGGCGTGCATTTCGCCGGGCTTGCGGTCCTGTCTTCCGGATAGTCGCAACAGACAGGGGTTAGTTACGGGTCTGGTGAAACCGGGTCCCAAATGGCCGGGATGGAGCGAGGCGCTGAATTTGTCGAACTTGACGGGCAGAGGAGCGTCAATATCCGAGGCCAGTTTCGTCATGTCAGCGGTGTTTTCCCCCATTGACGCGTATTCCTTCAGTGCTGTAAATGTTACCGAAAGATTCATAAGTTTCTTGGTTGTTTCCGCACTGTCCGCCATGTTTGTCAGCAGAAAGAGCGTCCCGTACCCGACCTTGACCGGGAAGATCCATCTTGCGCGCTGTACATTGCTTCCCGGGGGCCTTTCTACCTCTGCTCGCCGTACGTACTTGCTGCCGTCGGCCAGGGTGGCTGTGAGCTGATCGAGGCGTATAGCCGGGTCGATCCCGAATTGCTCCACCGTTGCAGCGATCTTCACAATGTCGTCCTTGAAACCCAGGGGAACGATGTTCCAGCACTGAGCAGCATTCTCATTGAACTTTTTCAAGGTCAACTGACGATTAAACCCCTCCGTTGTAGGACGTAAAGTGACTCCGTGGGCCGGTGTCCTGGTGCCTTCAATCATGCATTCCGGAAAGAAAGCCCGGTTCACCCACAATGGATCCGGCGTCAGACTTTGATCCAGCCTTCCGTTACCATAAAGCGAGTAGGCCCGGATAAATTCAGCATATAGTTCGCGCAAGGATTTACCGAATACAGCGCGCAGGCGTGCATCCAGCCACGCCACTTCAGCTTCGCATGGCGCCGCCTCCTGAGCGCAGTCTCTCGCCACGGGCGGGGAATTCATGACTTCTGCCAAGTAGCTGAAGTCTACATTGTTGATGCCCGATGGCTTCACATGGCCTCCGGTAAACTTGTACTCTGCCAAAAAGGTCCAGAAGGAACTGGTACGATAAGCGGAAATATCAATCGTACTTGTAGAAGGTACCGGCAGCCGCTTTGAATAGTTCCGAAGTCCAAAAATCCATTCCGCACCCGTACCAAATACCTCAGCAAGCATGCGTCGTTGTTCCACTCCCCTTATCCTGCCCGCGATGGCGTGTTCGATCGCCGTTGCTTGAGCTTCTATAATCCAATCTCCAGGCTGCTCTTCGGTACAGCCGCCGATAAATCGGGTATTGTATTGTACGGCGTGGAACAGCTCATGTATTGCCGATGAGAGTCCCGAATAGACTACCAATCCGTCTACGGTCAGTACGTCTTTGGCGTCTAATAGAATGACAGTTTCGCCGCGAAGAAGCGGAAATCTACAATAGTGGTAGACGCCTGCCACGCTCTCCTCGCCGCTCTTGATGTCTTGGACCAAATAGATACGATAGGCTTGCTGGCCGTCTGCACGCCTGACCACCGGCTCGAGTTTGGGCGGAGGGAAACCCCAGTCCTCCAGGGAGGAGGCTGCCTGGCTGAGAGCAAGTTCGAAACTCGCCTTGGTGGATTGTTTGAGTTCCACTTGGTGAAAATACTTGGGGAAGTCCGGGTCGAAGGTTTCGGAGCGTAGTTGGCGAAGAATGTCGGCAATTCGCGTCGTGGCAAAACTAGTCCAGTTGAACTGAGCGGACGGCTCAATATTTACGACTTCAAATTGGTCGATAGGCCACGGTTCTGCCTGGGATTGTGATGGGTCAAGTATACCGACCAGGCTCACACTAAAAAGGACGATCAGAGAGCGGAAGGGAATCGTCGCGCGCCGGCGTATCGAATGGCGGGGAATCGTCTTGGGGTTCATCGTTGTATGCTCCAAGTCTGTTGGACGAGGCCTGGTTGAAGATACCCGAAGATGTTTCGAACATAAACAGCATATTGGGCGCATTCATGCCCGCCACGTTCCCGACGCCAAGTGAATGGCACGCGAACCCGCCAATTTGGTAATTTCCCAGCCTGTCCTTCGCGCAATCCGGAACTCAACCAAAAAGGAACGAGCGTCCGCTTACGCTGCAAAACACGCATTGAACCGCCCCGGGTTTACCGGAGACCTCCGGTCCCGGTCCTCAGTCCTACGATCAACGGTGGCAAATCGGTGCGCACCTGGCAACCTGGGTCCGAGGTCTTGGGTCTTGGGCCTGAGGTCCTCAGCCTCAGTCCGACGCCGTTCTTAAATGACCATAATGCCGCATTAACGCAAGTTGTGGAGACGAGCTCAGCCAGTCGAGCGAATTCAGTGGCTAATGGATCAGTTTATCTGTAGTTCATTCCTCTGATCAACCATGCTCGTGGAACTGATCAATTGCGGAATGGCCGTATCATTTTTCGGAACTATGCGGGAGATCATTAATCCTAGTTCTTCACGTACTACATTAAGCTCCAAGAAATCCTCTCATTCCGTTTCATTCAGTCTGAATCGCACGCCATTGTCGCCAGGAAAAGCACCATTATGATCGAATCGGTCCATGAAGATCTCTTCAGGAATGACGTAAACCGCATCGCAGCTGGGTAGCTCCATGCATTGATCGTTATGCTCACAGTGATAGTGGCGACAAAATACGCAGGAAGATGGAATTATGCAGCTCATGTTGGATCCCTCCTTACTTCATTCCAATGTTGTTCACTGACGCTAACTGACTTGTTCGAACAACACGCTCCATGACGAGCAGCCACGCAGTTGGGGCGGTGTAAGCTCAGCGTCCCTGCGTTTGCTCTTCGCTGTTCAGCATCCTCGTGTTTCCTGGCAATGTCCCAGGGGCGACCATGTGAGGATCACACGATGATTCGCGCGCGATGGTTACTCGGGTCGGCTCATCAATAGTGACAAGTGGCTGCATGGCGCGTTCAAGTTGTCCCATGAACGCATCCCGTCCGTTTATCTGACGATCCAGCTCGTTCAGCGCGTCCTGTATCGCTTCCTCGAATACGGGGTGGTAATAGGGCATGCGCAGAGCCTCGGTTACCGTCATTTCTTTCTCTACGGCCCAGGCAAGGAGGTGCGCCAGATGCTCGCAATGTGCACCGACCATTGCCGCACCAAGGATGCGACCGGAATTTTTGTCGGCATAAATGCGCAGGATTCCACGATTGCGGCCTGTAATCACGGCGCGCCCCACAGGCCCAAAGCGGATCTCTCCAACGAGGCTGACGTCTTCGTCAAGCTTGGACCACAGCGTCCCCACCGATGCGACATTGGGATCACAAAAGACGATTGACATGTGGGTCTTTGGCTTGAACGCTATCGCATAGTGACGCGCGGCGTTGTAGCCGGCGATGCGTCCCTGATCGGCGGCTTTTTGCAGTGTGGCCAGCCCTCCTGCGGCGTCGCCAGCGATGTAGATGGGTAACTGGTGTAGTTGCATGGTGAATGGATTGTGTAGTGGCACTCCCTGATGGTCTTTTTCTATAATGAGGCGCTCGAGGCAAAGTCCGTCAAGATTCAAATGGCGCCCCGCAGCAATAAACAACTTCTCGACCTCAGTCTCCTGGTCACCGGCCTTAACCTGGAACCTCTCCCCTTGCCGCTCAATGGAGACACCAGCGCCGAGCCAAAGAGGAAAGTCTCTCGCGATGATGTCGATGGCAACCTTGTTGACTACAGGATCTGCAATACGCGCTATGCGATCATTCTGATCAATGCCAACTACCCTGACACCCAAACGATGTAGCGCCTGTGCGATTTCTATACCCATCGGACCAAGTCCAAGCACGGCGATGGACTCGGGAAGCGTCTCTTGCTCGAACAGGGTTTCGATTGTGAGGATCCCATCATCGAAGCCGCGCCACTCAGGCGGTACGCACGAGCGCGCTCCGGTAGCGATCACGGTGGTATTAGTGCGTATGATCTGGTCGTTAACCTGCAATGTCCGGGCATCTATAAACTGCGCATAGCCCTCGATGAGGGCATCACCCATATCATCGGTAGTATTGGCAAGAATCAGATCGACAAACATATCGCGCAGATCGCGGATGCGTTCCATTGCCTCGGGTATATCGATACGTAGGTTCTCTCCGCCCTTGATTCCGAGTCTTTGGTGCTGCGACCTGTTGTTGTAGCTCTCAGCCAGATGAAGCGCAACCTTGGAAGGCATGCAGCCACATCGCGCACAGGTCGTGCCGAGTTGGCCGCCATTTATCAGTACAAAGTTTTCGGTGACTTTTCGGATCTCCTTGATGGCGTTAAGTCCGGCATGACCCGCGCCGATAACAGCCACATCCACGTACCTAGTCATCCTTGCCTCCCTCCCGCACATTTCGATTCGCGAGAATCCGCAGTAATCAATACACTGCCAGTCCCTATTCCGTATATATTCCTCGTTAATCAGACAGCTTTTGACTTCTTTAACGAGGAATGATCGATTTGCTTCTTGTCTCAAGTCCCTTTACTAAGACGTACCTATGAAAAATGTCAGCATAGCTGATGCTAGATATTAGGCGGACTTTTGCAATCTGACTATCGTGGGAACTACGTAGACGGCAGAAATCGCATCGCATGACCTTGCCCTGATGATCTGTCAAATCTGTGTCATTGTTTATCGTGAATCATTTCCTGTCAGCAGACTTCTGGTGGATATTGTGGATACTACGTATTGTAAGTATGTGTAATACCTTTCTTTGACGAAGGTCCAGAGGCCGATCTCGGACTAAAGGGTTAACCCGAAGATAAGATTATTCTGAAAGGCGGGATACGAACCGTCGTATGACATCACCGAGTATTGTTACAGTATTGTGACATCCTGTTAAATTTAATTAGTAGTACCCCCCTTCTCATCGCTTGGTGCATGGTCTATACCCATCACACCGGTCTGATTACGTTCGGTGATAACGAAGATGCTTCACCCTTCGTAATTCGTTTTATAGCTGCCAGTGATTGGAGAGGATGTCATGACTACAAAGACTTACCTGATTACCCCTGAAGCTCAGCCAGTGAGCCACTGGGTCCGGAATAATGAAACTGTATGAAATCACAGAGGAAGCCATCATGGCAAAGAATCCTGTACAGTTTCAAAAAGGTCTCGGTTTGCATGAATTTCTCGAAGACTATGGCAGCGAAGAGCAGTGCCGCGAGGCGTTGTATTGGCTGCGCTGGCCCAGTGGCTATGTGTGTCCGCACTGCGGGAATACCACTGGCTGTGAGATTAAAGAGCGCAAGGTATATCAATGTCATCAGTGCCACCATCAAACCTCGCTCACTGCGGGCACCATCTTCCACGGTACCAAACTGCCGCTGAGGACGTGGTTTTTGGCTATCTACTTGCTGACCCAGCGCAAGAAAAGCACCTCGGCCCTGCAATTGTCGCGCGAGCTGGGCGTCAAGTACGATACCGCCTGGAGGCTCAAACACAAGCTGATGCAAGTGATGTTGGAACGCGTGCGGCAGCAGTCCCTGGCGGGGCGTATCGAAATGGATGATGCCTATCTTGGCGGAGAACGGGCGGGCAAACGTGGCCGCGGATCTTGCAACAAGATCCCTTTCATCGCAGCCGTTGAGACGACGCAGGACGGCCGGCCGCTGAAGGTGCATCTGCGTCGTGTAACGGGTTTCCGGAAAACGGAAATTGCGCGTTATGCTCAGGCCAGCATCCTGCCGGGTAGCGAGGTGGTTTCCGATGGGTTGCATTGCTTCTCTGGGGTAACTGCCGCCCACTGCAGGCATGTACCTCTGATTACCGGCAGCGGCCGTCAGGCTGCACAACATCCAGCCTTTAAGTGGGTCAACACGCTGCTCGGCAACGTCAAAAATGCCTTGCTTGGTACCTTTCATGCGATTCGTGGAAAACATGTACCGCGTTACCTGGCCGAGTTTGAGTATCGTTTTAACCGCCGCTTCGATCTGCCTTCGATGATCGAGCGGCTGACCTATGTTGGCCTACGAACACCACCCATGCCTTATCGTCTCCTCAGGATGGCTGAGGTTTATGGGTAATCAGGAAGCTTTTTAAGGCAATCCCGAAAATTGTGATTTTTCTGTAGGAGAGGGCTTGCCCGCGAAGCTGTTTGTTATGAAGACCGGGTTCGCGGGCAAGCCCGCTCCTACACGGAGATTCATTTGGTATTGTTTGTGTTTGCTGGAATATTTTATTAATGAGTTTCTTTGCGTCTTTGCGTTGAATCGTCGACTCGTAATACAGTGGTTTAAGCGCTATTCGATCTCCACCAGGGTTTCATCCGGGTTGACTGATTCACCCTTCTTGACATGGACGGCCTTGATAGTGCCGGCGACGGGGGCCTGCAACTCGGTTTCCATCTTCATGGCTTCGGTAATCAGAACGGGCGTTCCCGCCGCGACCGTGTCACCGACATTCACCAGAATCTCGACAATCGTGCCCGGCATGGAAGTCGTGACATGCCCGGGAAGCGTGGCGCGTGGCCGCTTGCTTCCCTTGACGTGGGCTTTGCCCGAGCCGGACCCGGCCGTGTTTTCCGGCTGGATCTCGTCCAGGATCTCGACCA
>JBAVKA010000554.1:0-1767 GCA_049688075.1 Gammaproteobacteria bacterium
CATCGGCATCGATCATGGGTTTTCGTTCCCCATGAGTTATATGCAGCGCTACGGAATTTCCAGTTGGGATGATTTCTTGAAGGATTTCATGCGCCACTGGCCGACAGCCGATCCACATACCTACGTCGATTTTGTTCGCGAAGACAATCCACGTACGGGTGATCCATCAGAATTACGTCTGTGTGAGCAATGGACGGCTACAGCCAAGAGTGTGTTCCTGTTTGATGTACAGGGTTCAGTCGCCAAATCAACACATTCAGGGTTGCCGTGGCTGCTATGGCTGCGGGAAATGCCGGCAGGCGATCCGCGCGTTCACTTCTGGCCATTTGACAGCTTCGAGGTACCGGAGGGGAATTCGGTAGTCGCCGAGGTCTACCCGGCCCTGTACAAGCGGCGCTTTCCCAAAGAAGGCCGATCCCCTGATGAACACGACGCCTGGTCTATTGCGTCCTGGCTTCAGGAGGCAGATCGCCGAGGTACCCTTGATCGATATTTCGAACCTCCGCTGACACCCCCGGAACGGAAGCAGGCAAAATTGGAGGGTTGGATACTCGGGGTTTGGTAATGCTGTGACATTGGAATCCGAGAAGGCGCCTCCAGAATTACATTCGGTCACTATAGTGGATATTTCGTGATTTTCCCGTCACGCGTGATACCGGCGATAAAGGGTGCATCATTCTTTTTGGCGAACCGGTATATCCGGTTGATGTGTTTGATAATCAGATTGGCGATATCCTGAGCTGTCGTGTTCTTCGCACGCACGACAATCAGGCAGGCATTCGCCTGTATCAGCGCGGCCTTCTCCGGACCTCGATAGCGATCCAGCCTTTCTCACCGACGTACTGAAGCCAGTCTGCATCGGTAGCCTCCTGCGGCAGGTGGTCGTCATGTACCTCGCAGGGAATCCCGGCCTCGCGCAGCTTGTCGGCCAGAACATGGCGTCCCAGATTTCTGTCGATGAATAGAACCGGCCTGGCTTCAGGCGGCCTGTTGTTCACACCGGATAGCTTCTTCGATTTCCGCTTCCGTGCGCCCATAGTCGTATGCCAGCTCGTGGATAGACTCGCCGGCCTTGAGGCGTTCGGCGATGATCTCGGTAGCCAGGCCGGTGCCGGCAATTACCGGGCGGCCGCCGGAAATGGCGGGATCGATCATGATCAATGCGGGCGCGTTTTCGATGTGTGCCCGGGTGAACGGATAGAGCTTGACGGGGATGTTGTTGTCACGTTCAATCCGTTTGAGCGCCGCTTCCATGACGTGCCTCATGGCCGTCTGACCATCCTTGGAGATAGTGATCAATTGGCGGTAGTGACGAATGAAGATATCCAGACCGTCCGTTTCCAGCTCCTTGGCAAGCAGCGGGTGGTTTGTGTTGTAGCTTTTCTTCAAATAATCGATAGCACGACGGACATTGGGCATTGACACATCGTGTTCGCGTCGTATCGCCGCCAGCAGGTGCAGCTCCACCAGGTTCAGGAATGACAAGATCACCGGGTGTTTCTCCGCGGCCGTAATCAGTGCCTTGTAACTATCCCGTCCGGCCGACCAGTACCGCACCGTCGAAACGGGCAAGCCCGGATAGTGCGCTGACCCGGGTACCGTATAGGCGGGCATTTCCCTCGCCACTCTGGGTTGACACACTGAATCAACACAATAATCCCTGACTGTACCGAAGAACTCCTGTTCCAGGATATCAGTAAGTTATTGATTCTACTGGCCCTGAAAATCCCCGTGTCGGCGGTTCGATTCTGTCCCTGGCCACCATAC
>JBAVKA010000555.1:0-13550 GCA_049688075.1 Gammaproteobacteria bacterium
ATTGATGGAATGCACGAAAATGATGAGCAGTGCCATGCCCGAGATGCCGTTTATGGATCAGGCTAATGATTCTGGAAATTCAGTCAAGCATGTCTGCGATCAATAATGGATGGCATCCACCGGGATGATTACTGCTATAGAAGTTCCCGCTTAAACGATGGATCGGGTCACGGGGATACGGTCAACGTCACCAAGCGCCGGAAACAACAAGCGCGGCGAACTGAAATCAGACGGCGTTGGTATCGTGGGCGGGTTCGGAAGAGACCCCCGCATTTTTCCGCGCCGCTGCGTGATCGAGCGCTATCAGCAGGTACATGGCCGGCACCACAAACAATGTAAACAGCGTGCCGATGCCGAGACCGGTGGCTATGACCAGCCCGATGGCAAAGCGACTGGCGGCGCCCGGACCGCTGGCGATCAGCAGCGGCACCATGGCCACGATCATGGACACAGTGGTCATCAGTATCGGACGCAGGCGTATGGCAGCGGCTTGTTCCACTGCCTCACGCTTCGACAGACCCTGTTTCTGCTGCAACTGGTTGGCGAACTCGACAATCAGGATTCCGTTCTTCGCGATCAGGCCAATCAGCGTGATCAGTCCGACCTGGGTGTAGATGTTAACCGTGGCCAGACCGAGTGTCATGAAAATCAGTGCACCGGCAATGGACATCGGCACCGAGACCATGACGATCAACGGATCACGCCAGCTTTCGAACTGGGCAGCCAGCACCAGATAGATAACCAGAAGCGACATGAAAAAAGTGACAATCAGCGCGCTGCCCTGCTGGGTATACTGGCGTGACTCGCCCGAGTAGTCCCAGGTGAACCCGGGAGGGAATATTTCCCGGGCCTTGTCTTCGAGGAACTTCAGGCCATCGCCCAGCGACACGCCTGAGGCAGTGATGCCCTGAATCATGTTCGAATTGAGCTGCTGGAACTGGGTACGCTGACTGGGTTCGACCGTCTCTTCGAACCGCACCAGCGTCGACACAGGAACCAGTTCGCCGCTGCGCGTGGGCAGATAGTAGGTATTCAACATGTCGGCATCCGCGCGGAATTCGCGTGCCACCTGGGGAATCACCTTGTAGCTGCGGCCCTCGAGACTGAAGCGGTTGACAAAGTTTCCACCCAGCATGGTCGACAGATTACTGCCTATGTCCTGCATCGAGATGCCAAGATCCGCGGCCAGATCACGGTCAATCAGGATATTTGTCTTTGGCCGGGTGAACTCGACGGTTTTCTGCAGAAACATGAATCGTCCACTGGCCATCCCGGCGCCGATCAACTCATCGGCCACCTGATCGAGGCGGCCGAAATCCGCATCGGAGGTAATCACGAACTGCAATGGCAGGCCGCCGCCGGAACCCGGCAGACTGGGAAACGGAAACACGACGGTATCGAAACCGGCGATAGCGCCCAGTTTCTGTTGCAGCTCCGGCTGCACTTCCATCTGTGAGCGCGGGCGCTGCGAGGGCTGCTCCATCTTGAAGCCGCCGAAGATGGTGCTGGTGTCGCGCCCGAAACCCAGCAGAAAGAAGCTTTCGTAATACTCGGGCACGCTTTCAAAAGCCTTCTGGATTTCGCGCGTATAGGCCTCGTTGTATTCGAGCGTGGCGGTCTGCGGCGATCTCGCCTGAAAAAACAGGATGCTCTGATCCTCGGTCGGCGCCAGTTCGTTTGGCGTGGTAATGAACATAAAATAAATGCTCGCCAGCACCGCCAGCGCGAATACCAGCGTGACACCCACTGTCTCCAGCACACCGTGCAGGCGGCGCCGGTAGGCACTGGCCAGCGAGGAAAAGAAACGTTCGATCCTGACCTCGAAGCGGCCGGCCTGGCCGTGTGGCTTGAGTACTTTCGCCGACAGCATCGGCGACAGCGTAAGTGCCACCACGCCGGAAATCAGCACCGCGCCTGCCAGTGCGAAGGCGAACTCGGTGAACAGGGTGCCGACCAGCCCGCCCATGAATCCGATCGGCGCATAGACCGCGACCAGTGTTGTGGTCATGGCAATGATCGGCATGGCCAGTTCGCGCGCGCCGAGCAATGCGGCATCCGTGCGCGACTGTCCTTCCTCGATGTGCCGGTGCACATTCTCGACCACGATGATGGCATCATCGACCACCAGGCCTATGGCCAGAACCAGCGCCAGCAGGGTCAGCAGGTTGATCGAAAATCCCAGGACCAGCATGATGAACGCCCCGCCGATCAGGGACAGCGGCACGGCCACGGCCGGTACCAGTGCGGCGCGCGCCGAGCCGAGGGAAAGATAGATGACCACCAGCACGATCAGCACCGCTTCTGCGAGCGTCTTGAATACCTCGTTGATCGAGTCCTCGATGTAGGCGCTGGCGTCATAGGGGATGTGTCCGTCGAGCCCTTGCGGTAACTGGCTCTTGATATCCGGCATCAGATCCTGGACCCGTTTGGCTACCGTCAGTGGATTGGCCCCGGGCGCCGGCTCGATACCGATGAAAATCGCGGTCTGATTCTTGTACTTGTTGGTTGAATCATAATCCTCGGATCCCAGTTCCGGATCGGCGATATCCTCCAGCCGCACCAGAGCGCCGTCTTCGGCTCTGACCACCAGTCTGCGGAAGTCCGCTTCACGACTGATATCGGTGTCAGCCGTCAGATCGATGGCGACATACTCGCCCTTGGTCTGTCCTACCGCCGACAGAAAATTATTCTCCTGCAGTACCTCGGCCACCGCCTCTGGCGAGACTTTCAATGCCGCCATGCGCTGCGGATCGAGCCATACCCGCAAGGCAAAGGTCTTGTTGCCGATCAATTCCGCCTTGGCGACGCCCGGCAGGGATTGCAGCTTCGGTTGCACGACTCGCAACAGGTAATCCGTAATCTGCGACGGCGACATGCTGTCGCTGTAGAACGCCATGTACATCAGCGCGGTGGTATCACCGGTCGTCGAGTCTATGACCGGGTCGTCGGCTTCCTCGGGCAGGACATTGCGCTGGCTCGCGACCTTCGCCTGGATCTCGGCAACTGCCGCGTTGGGATCATGATTCAGCTCCATGTGCGCTTCAATGGTGGAAACACCCTGGGTACTGCGCGCGAACAGGTAGTCGATGCCATCCGCCTGTGCAATCGCCTGCTGTAAGGGCGTGGTAATGAAGCCCTTGATCAGTTCACTGCTGGCACCGGGATAGGTGGTTGTAACCGTAATAACGGTATTTTTCAGCTCCGGGTACTGGCGCACGTCAAGCGCTGCGATCGAGCGCAACCCCACGATCAGGATCAGCAGGCTGACGACGCTGGCGAGTACCGGGCGATGAATAAACAGATCGGTGAATTTCATGGCGTGGCAGGCGATGCGTCCAGCCGGATCGAGTTGTCGATTTTTACCGCCTGGCCGTTACGAAGCTTGTTCAGCCCGTCACTGACGACCTGATCGTCTTCCTTGAGCCCCTCGATAATCTCGATACGGCCATCGCGCACATCGCCGGTTTTAATCTGGCGACTCTGCACCGCCAGACCGCCGTTCTTTTCCTCGATGAGAAAGACCGAGTCACCGTAAGGATTGTAGGCAATGGCGCGCTCCGGCAACGTCATCACGTTATCGACCGCCGGTAATACCGTGTCGACCTCGGCGTACATCCCGGGTTTAAGAACCTGATCCGGATTGTCGAGGGTGGCGCGCACACGCACACTGCGCGTAGATGTTGCGATGCGCGGACTCACCGCGCTGATTGTTCCCGCGAATACGCGTTCCGGATAAGCCTCTACCCTGACCTCGACCGTCTGGTCAACGCTTAACTTGCCCAGATAACGCTCGGGCAGACTGTAGTCCGCATAAACGGGATTCAGTGCCTGCAACGACACGATGGCGGAACCCGGCGCGAGGTACTGCCCGTGGTCGACGGTACGAATACCCAGTACGCCTGTAAAGGGTGCACGCACGGCCTTCTTGGCGATATTCGCCCGGCTTTCAGCGACCATGGCTACGGCGCCGTCCAGGGTTGCCTTTGCCTCGTCATAGGAAGACTGCGAAATGGTCTTCTCCCGGATGAGTTTTTCCAAACGCCGGAAATTCAGCTCAGCCAGAGTCCGTGCGGCAACCAGCGCTGCCAGATCGGCGCGGTCGGCCTCATCGTCGAGCTGTACCAGCAAGGTACCGGCCACTACCGGTTGCCCGGAATCAAAGTGAATGGATTTCACGATGCCGGCGACTTCATTGGCTACCAGGACGCCCTCGCTTGCGACCAGACTGCCAACCGCCGACAGGCGCGGCTCCCAGCGCTCGCTTTGAACCCTGGCGCTGGCGATAACCGCCGGGGGCGGCGGTGCCGACATGGCTGCTGCCATTTTTTTTCCGACGTAATATTTCCACCCGAACAGACCGCCGAACAGGACCAGCAGCATAAGCAATACGAGGAGCAGGCGCTTTAACACGGTATCTCTCAGGGAACGGGGGCTTGAGAAGGACGATGGACCCGCATTCTGCCCCGGTCCGCGACTCAGGTCCACTTACCAATCCCGCCGAAAGCAGGATTTTCTGAAATATATCCAATCATCGTACCGGGAGACCGGGTTGATTAGAATATCCCCGAGCGACAGGTACCGCCGGATGCAGGACTGTCGCCACACAATCGTTACCTTGCGGATGCTGAACTTCGGCGATCTTGTTCCGGATTAACGGAGTAAGTGAAAGCCCCGCATCATATTAAGCATGCGCTCACTCTAATTCCACATTCACGCGGAAACGGGACAACTGCGTGCCGCGCGTTCAATGTCCGGAGAGCGCCCCGATAGATGAACGAAGCGAATAATCCGGAAGGTTTCAGGACTCCCTGGATTCCAGCGCTGCATTGTGCGGCGCGCCGCTCGTGTTGACGACTCTACTGGAACTTCTCCAAAGTAAACGTGATCCGTGTCGGATACGAGTTGGCTCAAAATATTGGCACTATTTGCTCTATGCCCCTGAATATTCATCCCCTCCACCTCCATTAGGGGTAACGGTGCGCGGGGGGCGCAAACGGCTGGCGAGAGGCCGGGGTTGTTGAAGTATGCACCCGCTCCGGCGATGATTACGCCAGGGGCTGGCAGCGTGCTGGCCAGACTGCAGCAAATGGGCCGTTACCAGGAGCAAAATATGTCAGAGGCGCTGCACGAGATTCTGAAGCATCCGCAATTTCCCAGGGAAGAGGTTTGGTGGGAGGAGCGATTCGCTCCGGATGACACCATCCTCAAGGAGGGAGAGAGCAGTCGTGATCTCTATCTCATTGTCAGCGGCACGGTCCGGATCAATATGCAGGTTGAGGTTGATCATGCCCGCGTCATGCAATCGGGCCTGATCGAACTGACACGGCGACACCTTCGGTGAACTGAATCTGTACGGTCAGTCCGAGCGCACTGCTTCCGTGGTCGCCCTGTCATCCACTGAGGTCATCCGCATCGACGGCAAGGCCCTGTCGGCATTCATGGATACGCATCCTGAGCTGGGCTACCCGGTGCTCAAGCATTATTTCCTGCTGCATGCAGAGCTGTTGCGTTCACTGAACATAAAGGTGAGCGGACTCTATGCCGCCGAGCTGCGGAACGTTGCGGCGGACTAGCTTCGGGCCAGGCACAATCTCCGGATGCTCAATGGTCGTGGACTTCATGGGGAATGGCTTCTATTCTCCTTCTGCTCCAACGGAGGTAGCCCATGAAACTGAATCCAACAGGCTTGCTGCTGGCTTGCCTGGCCGTTGCGGGAGCTGCCTTGTTGGTCGGCGACCCATCCGCCCCACCTTACGAAGACCAGCTGATCGGGGTGGCGGTCCGCCAATCCTTCGGCGACGCGGCGTCTCGGGTCGCGGCGGAGCCGCTGGAGGTTCAGGCCCTGCTGCTCGACTATGCCGACAATGAGCAGCTGCTCCTCAATGCCCGATTGGCCTTATTGAAATACCCGGATCTGGCCCGTCGTATCCTGCCGATCTACGGGGGCGAGACCGAGTTTCAGGTAGTTCTGCTGACCTACGGGGAAGCGGCCTTACCGCCCATTGCCTATTTTATGGACCACGACCTGACCTCCCTGGAGATACGCCGCGCCCTGAGCGAGCGAGTCGAGCGGGCGAGGCTCCTGTATGCCCGGCTGGTGGGAACGCCGGTGGATGCTGCGCCTCCTGTCACGCAGCCAGTCCACGCACTGACCGCGGAGGATCGCGGTTGGTACGCCGTCCATTTCCTTCTGGAGGAGGGCTATGACTTCCTCGGACAGTTCGCCGTCGACCCGGACGGTAATGCCGACTGGGTGCAAACAGAGCGCATAACGGAAGGCGTGGCGAACCTGTTCCTGGGCGGGGTGCGGGGTCTGGAGGCCAAGTGGCGGCAAGGGGTGGTGATCGAGGGTTCTGACCTGGGCTGGGCCGCTCTGGATATGGTCGTCATCGCATCGAGTGTGAAGCTGCTCAAGGCGGTTAGGGCGGGCAGGGCAGTGGCGCCTGGTGCCGCCGCGGCACGCTCCGGTGGATTCTCCGGGCGGGTGGCACTGTTTGGTTCCCGGGTGCTTGCACGCGGGGGGCGGCTCGGGCTCACCGTTGCCCGTTACGGAGCCATCCCCGCGGCCGTCTACCTCATGTTCCGCTACCCGCAGCTGATCAATTCAACCCTGGCGGAGCTGGGGGGGTGGCTGGATGTCGATCCATGGTTGGTACAGTTCCTGTTCTGGTTTGTCACCCTCTCGGTGTTAATGAGTCTGGCCCTGTTCCTGCTGGGTCCGCTGTCCTGGGTCCTGCGAAGCCTGGGCTGGATGACCGGCGCCCTCGCGGTCAGGTACCGGTCGGCGCGCGTGCGCCGTCTGTCCGAACGTCGCCTTGTCTAGGGCATCCGCCTGGCTTCCATGACGCAAGGCTGGTGCAGCCTGTGGTAGATGTCTGTCAGACAAGCCTGATGGTTAGAGAAGAAAAGCTAAAGTACCGGGTACGACCCTGAAGAGCCATTCTCAATTATCGATTAGTCACTCTAATGTCGGTTCTCGAATCGTCGACCGCATCTCGACACAGCTCCACCTCCTACCGTGGTGATACCCGGTTAACCGGTAACAGCTGCTGAAAACGTTGAGGCTGCTATCGCCAACACGGTGAGTGTAAAAAATACAAGAATATCGCCATTATAAACGCGTCGTTTTGTCGAAAGTTCTTACACCGCAATAACCAAAAATACCATCAGCAAGCGATCCAATCCCTCTATCCCATTGAATTTTGCTTGGCTAGCTGTCAATGGCACAAATAGTGCAGTAATAAATCCGCATTAAAAGCAAACCAACGTAGGGGGAAAGCGATGAAGATCTACAGCATGCTGACTACACTCATGTTACTGGCACCGGCATCCGTCTGGGCAGGTGTTCCGGTTAGTGTTCCGGAACCCGGTGTTTTGTCCCTGTTGGCCGCCGGGGGGGCAATTGTCGTTGTCGCACGGCTGCTGCGCAGAAGAAAATAGCTGGCAATCAAGCACTTCTCAACGGCGGCGATGGTCGCCGTTGTTTATCCTGTGGCCGACGTTTCTACCGCCGCTCACCTGCGCTCTGAGCAGCTTTGTCACTGTACTCAAAGCACCTGCCCGGATTTTGTGGCATAGGTTGTGCGTTTTTTTCCAGAAACGGGGCACCGAGCATCCATGGTAAGGTTTGATGCTTGGGATGCTGAAATTCGAGCAGACCAATCCCCATGCCTTCATGACCAGCAGCAGGTTCCGCGAGGTAGGTCCCGAACACGCGGTCCCACCACGGCAGAATCACACCGAAATTACTTTCGGTTTCTGTCAACCGGGTGGAATGATGAATGCGGTGCATATCTGCCGTAACGACCAGGCGGCGCAGAAAGCGGTCCAGTACTTCGGGGTAGCGCACATTCCCGTGCTGCAGGAACGTCAGCGTAGCGGTTATCACTTCATAAAGCACAACCGCCACGACCGGGACACCTATAATGGCGATGGTACCCAGAGTAACGGTGAAGCTCAGCACGGCCTCTAAAGGGTGAAACCGCACCCCGGTGGTAAAGTCGAAGTCACAATCCGTATGGTGCATCCTGTGGCAGCGCCACAGCAGCGGAATCCGGTGCATCAGGATGTGCTTCAGGTAATTCACCAGGTCCAGTATCAGCAACGAACAGGCCGCGGACAACCACGCGGGTAGCGTTACCAGGTTAAATAGCCCCCAGCCCTTCGTCTCCATCACCATCGCCAGCGCGATACCGGTTAGGGGTATGAGTACTCTCAGGATGAACAAGTTGAGTATTAAAACACCGCCATTGCCGGCCCAGCGCACCCAAAGCGTGCCGCTCAGGCGCCGCCGCGGTGCCAGCGCCTCCCACAGCGCCACGATAATTAGCGCGCCGTAGAAGCCGCCGGCGTAGACGGTCGCTGCATTTCTAACCAGGTAGTCCTGCATTGTGGCTCTCTATCTATCAAGTCCGCCTTCGTCATGGTCTGGACGGGATGATGAATATACCTTCTATCAGGTGCATCATTACACAACTCGCCGGTGACAGGGAATGCATTCCGGCAAGTCTGACTATTATCCGCTGCAGTCCCGGCCCTATTATGCAAGCGTGCTGCAAACGGGAATGGCCACTGTAATCGGTAAATACGCCGGACGGGCAATCACTCAGGTACCGTGCTTGTTGGCCTCCTGTAACGCGCACTTGATCACATCAATAGCTTTCAAGCTGTACGTCGAGCGGGGTTACAACTGTGGACAACGGCGCAGTGGTGTTCACAGTAACGGATCTCACGCCTGAAGCGGTCGTATTCACAGCTACCGACACTGACGATAACGTCATGCTCAATCAGACGCCGAGCATCACTTTCGGTGTGCCACAGGCGGCGAATGCCGGTATCAATGCCTTCCCGGTGACCGTGACGGCGGATGGGACCACTACGACCACGATCACCGTAACCCTCAAAGACGCATTGAATCGACCGACACCAGGCAAACTCATCACTCTCTCGCAAGGTAATGGGCACTCGCTCATCACCGGACCGGACCCGAGCGTTACCGGCGCCAGCGGCGAGATTCAGTTCACTGCTTCCAATCTGGTGAACGAGGTCGTGACTTACACTGCCGTCGATGTGTCCGATGGTGATTTACCGGTACCCGGCAATGCCGTCGTGACCTTCAACAACGGATCGGGCACGGCCTGCGGCCAAACAGCCTCGTGGTCGATCCGCTCAGCGGTGATCTGTTCTTCGACGACTTTTGTTTCGGTGCCGGCGCGGACGACCCATCCTTGTACCGTATCGAGAACCCCGGCAGTAACAATCCGACGCTCGTGGTGTATGCCACGTTGCCCTCCACGCCAAACGACCAGATTATATTCTCGCCCAAGGGTACGATCTATGTAGTGACGAATTACAACCAGGCATCCCCGCCGGTTGTGCGGGTTAGCAGCACCAACGATCCGAACCCGCCGACGGTAACCCAGCTGCAGGGTGTAGCGTCTAACTATTGGCTGAATATTGGCGAGGTTGGCTCTGATGGAGAGGTGCAGACACTGGTCACGCTTCAGAATGGTAAGCTGCAACTCACAGATATCACGACCAATACCATAACTGCCGAGCTGACAGACGGGATCGGCGGTGGCATCATCGGACCAGAGGGTTGTCTTTACAGTGTACGGCGCCAATGCACGAGTCCAACTGGTTCGAACGGATGTCAACGGTCAGGCGATCTTTAGCTATACCGCGGTTAACGATGGCACGGACATAATCGTGGCATCGGCTACTGTCAATAACACTGCGATGAGCTCGAACAAGGCGCGGGTAATCTGGGGACCCTGGAAGCACGTTACATTCCTCACCCTCAACCCGAGTCCGAGAGCTGGATCGCCTGGTGTGCCAGTCAACGTAATAGCTTCGCTGACAGATAGCTCGCACGACCCGATTGCTCCCGTTGTTGGCAGCACTATCGACTTTAGGCTTGACGGCGCGCAATGCTCCGGCGTAACCGATACCGATGGCATCGTCACCTGCCAGATAACGACACAAGTGGCTGGACTCAGCACGTTGACCGCCACATTTTCGGGGACGACCGATCTCGTCCAATCGTCCGCCTCCGTAACCGGACCTTCAGTCAATGCGGCGGCCGAAGTTCTGTGAGCCAAGTCGACACCTTAGTTTGTCACTAACGCTCCGGTTACGCCAGTCTCCGACCGTCAGGGTCCTTCCCTACACTAGGGCACCTGCGCTGCGATCATCTACTGACGGCAGGTGTGTGGCAGGCTACCGAAGACAACGGATGCATCGCCTCACGCTTCCTATTCCGCTACCAACCCCATCTGACGCGAAAACGCATCGCAACACTCAGTAATTACGGGAATTACTCGCTCTGAATAATGCCTCCCGGCTCAGGGAGAAAATCATCAGAACAAAATCACCCTTCCATCAGGATTTAGCGCACGCTATTGCGCTTCAATAGGTTCGTAGACACGCCGCCATCCCGCTCGTGTTGCAGATCTGCCCAGCGGGAAGAACCAGTCAACAAGCCCTGGATAAGGATACGACCGTGAACAAAAGCCAGATTTACGCCACCATCTGTTTATGCGTAGGCGGATTAACGTTTATGTTGTTTTGGAAAAAAACTCAATCAATCCCAACTGCCCGGATGCTGATGTCGTTATAAGTAAAAATACCCGAATTTCGATATTAGCCACGGATGCGCCGGCGCCTAACTTTAATAACTGATAGGAGAATCCCATGAAATCTCTAATGCGTTGGTTTTTCACTCCGGTAATTCTCGCCTGCCTGCTTTCCATGGCGGTCACGTCGGTCGAGGGGAAGATCAAACCCAAGAAGTTGGCCTCGGTCTGGCAAAACTACTCTTCGATAGCCGTGGATCCTGCCGGTACACCCCATGTCGTGTATCAGGGGGCGGACTATCATCTGTATCACGCGTGGCTTGACGGGCGCCGTTGGCAGCATGAATTGGTCGATGCCAGTTCCGATGCTGGCTGGGGCAACTCGATCGCCATCGATATACAAGGCAATCTGCACGTCAGTTATGGCGCAAATCGCGGACTCGGCGCATTGAAGCTGGTTTACGCGAATTTCAATGGCAACCAATGGCAGATCACCGATCTCGGCGTCGATGGTTCTGACTCGGTTCTGAAACTCGATCAGGCCGGTCAACCGCATATTGCGTATGGTGGTGGTAGCACGGTGCAACACGCCTGGCACGATGGCGCTGGATGGCACTTCGAAGATACCGGCTTGGCGAGCGGACCATACCGGCATGATTTTGTGCTCGATAGTGGCGATCACGCGCATCTGGCGTTCTCACGCAACTATGATGGTTATTATTACGGCACTAATAAGAACGGTTACTGGGAAAGCACGCTGCTCGATGCCGGTAACTCAACGCCGGTAGCGATTGGGGTCGATAGCCAGAATCATCCGCACGTGGCAGCGGGCGTAGCAGGTTCGGCGAAGTATTACACGTATGACGGGACGAACTGGACCAGCGAATTGATTTTAGATCCGGCGGACACCGGCAACGCACCCGTCGATGGATTGGCGCTGACACTGGATGGCGATGATCACGCGCATCTGCTCATGGCATTCTATGCGGGAATAGAGGTGAGCGTGTATGCATTCGATAATGGTGTGGACTGGGTGGCAGGCGTGGTGGACAAGAAAAATGCCGGTTTTTACCCGAGTCTCACGTTCGATCCCAATGGTGTGGCGTACGGGACATATTGCACAGCGATGAAGAAGGATAAATCGAAGGCCAAGTGGGTGCGCATTGGCTTACCGGATCTGGCGGGAACATTGAATGATGTAACCGTGACAGAGGATGGCGGAGGATGGAACGTCGCCGGTACGCTCGCGATCAAGAACAATGGCCTTGAAAAGGCGGTGAAGAACTCGGTCCTCTTGTACGTGAGCGACGATGCCGAATTTGATGAAGGCGATACGGTCTTGCCGGGGGCGCTCAAGGTCAAGAGTCTAAAGCCCGGGGCGACGGTAAATGTGCCGGTCGATTTTCAATATAACACCTCGTTAGCCGGCAAGTATCTGATCGCGGTCATCGACCCCGAGATGCTCACGTATGACCGCAACATGACCGACAACATCGTGACGGTTCTGCTCGGGCCGTAGCTAGTCAGTTGCGCAATAGCAAGATTACTCTTTCATCAGGATTTAGCTCATGCTATTGCGCTGCACTAGGATGGTGTGCGGAATGAACATTCACATCCCTGCAGGATACGGCTATGACACAACATATCACCTTTTGGAAAATCATCAGCATTCTGCTAATCATCAACCTCATCGGCTGCACGTCCCTGCAAACCATCGAAGCACCACCCGAGAAGCTGCACGAACAGATCAGGCATGAAAACCTCGTAAAGGTCGGTGACAAGGTCAGGATCATCACTGAAGACCAAAAAGAGCATCAATTTATCGTGACTGCGATATACGAGGACGAAATCCGTGGTGAGGATGTCACCATACCGATTGACAGTATCGTGACTCTGGAGACCCGAGAATTCAGCACGGGTAAAACTGTTCTGCTCGGCGCAGGTATTACCGGTACCGTGCTGCTGATTCTGGCTGCGATACTGTTAGCGGTAGCCGGTCCCGTGACGATGTAAGCAATAATTATTATTCGTATCCTCGCGTTCATTCACCTCGTGGCGGTAAGTCTGCATCCCGTTACATGATACAAAGGAGCAGGGCTTGAATAGCGTCACACGTTTATAGGGCCTGCTGAGTCTTCTTCTGTCACTCAGCGCACATGCGGGGGGACATCCGGGTCAAGTAGAGAAGTGGGTTGATCTGCTAATCCAGGACTATAAGCAGTCGCAGATGAGAAAGCAGGAACAAATTGACAGTGCAAGCTGCGAGAAATACACGGCCCAGGTAGCGGAGTTCGAGCACAGGCTTATGGGAGGCTACAATAGCGAAGAGAAAAGGCTGGGCGATACTTCACATTTGAGTCAGTTCAATGCATTGAAGACGTGCTACTGTAGGTGAGTTTGTCTGGTTATGTATTGTTCATCAGGTCATGGATTCTTCAGGCTATCTCATCACGTTCATACCTCTCCCTGCGATGCGTGATTTGCATGGCCTACTCAAGATCCCGTACTGACCGGTAGGTCAGGAGGCGACACAAACTTTCTGTTTGGTCGCCACTAAATATAAGCGATCACTTAATGATGACTTTCGACGGTCATCCAGAATTTTGACTTAGAGGTCAGGAATCATACTGAAACAAGACCTTCAATAACGCGGCTGTCAGAAGTTATGCAAGCCGTGGGTCGACCGTGGTTTGCAACTAACGCCCCGGGAGACCGGTCTCTGGCCCGTCAGTATCCTTTCCTCCATTGCTGCGCGCGCCGCGATCCTATGCCCGCGACGGGTGTGTGGCGTACTGCCGATAGCCACGTTGCAACACCACACGCTTCGTATTCACCTGCCGTCAGGAGTCATCCCTCCCTCAGCGGTCAACACATCGTAATGCATTGTTAGTGCTGTTTATATTTCCTTGCATAAAAGTTTCCCTGCCCCGGGAGGAAACCATCAGAACACGATCACCTTTTCATCAGGATTAATTG
>JBAVKA010000556.1:0-5781 GCA_049688075.1 Gammaproteobacteria bacterium
TGCGTTGAACGATTACGGTGTGGCGACCTACGGGGGTATGTAGTCCGGGGTTACATCGCATTGCGACGCATAATCAGCAAGTTGATAATTACCGCAGGTTCATTCCGGTCTGCTGTCCTGTTTCGGCCTGTCGCGCGGGCAGGTCAGATCGCGCATCGAGGGTTTGCTCGCATTCGTATCGCTGACCGAGACGATCGAGGGCCGGGATGACCTCAAGTACGCCCATCGCCCGTCGGGAATGGAAGATGTGTTTCTGCGGATGACCGGCGTGTAATGAGTCAGCGATACGCTTGTTCCGGCTTCTCATCGGGTTGAAATTGTCGCGCCTTGGTAGAACTTTCGGGCCGATGCCGACTGTTTTTCTCCCGCCCCCCTGTTCATTACGATGAAATTACACTAGAATCCCGCCTCAACAACCTGAGTCAAAACACTATTTCGTACGGAGGCGGGGTATGTGTAGAACCAAGGCCGGAGCTGTCTTCTTTCTGCTTGCCACTCTCCTGGGACTGGTGAGTCCGCCGACGACCACGCGTGCTGCGGATTACTACGACGTTTCCTATGTCTGGTCCGGCAGTATCGACGGCGTGCGGGATTACCGCAAGAAGGTGGCCGGGGTGCTTGGGCCGGCCGTGGCAAAGGATCTCAAGGTGGTTACCCGGGACAACCTGATCGGTCTTGTCTACGTGCGCCATGGTGACAGCGCCGGGGCCACCCGGGTTGCCAAGAGCCACACCAGGCTGTTGCGTGCCCAGGGTCTTGATGCGGCCAGTCCGATACGTTCCGAGAACTGGACGCTCGTTGGCGACCCCGGGGCAACGCAAGTCGCTGCCGCATCGTCCGCCGTACCGGCTTCATCCGGGATCAGGATGACGAAAACCGCGGCGGCATCGCCCGCCGTACCGGTTTCTCGCAGAAGCAGGATGACAAGCACCGAACGCAACCGGGAGACCCGCAACCTGGAAGCGGCGGTTGAAGACTATATCAATCGCCTGCGCACGGAGGGCAAACTCGATCCCGACGAGCGCACCGGCTGGTCGGTATATGATTTCACCACCGGCGAAAAGCTGGTCACAATCAATGAGGATCAGCAGTTCCAGACGGCCAGTCTGGTCAAGCCCTTTATCGCGGCGGCGTTCTTCTACAAGGTCAAGAAAGGCGAACTGAAGTATGACAGAGAAAGCCGCCGGCAGATGGAACGGATGATCCAGCATTCGAACAATGCCTCTACCAACTGGGTGACCCGCAAGGTGGGTGGGCCCCAGGCGGTGCAGCGGATACTGAAACGGCAGTATCCTGCCATATTCCAGGAGATCCATCTGGTTGAATACATACCCGCGGGCGGGAAGACGTATCGCAACAAGGCATCCGTGCACGACTACAGCCGCTTCCTGTATGCGCTCTGGAAGGAGGAAATCGCCGGTGCCGGCGAGATCAAGCGCCTGATGGCGCTGCCGGGCCGGGACCGGATCCACACAGGTGTACGGGGTGTACCCAGAGGTACCAAGGTCTACAACAAGACCGGCAGCACCGCACGCGTTTGCGGTGATATGGGCATACTGAACGTCAAGGGTGCAGACGGCAAGTGGTATCCCTATACGCTTGTCGGTATCATCGAGAAAGAACAGAGTGCCACGAACTACACGAACTGGATCCGTTCGCGCGGTAACATCATCCGCAATGTCTCCAGCATCGTCTATCAGAGCATCGCGCAGAATCACGATATCTAGCTACCGCTGCTCGCGGTTGTCGCTTATCAACGTGGCGCCGGGGCCCTCATGGCCGGCCTGCATCAACCCGCACAACCCCTTTGCTGGAACCACCTTCGCCGGGCCCTGGATACACTGCCGGTACACGGCGATGTGGTGGCGATTGTGCCGCTGGCGCACTATTATCGGCGGTTCGCAATAACCCGGGACAGAGAGATCCGGTACTGAACCATGACAACGCGCATAGAGGAAATAAGGGAGCAGGGGATGGCCTCCGGCCTCAGGCGGGCGGAGCTCGACCCGGACCCCTACCGTGAATTTGAAAAGCGCTTTACGCTGGCCATCGAGTCGGGCATCCCCGAACCCAATGCCATGTGTCTCGCCACGGTCGATGAGGGCTCCCAGCCGTGGGTACGCACCGTGTTGCTGAAGACCTACGATGCGCGCGGCTTCGTGTTCTTCACCAACTACGAAAGCCGCAAGGCACGGCACATCGCCGGCAATTCCCGGGTGGCGATGTCGTTTCCCTGGTTCGCGCTCGGCTGGGAGGTGAAGGTCACCGGAGAAGCGATAAGGGTGTCCCTGGCCGAATCGGCGAAATATTTCGCCACACGCCCGCGTGGCAGCCAGATCGGTGCCTGGGCCTCGCCCCAGAGCCAGGTCATCAGTTCGCGTTCCCTGCTGGACGCCAAGGTAGCGGAAATGATGCGCAAGCTGCACGACCAGGAGGTGCCGCTGCCGTCGTTCTGGGGCGGCTACCGGGTGCAGCCGTCCACCATCGAATTCTGGCAGGCGCGCACCAGCCGACTGCATGACCGCTTTCTGTACAGCCGTTCGCAGGCGAATGGTGTCTGGCGCATCGAGCGGCTCGCGCCCTAGCGGAACCTGAAATGCAGCGTGTCACCGAACCCGAACTGATGGACGAACCCTCGCAGGCAGAGGCCTACGCGGCGGCGGATTTCGCCGAGGCTCACGAGCGGATCGTAGCGGGCTTCGCGGTGTATTTCCCCGGTGTTGAGGTCGCGGGGCACGTCCTTGACCTCGGCTGCGGGCCAGGGGATATCAGTTTCCGGTTTGCCGTGCGGTTTCCCGGTGCGTCGGTGACTGGTGTGGACGGTTCGCCAGCCATGATTGAACTCGCCAGACAGCGTCAGGCACGTGAAACCGGGTCGGGTGATCGTGTGCGCTTCATCGAGGCGCTGATTCCCGAGGCACCCCTGCCCGCGGGTCCCTATGCGGCGATCATCAGCAACAGCCTGCTGCATCACCTGCATCACCCGGCGGTCTTGTGGGAAACCATCACCGCGTATGCCTCCGCCGGCACGCGGGTCTACGTGGCGGACCTGCGCCGTCCGCCGACAACCGCCGTGGCCCGCCAGATGGTGGAGTCCTATGCGGCCGGTGAACCCGAGGTCCTGCGCCGCGATTTTTATCACTCGCTGTGCGCCGCATTCGAACCCCGCGAGGTCGAGGCGCAGCTCGAGGCGTCGGGCCTCTCCGAGCTGGCGGTGGCGGTGATCAGCGACCGGCATCTGGTGGTTCACGGATGCAAGCTCTAATACCCTGTGACATACGCATCACCGATGCGCAATCATGGAAGCCGCTGGCAGGAACTGGTGTTGATGGACAAACCGGAAAGGCTCTCATGGCTTCGAGCGATGTGAAACGCCTTTTAAGACTGTGTACCGGCTACTTTGCCCGAATGCCGTCGGCAGCAGGAGGCGCAGACATGGGAAAAGCACATGGCTGAAACTGGCAGGAAAAATACCGGGCCATTGCCGAAAACCGCGGCCATGGAAGGACATGGGTGTTTTTTAAACGCGCTCAAGAGGGTGGTGCGGTCCGAAAGCGCCCTGATGTTAGGTGCGGTGACTACCATCCTGTTCTACATCTTTTCCGATACCCTTCTCGTCGGGTTCGCCCCGGATGCGAGGACCATCGTCCTGTTTCTCTGGCTGTTTGCGACCATGGTGTGGTGCGCCTTCGGCGTGGTCCGTCATGCCGACTGCCTGGCCGAGATGCTGGGCGAGCCCTACGGCACCCTGATTCTCACCCTGGCGGTAATCGTCATCGAGGTGTCGATGATTTCCGCGATCATGCTCCACGGTGAGAACCAGCCGGAACTGGCGCGCGACACCATGTTCGCAGTGCTCATGATTATCCTGAACGGCATGGTCGGTCTGGCGCTGCTGCTCGGTGGACTGCGCCATCGAGAACAGCACTACAACCTGCAGGGAGCCAAGGCCTTTCTTGCGGTGCTCGTTCCCCTGGCGGTCCTGACCCTGATCCTGCCCGTTTTCACGATATCGACCGAACTTCCGGATTTCACGCCGGCGCAGGCACTCTATTTCGCTGCGATTACCGTCATCCTCTACGGCGTGTTCCTGATGATCCAGACCGTGCGCCACACGGGACACTTCATGCAACCTGGCAAGCGCGGCCAGCCCGGAAGCGGGGCACCGGATCCGCTGGTTCACGAGGAGACCGCTCACACGCATGGCCGGCACGAGTTGCGCTCGGTATCCTACCATGCCGTCTTGCTGGTTCTGACCATGCTGCCCGTGGTGCTGCTGTCGAAGAAGCTGGCCGTGTTCGTCGACTACGGGGTGGAGACGATGGGGGCGCCGGTGGCGCTCGGTGGTCTCATCGTCGCCGCCCTGGTGCTGGCGCCCGAAGGACTCGGGGCATTGCGCGCCGCGCTCGCCAACCGGCTGCAGCGCTCGGTCAACATTCTCCTCGGTTCGGCGCTGGCGACGATCAGTCTCACCGTCCCGGCGGTCCTCATGATCGGCCTTTTGACCGGTCGCAACGTTGAACTCGGCCTCGACCCGGTCGAGATGGTCATGCTGCTGCTGACGCTCGCGGTCAGCACCCTCACCTTCACCGGCGGGCGGACCAACATCCTGCAAGGCGCCATCCATCTGGTGCTGTTCCTTACTTACATTGTGCTGATCTTTAATCCCTGACCGGGACTCTTCAACCGCCGGCATTAAATCGATCGGACAGGCGTGCAGGAACGCGGTGACGGTTTGCGAAAGCCGGGGCTGGTGGTCATCTCTCCTGCGTGAAGGGGCCGGCGCACGGGCTATCCGCTTTTCCCGGCGCAGGGTGAACCAGACTGTCGAGGACAGGGATGTACTCCCGCTGGAAACCGTCACGGGTGTGGCACTATGATGTGCTATCAATTCCCGGATTCCACCCACTCGCAGGAGGTTTTGGCACATGCGGTTGATCATAGGCATAACAGGTGCGAGTGGAGTGATTTACGGCATTCGGCTGCTCGAGACACTCCGGTCCACGCCCGGGGTCGAGACGCACCTTGTCATCAGCGGCGGCGCCAGGCTGAACATCGAACTGGAGACCGACCGGAATATCAAGGATGTCGAGGCGCTGGCCGACGTCGTGCACAGCGACAGGAATCTCGCTGCGTCGATCAGCAGTGGTTCCTGCCTGACCGATGGAATGGTCATCGTGCCCTGCTCGATGAAGACGCTGTCCGGCGTGGTCAATTCCTTTGCCGACAACCTCATCGTGCGCGCAGCCGATGTGGTGCTTAAAGAACACCGGCGCCTGGTTCTGGTCCCCCGGGAGTCGCCGCTGCACGTTGGCCATACGCGGCTGCTGCACGAGGCGGCCCTGATGGGCGCGGTTATCTGTCCCCCGATGCCGGCGTTTTACAACCATCCCGGGTCCGTGGAAGACATCATCAACCATACGGTCGGCCGGATTCTGGACCTGTTCGGTCTCGACAGCGATCTGGTCAGGCGCTGGAAAGGTCTGCCCGGGGAATAACATATTCCGGATTTCCTGGTTAGTGTTCGTCCATAAACACCTATCTGTAGCCAGAGTCATTCGAATGCACGCGAATGCCGGCTGCAATGGCGTCATACCTCACGGGTAACTCCGTGGCTGCCAGCGGATCGTTCAGGAACACGACGACCGCGGTCGACGCCACTATGGCAACGGGAGCACACGGAACAAGTGCAACAAGATCCTTCCGTGTTTTCCCGAGTACCTGCATGGCAAGCCTGCTATTGAAGTAGGAGCAGAGAATGGATGCACGATGTCTTGTGTT
>JBAVKA010000557.1:0-2217 GCA_049688075.1 Gammaproteobacteria bacterium
GCCCATGGTGGCACCGGATATCGGGGGGCTTTCGGAGGCAGTCGTGCACGACCGGACGGGCTGGATATATCCGGCCGGTGATGTCGACCGGCTTGCCTGTCTGCTGGCGCAGGGTGCGCGGGATCGTGCCAAACTGAAGGCAATGGGTGCGCTGGCCCGTCAAAGGGTAGAAGAATATTATTCACGGGAAGTGATGGCTGTTTCCACGGCCGCGTTGCTTCGGAGCGTGGCAGGCGAACCCCATCGAACGTCGCTATAAGCCGATGATTGATCGTCTGAAAGATCCGATATTTTTTATCGGTTTTCCTCGAAGCGGCACGACCATTATTTTCGAGGCGTTTGTTCGAAACCCTGAATTTGGGTGGCTGGCCAACTACGCCGAGTTGTGGCCGAGAGCTATCGCTGCCAACATCCTGTGTCGTCTCCTTGATAACAGGCTTGTCCGCTTGCGAGGGCACAAGAAACAGTACAGTAGCGTCCGGTTTGGTAACAGGTACCTGCCGCAACCGGTGGAGGCCTATGCGTTCTGGGACTATTTTACCGGTATTGATTTCTCTCATGATTATGTCATCGGGCAGAAAGCGGACAAGGCAACCTGTCACAGGGTGCGCGACGCGTTGTTAAAGACAATGTGGTATCAGGGAAAAATGCGGTTCACAACAAAGTTCACCGGTCCCGGTCGAATTGGCTACTTACGCAGCATATTTCCGGACGCAAGGTTTGTTCATGTAATACGCGATGGGCGTGCAGTAGTCGAGTCCTTGCTAAGGACGGACTTCTGGCATGCCAAGGGCGGCATGGAAGCACCATTCTGGAATAATGGCCTCGAGGTAGATGCTATTGCTGACTGGGAGCGGTCTGATAGAGATCCTGTTGTACTCGCTGCACACCAGTGGAGAAGAATAATTGAGACGACACGCGATGAATCACGTGACCTTGATAAGGAGCGGTATTTCGAGGTGAAATACGAGAATTTTGTGAGATCGTCACAGTCAGCAACGGGTGAATTGCTGTTATGGGCCAGTATTGATCGAAATACAGTGGAATCAAAAGGAGAAAATAATTGGGCAAGGCTTGACGACATGAATGTAAAGTACCTTGAGGTGTTTGGTGGGGAACAGATTGCCGCTATGAACCGTATCATGGGCCCGATGCTTATGCAGCTAGGCTACATCATCTGATAATGGCTCATTGTCAGAAGTCTCAATCATTTGGCCCGCAGGAGAACTCCAGGGGGCTTCAGGAAGGTCACATCGATCGCTATGCTGCTAAAGCAACTTCGATGCGGGTTCCAATGCCAATGCGATGGTGGCCAGGTATTCTTGCAGGCACATGCTATTGGCGATCTTGTCGGGAGTTTAGAGCGTAGCATATGAAGCGGGTGCTAATTCTCTCGCGAGATACCGCATGGTTTGGTGGTGTGGTTAATTTTATTACCTCACTCAACAAGAATCTCAGTAGCGACTTCGAAGTTGTACAATTTCAAATCGGACGTAGAAAAGGACGATTAGGCTTATTGTTGCGACCATTGGTGCCTTTGCTAGATGCATTCCGTCTTGCGTTCCTCGTGAATCGCAAGTGCTTTGATGCTTATCACCTGAATCCATCACTAAACTATTCTTCGTTGCTGCGGGACGGGCTGTTTATGCTATTGCTGCGACTGGTACGAGCAGATAACGTGATCGTTTCCTTTCACGGCTGGGAAGCTCCGGTTGAGCAGAAGATAGCGAACAACCGCATGCTGCTGGCTGTGTTCAAATATATCTTTAGTTACGCGGATCACACTCTGGTGCTGGCTGAGGCTTTCCGGGACTGGCTGGTGACCGTGGTCGGCTTTGATCGGGTTCGCGTGCAGATATTCACCACCATGTTTGACGATGCGGAATTTCGCGGAGTTCAGGATGTCCTGTCGCACGACGACACCAGGGTCTTGTTCCTCTCGCGCCTGGTACGTGAAAAGGGGATTTACGAGCTCATCGACGGCTTTCGTGCGCTGGTTTCGGATTATCCGGAAATAAAACTTGTCATTGCAGGTAACGGTCCCGAGGAGGAACGGCTACGAGACTACGTTATGGAAGCAGGTATCGGTGACCGGGTGACCTTCACAGGCTATGTGCGTGGTGCCGACAAAGTCCGGGTTTTGAAAGCAGCCGGGCTTTTTGTGTTCCCCACCTATTATGGGGAGGGTTGCCCGATTGCGCTGTTGGAGGCTATGGC
>JBAVKA010000558.1:0-3239 GCA_049688075.1 Gammaproteobacteria bacterium
CGGTTTCGTTTTCGTGCTGAAATTGGGTGAGAACTCGGTACTCATGAGCGCGGGACATTTCCCCCCATCTGTGAGAGAATGAAATCCCAAGAACCGGATATTTCTTGGGCCATCCTGTGAAGATCAGCGATCACGACCTTCGGCAGATAAACGCAGAAAGCTTGCATGCGTTGCGCGAACGTGACCTGGATGCTTTGGAAGACTTGGCTCTTCGCCTGGCCAACGACCTCAAAGAGGCAAAGGAGCGCCTGAACCAAACACCGGACAATAGCTCACGACCTCCCAGTAGCCGTGAGCCGTGGTCGCGCAATAAAGAGGACGCACCACAAGCTCCTTCTGATCATGTGCCAGAGGATGACCCCGATGGCGGGGGGCGGGAGAAAAAGAGCAACAAGGCCAAGCCTAAGAAAGGATCGTCGCCAGCTCGGTCAGCCGGAAAGCAAAAGGGCTCCCAAGGCTATGCCCGGATGCAGCAACTTCCCATCACCGCCACAATATGCCATTATCCCAGCCATTGTTTTCGATGCGGCGCGCAGCTGCCGCCCGACAATGGCGTCTGTTACACCGGATAGGAGTCGATCAACGCCGAGTTTGGCGATACCGACGCCCCGGGGTTGCAGATAACCAACACCAAGCACCTATTCTTCGAGAGCACTTGCGCCTGCGGACACCACAATCGATGCAAGCCCGGCAAGAAGCCTCCGGAGGGCGTACAGTGGGGCAAGGTTACCATTTCCGAATGGCGTCTGATCGATTCCGGCCTGGCTGCCCTCTTGCTGATCCTGCATTTTCGCATGCGTCTTTCGGTGCGTTACTGCCGCGAATTCATGATCGAGCTATTCGGTGTTTCCCTGAGTGATGGCGCGATTTCCCAGTCGCTTCACGAATCGGCTCGTGCCCTAGCCCCGGTAGCCACGCAGGTTCAACAGCAAGTGCGACAGTCCGACTTGGCCTATTCAGATGAGACGCCTCATTACCAAGCCGGTGAGTTTCTGTGGTTGTGGGTAGTCGCTAATGCCCATGCGGTATTCTTTGCCATTGGCCGGCGGACAAAAGAGTTGTTCTTGGGGATCATCGGTCATGAATTCGCCGGTTGGCTGATGTCCGACGGCTATCTGGCTTATCGCTACCATGAATTTAGGCTTCGCTGCTGGGCGCATCTGATCCGCAAGGCTCGAGCCTTGGCTGAAACCTATACCCCCTATGTTCAAGGCTATGGAAAAGCACTCCTGGAGATCTTCGATCGCTTGATCGAAGCGATACACCTTGCGCGTGAAGGGCCTCCAGCTGATTTGCGGCCGCTGCTCGTCGAAGAGCTCGAACAGTTACGGCGACTTTGCGAAAAGATGGCCCATTCCGCGAACCAAAAGGCAGCCAAACTTGGTTTTGAGATCCTCAATGACTGGGAGGCGATCTTCCGCGTGCTCGAGCATCCGCAGATGCCGTTGACCAACAATTTTGCGGAACGGTTGCTGCGTCATTGGGTAATATTGCGTCGCATTACCCAGGGCACTCGTTCGCCTGTGGGCAGTCTCGCATTAACCACCGTGGCATCGGTTGTCGAAACCTGTCGACTACGCAATGCCTCCCCCTTGCGTTATCTAAAATCGGGCCTCCTCAGCAAAATCTGTGGGCCACTGGTGGCGTAGGCAGATTTCCAAGGGCATGATATAGGGCTATTTCAGCACACCGAACGGTCCGAAATCCGTAGGATTTTCTCGTAGTCACTTTTGCCTTGTTGTTAAGACCCTCTACGACACCGGAAGAAAACGCCTTTTTCGCCCTGAACCAGTTCAGGATGAGCGGCTTGTGCTTGCGCAGCGTCTTGGCCACTTTTTTCATCGGCTCGATCTTCGAGCGCATGGTCCGGGTGCACCAACGGTCCAGGAATTTTCCCGCCCAAGTCGGTGAGACATAGTCCCAGAAGCCATTGAAATCTTCTTTGAGCAGGTAGGCTCGTACCGACCTGAGATTGTACTGGAGCAGGTCTTTCAGCTTTGCCTCTTGCTTCTCGGTCAGATTCTCCGGGCGCTTGAGCAGACACCACCGCGAGTTCGTGAGGATCGGCTCATAGCCGTCCTTCTTCATCTGCCGATGCTCCCCAGCCCGGACCTCATCGATAGCCTTGTTGAGCTTGGCAACGATATGGAACCGATCCAAAATGTCAATGGCCTGCCCGGCCTTCTTCTTGATGACCTTTAGATACGGTTGCCACATGTCGGAACAAACGTATCTCAGCTCCTGGCTCCGCGACTTGCCGAAAAAGCGGAAGAACCGCAGCAATGTCTTGATGGTGCGCTCCTTGCCAATCCATAGCAGACGGGTATTGCCCGCATCGATCTGGTAGACCAGGGTCAGGTAGTTGTGCCCTTTGCTCCAGGCGATCTCATCCACACCGATGGCGGTGACACCCGATAGGTCGCGATGCTCAAGGCCCCATTGCACAATGTATTCAACCGCTTGGAAGACCTTCTCCCAACTGGTCCGGAAGTGCACCGCTACCTCCCGCCAGGACAACATGCTCGCCCAGTGCGCCAAAAATCCCATGTAGGTGTCCGTGAGCTCCCGCTTACCTCTTGCCCAGGGAACCCGCTCCACCTTGACCCCACATGAGCTGCACTGGACGCGTCGCATCTGGTAGCGCAGATACACCCGGTAACCCCACAGGGGTATGAACTCAAATCGGCGCTCATGCAAACGGTCATAAAGCGGCGCCGGCTGACCACAGCACGAACAGGTCGCTTGGCTGTTTTGTCGTGGCAGAACCATGACCTCAATGAGGGTTTCCCCATTCTCAACGACAAAACGCGCCTTGTCGTACACAAATGACTTGAACTTTTGGCAATGATTGAGGATAGTCTTGAGTCGCATCTGCCGTTCCTGGGGAGGCTTTGCTAGGTCGGTTAACCCATCTTAGCCAAACCCGGACGGCAGATGAACCCCCTTTGTTGCTTTGAAACATACCTGTTGTTGCGCTGCAGGTGCGTTGGCTCACCCCTAGCCTTTCCCGGTGCAGTGTGGTCAAAGTGTGAATTAGTGGGGGCAACCCGTGGGCAACAGGGATGTTGTCCATGGGTTGTCCACACGTTCCGAAGGAAATTCATGCTTTGTCCACACGGAGTCCGGCCCCCAGAATTGGCCCGATATACCCACAGATATCCCGGAAGACCCGAAAATAAAGAACACAAAGAAATTAGCTTCAATACGTGTGACTTTCTTGAACAGCAACGGAGCAGCGT
>JBAVKA010000559.1:0-2395 GCA_049688075.1 Gammaproteobacteria bacterium
GTCCCTCGCCGACGGCATTGGTAAGGTTTCTGTCGATGAAAGCGATGATGTTGTCGTAGTAATTTTTCAGTGTGTCGACAAACTTTCTCAACGTTGGGATGCGACTTCGCAACGCGGCGGTCATCCAGCGTTTGAGGAACTTTTCCGCCGAGGCGCGATAGGTGTAATTCCAGAACTGCTCGAACTCGTCCTTGAGCACCCAGGCACGGTGGATGCGGCGATTGGAGTTACGCAGGTTGTTGAGGAAGCGGGTATGCCCCTTGGTGCGATTTTTCGAGTGCATGCCGAGCAGCCAGCGCAGCCCCTTGATCGCCTTGCGACCCTCGGCATCCAGGGCACGCCACTGTTCCTTTCGAACCTCGTCGACAGCCTCATTCAACGCCTTGACGACATGGAAACGGTCGATGACGAGCGTGGCGTTGGGGCAGTGATGCTTGATCGCCTCGGTATAGGCGCGGCTCATGTCGCAACTGGCCCACGAGATGCGCGCTTTCTGCCCGACGCTCAGGCATTCGTTGAAGAACCGATCGATGGTCTCGCGGCCCTTTCCCTGACCTACCCACAGGACGCGGGAACGGTCCAGGTCATAGACCAGGGTGGCGAATTTGCGCCCTTTGCAGTAGGAGACCTCGTCGACGCCAAGGGTGGTCAGGCCGCGGATTTTATGCCCGTGGCGCACACGGGTGATGATCCGGTGCAGTAAATCGGACAGCGTCGAAGAAGCCATTTGCAGGATCTCGGCGGCGGCCTTCTGGGTCATAATCTGACTCAGGGTGCAGATACGCCACTCCTGGCGGTAGGTGATCCGTGAGCGGGCGGGCGCCCATGGGATCATCTCCTGAACCCGCCCGTGCGTCGGACAGTGGATCTCCTTCGGCGCATACCAGAGCAGGACTTGTAGCCCCATGAGGGTGAGATCCTCCCACCGGCGAAGCCGGGTCGTGCGATGCACGATCCTCCCGCGCCGTCCACATTGCGGACATCGGCAGCCGTTCTTGTACGGCTTGACCGCCAGATGTAACTCCTTGCTCCGGTTCGCGAACCAGAAATCGGTGATTTTCATGCCCTTCAGGCGCAATATCTTGTACAGCAACTTCAGGTTGCTCATGGGTCTCATCCCTCCTGTAGACGACAAATCAACAGATGGGAATGAGGCCTGTGCGTAGAAATTCAAGTCAACACAACCGCGCCCACCTCAGCGGCCGGACTCCGTGTGGACAGCCCGTGGATTTCGCACCAATAGTGCGAACGTGTGGGCAACCGGTGGGAGGCTCGCAGACTCACATCCCACCGGTTTCCCACACTAACCCACCGCCTGTCCACACTGCGCCGGTGCGACATGGGTGCTAACCTTCCAGGCGGCCCAATAACAAGGGTATTTATTTTGGGAATTCCGGATAGACCTTTTTTTCAAAGGTAGAAATGCATCTGCTGCCAAGACTTGGTAAAGAGGGTTTGCGAACTATCAAAACCAAGCCGGAAAGACAGCAGATGCAAGTAAAGACTATCCTCAACCATTGCCATAGATTCAAGTCTTTTGTGTACGACAAGGTGCGTTTTGTCGTGGAGAATGGAGAAAGGCTCATTGCGGTCACCGTGGTTCCCCGGCGCAACAGCCAGGCGATCTGTTCATGCTGTGGTCGCCCGGCGCCACTGTATGACCGGTTGCGGGAGCGCCGCTTTGAGTTCATCCCGCTGTGGGGCTACCGGGTTTTTCTGGTCTACGTGATGCGGCGCGTCAATTGCGCGCATTGTGGGGTGAAGGTAGAGCAGGTTCCATGGGCCAGTGGCAAGCGAGAACTCACGGATACCTATCAGCAATTTCTGGCGCACTGGGCGCAGAAGTTGTCATGGAAGGAAGTCGCGGTGAGTTTCCGCACCAGCTGGGAGAAAGTTTTCCAAGCTGTTGAATACATAGTGGAATGGGGCCTGGAACATCGAAATCTTTCCGGCATCACGGCCATTGGTGTGGACGAAATCGCCTGGCGCAAGGGGCACAACTATCTGACCATGGTCTACCAGATCGATGCGGGTAACACTCGTCTGTTGTGGATCGGCAAAGATCGAACGGTCAAGACGCTACTGCGTTTCTTCCGCTTTTTCGGTAAGGAGCGCAGCCAGCTGCTGAACTACGTCTGCTCGGATATGTGGCGACCTTATATCAAGGTCATTGAAAAGAAAGCGGGACAAGCCATCCATATTCTGGACCGGTTCCACATCGTGGCCAAACTCAACAAGGCCATAGACGAAGTCAGAGCGGGCGAGCATCGGCAGATGCGCAAAGATGGCTACGAGCCGCTGCTCAAACGCTCCCGATGGTGCCTACTCAAGCGCTGGGAGAACCTGACCGAGAAGCAGGAGGCAAAGCTAAAGGATCTTCTTCGGTACAATCTGA
>JBAVKA010000560.1:0-1691 GCA_049688075.1 Gammaproteobacteria bacterium
CTCTAGTTACACAATCGAGACGTTGCCTAGGCCTAACAATCCTGCCGTAGAGGTGAAAGAAATCGGAGCCACGCGATACGTAGTGATTAGCTTTTCCGGCATGGCGGGGGAGGACAGCCTCAGGCGACGAACGCAGGAACTGAATGCATTCATCAATGCGAAAAAACTCACACCGATATCAACGCCTACTTACGCGTTTTATAACCCGCCCTGGACCCTGCCTTTTCTTCGCCGAAACGAAGTGATGGTGGAAATTCGTAAGTCCGCGGAGTGAACAGCGACAGAATGTCCCGCTGATCCGCTCCTCCCGGCGTGTCGGTTCTTAAAGATGGAACTTAGAGTCTTCGGGGTCTTTTGCTGTCGAGAAGGAGCAAAGCCGCTCACAGTGGCTTGTCAAGGCTGCGCCGCAAACAAATATGGGAAATAATCATGGCCAACGTGCTCGTCATTGGTTCCAGCCGCGGCATAGGACTTGAGACGGTGAGGGCCGCGCTTAGCCGCGGCCATCGTGTTCGCGCGCTGGCACGATCGGCGGCAAGCATCCCAATTCAAGATGCCGAGCTGGCTAAGATCTCTGGCGACGCGCTCGATCGCGACACGGTCCGGACTACACTCCAAGACGTCGACGCGGTCATCCAAACGCTGGGTGTCGACTTCTCGCCTAGATTGATTTTCGAACGTACAACGCTCTTCTCCGCGTCCACGCGCATCCTGGTCGATGCGATGAAGGCCCAAGGCGTGAAGCGGCTAATCACCGTGACTGGACTCGGCGCCGGCGACAGCCGCGGTCATGGCGGTCTTGTCTACGACGCAGTCATCTTTCCATTGCTCCTGAAACGTGTCTATGACGACAAGGACGTGCAGGAGTGGATTGTTAGGTCCTCCGAGCTCGACTGGACCATTGTTCGGCCGGGCCTGCTGACAAACAGGCCCGCAACCGGCCGGTACCGCGTTCTGACGGCGGCGAAGGATTGGCAGTTTGGGGTGATCACCCGCGCGGACGTGGCCGACTTTCTCGTCCGACAGGTCGACGATCGCGCGCTAATCGGCGCCACACCGCTTCTCATCAATTGATTGCGTAGCAAGGCGTGACGGGAGCGCAATTACTCCGCCATGAACGGACCGTCTGGTTGCGCTACCGCCTTCAATCCTCCGCGGCGATATTATGGTCGATATTGTCGGCCCGCTCAGTGCCAGTCGGGTAGTAAGGGCCCGTTTGAGCAGTACCGAACTCCAACATCCTTTTCCTTGCGCTTTCGATAGCGTCGAACTCCTTGGTGCGTTTCAGCATCCGGACCGCGCAGCCGTCGGCATCAAACTCCATGTTCTTGAGCAGTGGCTGGAGGTAATAGAAAGGTTGAGGGCCTAATTGACCAAATTGCTGCGAGGTAAGGCGCGTATGCCCCAGGGTGTGATGACAGCATTCATGCGCTATCAGGAAATGGCCGTAAGCCCGGTCTCTCTTGAGAGTCGGCGCGTCGATCACGATCACCGAACGATCTTCGGCATCCTGCGTCGAAGTTGCTTCCTCGGATAAGTCCGGGGCAGCATACGTCACAATCGCGCAATACGGGTTGTCGACGGAGAACAATCGATGCCGAAAGTCGGATCTTGATCCAATGAGAGGCGAGAGCCCCTCTAGCACATCCTCATCCGCGCCCTGGAGGTCAGCACCAACAGATCCCGCCATG
>JBAVKA010000561.1:0-1640 GCA_049688075.1 Gammaproteobacteria bacterium
GGCGGCGAACACCTCAAGGACCTGCTGGTGGGGCAGGTCCTGTGGGTGGACCGGGACCAGCTGGTCCCGGTTGCACTGCTCTACGCACTGATCCTGTTCGTGTGGTTCGGCTTCGGAGCTTCGCATCGCTCGGTGCTGTTCTATATCCTGTTTGCACTGGCGATCACGGCATCCGTACAGCTGGTCGGGGTCTACCTGGTGTTCGCCAGCCTGATCATCCCGGCCCTGTCGGTGCGCCGCTCCGGGAAATATGCGCTGTTCGCGGCCTACCTGCTGGGGATCGCGAGCTATGCCGTCGGGTTGGCCGTGTCGGCGCTGCTCGACCTGCCCGCCGGCGCGGTCATCGTCTGGGTGCTGGCGTTGTTCGGTCTCACCGGCGCGCTGCTGGTCGCGCGTTTCATAGCAACACCCGCGGCAGCACCTCCTTTGCATAACGAAGAGGGGCTTGAATCATGAAATGGCTCGACAAAATTCCCCTTTCCCTGCTGTTGCCGCTGGCCGTGGTGATGGCGCTGGCGCCGTTCGTCCCGGAACCGCACCTGTGGGAGAAGCTGAAAATGCTCTCCTCGGGAGCGCTGGTCAGACCGATCGATATGTTCGACCTGTTCCTGCACGGCACGCCGCTGCTTCTGCTGGCGCTCAAGCTGCTCTCCGGATTGTCCCGCAAGCGGGTATAATCGCCGGGCGGCGCGATCTCGTGCGCCTGAGGGGTGCGACATGATCCCGGAGTTGTTTTTCCCGTCCCGAAAAGGAGCTCACAATGCGCTGGAAGACCGGTCGCCGGAGTAGCCATATCGAGGACCGGCGCGGCCGACGTGCCGGGCCTGTCGCCTTCAAGGGCGGCATCGGCACCATCGTACTGGTGCTGGCCGCCAGCTATTTTCTCGGCATCAACCCGCTCGATATCCTGATGATGCAGACCGGCACGGGTATGGGCACCGATGTCAGCCAGACCGACTGGCAGCCCTCGCCGGAAGAGCAACAGATGGCGGAGTTCGTGTCGGTGGTGCTGGCCGATACCGAAGACACCTGGACGGAGATTTTCCGGCAGTCGGGGAAAACCTACCAGGAACCGAACCTGGTGCTCTACAGCGGCGCCGTAGAGTCCGCCTGCGGCATGGGCAGCGCCGCCATGGGCCCGTTCTACTGTCCCGGCGACCGCAAGGTCTACATCGATCTCGCGTTCTTCGATCAACTCAGGCGCCGTCACGGCGCGCCCGGTGATTTCGCGCAGGCCTACGTCATCGCCCACGAGGTGGGCCATCATGTGCAGAACCTGCTGGGCATCAGCGAGCTGGTTCAATCCGAGCAGCGCGGTCTCGGCAAGGCGGAAGCCAATGCGCTCTCGGTCAAGCTGGAACTGCAGGCGGACTGCTTCGCCGGTCTCTGGGGCAACCATGCCGACCGCAGCCGACAGGTGCTGGAAGAGGGCGATATCGAGGAGGCGCTCAACGCGGCCAGCGCCATCGGCGATGACCGCCTGCAGAAAGAGGGCAGCGGCTACGTGGTTCCCGAAAACTTTACCCACGGAACCTCGCGCCAGCGCGTCGAGTGGTTCAAACGCGGCATCGAGCACGGCGACATCGCGAGCTGCAACACCTTCGCCTCCGGCTGACCGGCCGGAGCATCATAAGGGATTC
>JBAVKA010000562.1:0-3797 GCA_049688075.1 Gammaproteobacteria bacterium
CTGCCTGGCAGCCCCTGCGCAAGGCCCTGCTGGCACGCTGGTCGCAGGAGACGGCGCGGCGGCAATGGATCGATTTCCTGGTGCACCGGGCATGCACCCTGCTGGTCGCGACCGACTGGCAGATCGAGCATCCACTCGACTGGCAGGTGCAGGAACGCGCGGCGCTGGAGGAGTTACTGGCCGGGCAGCTGGGACGCCTGCCGGAGTTCATAGCCCGGAAGCAAATCTCTGCCGGTTTGCGCATCTGCGCCAATGGGACCTGTGTCGATGGCACACTCGAGGGCCTGCTGCGCGACCAGACCCGCATCGAATCGCTGCTGCTGGCCAGGTTCAACGCCGGCGTCGCGACTGACGGCTGAGCGCCGCCGGCGAATCCTCCGATGACGGACGCAACCA
This sequence comes from Gammaproteobacteria bacterium, assembly GCA_049688075.1. GTDB lineage: Bacteria > Pseudomonadota > Gammaproteobacteria > UBA9214 > UBA9214 > CAVQCA01. The sequence goes on from JBAVKA010000562.1 coordinate 397, forward strand.
TCACCTGGATCAGCGGCCCCGTGCTGCGGGCCACGACCAGGCGTCCTTTCCAGATCAACGAGGCGGCGCTGGTAGGCCGTCAACGCCTGCTGGGCGAGGTGATTCGCATCGACGGTGCGGCCGTGGTTATCCAGGTCTATGAAGACACGACCGGACTGCGGCCGGGCGATCCCATTAGCGCGACCGGCGCGGCGCTGTCGGTACGGCTCGGGCCCGGCCTGCTCGGGAATATCTTCGACGGCCTGCTGCGTCCGCTCATCGGCCTGGGGCGCTACGTCCAGCCCGGGATAAGCCCGCAGGGTGATCAGCGAACCTATCCGTTCAAACCCTCCATCAGCCTCGGCGACCAGCTGAAGCCGGGGGCCGTGGTCGGCAGCATCTCCCGGACCGATGCGCGGGCGCAGCGCACTCTGGCGCCGCCGGACCACGGCGGCGAGGTCACCATGATCGCCGCTGCCGATGACTATCCCGAGGACGAGGTGGTGTGTGTCCTGCGCGACGATCAGGGCAAGAGCCATGACATCACGCTGAGCCACCGCTGGCCGGTAAGGCGGCCACGGCCGGTGGCGGCGCGTATTCCCGTCGAGGGCCCCCTGTTCACCGGGCAACGCGTGCTGGACAGCATGTTCCCGATGGCTTGCGGCGGGCGGGGCGCGATGCCGGGCGGGTTCGGCACCGGCAAGACCGTGTTGCAGGAGACGCTTGCCAAGTGGTGCGATGCCGATGTGATCATCTATGTCGGTTGCGGGGAGCGCGGCAATGAGATGGCCGGGGTGCTGCACGAGTTCCCCTCCCTCGAGGACCCGCGCAGCGGACGACCGCTGATGGAGCGCACCGTCATCATTGCCAATACCTCCAACATGCCGGTGGCGGCGCGCGAGGCGAGCATCTATACCGCGGTGACCGTGGGCGAGTATTTCCGCGACCAGGGCATGCGCGTCGCGCTGATGGCCGATTCCACCAGCCGCTGGGCCGAGGCGCTGCGCGAGGTCTCGGGCCGCCTCGGTGAATTGCCGAGCGAAGCGGGCTACCCGGCCTACCTCAGCAGCCGCCAGGCGGATTTCTATGAACGCGCCGCCCATGTGCGCACCCTGAGCGGGCAGATCGGCTCGCTCAGCATTATCGGTGCGGTCAGCCCGCCTTCGGCGGATTTCTCCGAACCGGTGACCACGCACACCAAGCGTTATGTGCGCTGCTTCTGGGCGCTCGATGCCGGCCGTGCCCAGGCCCGATTCTATCCCGCCATCCATCCCCTGCATTCCTACTCAGAGGACGTCGAGGTGCTGGCCCCGTTCTGGAGCCAGTGCGGCAATCCTCACTGGGCGGAGCAGCGGCGGCGCTTCCTCGGCCTGATTGCCCAGCAGGCCACCCTGGAGCGCATGGCGCGCATCGTCGGCAAGGATGCCCTGCCGCCGCGCCAGCAGCAGGTGCTGCTGTGCGCCGAGCTGATCAACGAGGCCTTTTTGCGCCAGTCGGCGTTTTCAGAGATCGACCGCTATTGTTCCGCGGCCCGGCAGATCGCTATGATGCAGACCCTCAATCATTTCATAGACCTCACGGAGGCGGCCGTCGCCCAGCGCGTCAGCGTCGAGGCCATCAGCCTGCTGCCGGTGATGCGCGAGTTGCGCCGCATGGGCGAGGATATCGAAGATGACCGGCTGGAGCAGTTCGGGGAACTGCAACGGCGCCTGGATACCGGCGTGGCGGAATTGACCCGGAGGAGCACGGCCGATGCGAGCTGATGTCTACGCCACCGGCACCGCCACCCGCATCGAGGGACCGCTGCTGTTTATCAAGCGCACGGTCAACGCCGGCCTGAATGAAGCGGTCGAGGTCGAGGACACCGAGGGGCGCGTGCGCCTGGGACGCATTGCGGCGCTGGATCACGACACCCTGACCATCGAGGTGCTGGAGTCCACCGCCGGACTGAGTCTGTCCGGGACACGCGTGCGATTTCCGGGTGAGCCGCTGCACTTCGCCGTGGGTCCGGACCTTCCGGGTCGCGTGTTCGACGGCGTGGGCCGGGTGATCGACGGCGGGCCGCCGGTTTCGGCGATGCGCAGCCTGCGCATCGACGGGCTGGCGATCAATCCCTCCGAGCGCGCCGTACCCACCGACTTTATCGAGACCGGCATCTCCACCATTGATCTCATGAACAGCCTGGTGCGCGGCCAGAAGCTGCCGATTTTCTCCGGCGCCGGCCTGCCGCACGATCACCTGGCGATCGACATCGCCCATCATGCGCGCCTGCGCGGACATGCAGCGGGCGACTTCGTGATGGTGTTCGTTGCCATCGGCGTGCCCTATGACACCGCCGAGCGTTTCCGCTCCGCCATGGAGAACAGCGGCGCACTCGAGCATACCGTGCTGTTCCTCAACCTGGCCTCGGATTCCAGCACGCAGCGTCTGCTCTGTCCGCGCTACGCCCTGACGGCGGCGGAATACCTCGCCTTCGTGGAAGGCAAGCATGTCCTGGTCGTGATGACCGACATGACCAATTATTGCGAGGCGTTGCGCGAGGTCTCCGCGAGTCATGGCGAGGTGCCGAGCCGCAAGGGGTTCCCGGGCTACCTCTATTCCGACCTTGCCACCCTGTATGAACGCGCCGGCAGCCTGAAGGGCGTGTCGGGATCGCTCACCCAGCTGCCGATCCTCACCATGCCCTCGGATGATATTACCCACCCGATACCCGACCTGACCGGCTACATCACCGAAGGCCAGATCGTGCTCGATCGGGAACTCGACCGCGCCGACATATTTCCCCCGGTCAAGGTGCTGCCTTCGCTGTCACGCCTGATGAAGGACGGCACCGGCAAGGGTTACACCCATGCCGATCACCCGGCGCTCGCCAATCAGCTGTACGCCGCCTATGCGCGTGCCGTGCACGTGCGCGTGCTGGCAAGCGTGGTGGGCCGCGATGGCCTGTCGTCCATCGACCGGCAGTTCCTCGATCTCGGCGAGCGCTTCGAGCGGGAACTGGTGCAGCAGCAGGGTGCGCGAACCCTCGAACAAAGTATGGAAATCGGCTGGCAGCTGCTGCGCACTTTGCCGAAAACGGAACTGCACCGGCTCAGCGACCGGCAGATCGCGAAGTATATCGAGGCGGAATCGCCGCCATGACGGCAACGGACCAGGCACCGACACGCGCCGCCGTGCTGGCGCTCCGGGAGGAACGGGTCGTGGTTGGCGAGGCCTATGATTTCCTCGATGAGAAGCGGCTGCTGCTGGCGGCAGAACTGCTGCGCCAGCTCGAGGCCTATGCGCGCCTGAGCGCCCGGATCGAGGCGCTCGCACACACGGCCGGCCGGCAGCTCGCCGCCGCCGTCGGGCATCACGGGCTTGAGGGTCTGAGCGTCTACCCGGCGGCGGAACTGGGTGCGCAGGTCGGGATGACGCAGCGC
>JBAVKA010000563.1:0-4211 GCA_049688075.1 Gammaproteobacteria bacterium
GCGGGAGACTCGCCTGTGAACTGGCGGCGCTGCTGGAGGAGCGCGATCCGCTGCGCGCGGGCGATACCGACATCGTGTCGCGGATCGAGCGGCTGCGCGCTTCAGGCGCTGGCGGCGAAACGGACCGCGGCATGCTGTGGCGGCTGCGTGAGCTCGCCGGGCAATGGCAGCGCGCACTGCGCTGCGAAGCCGCACCGGTCGATCACGGCGACCTGGCGATGACCGGTGTCCTGCTGGCCTTTGCCTATCCCGACCGCATCGCGCAGCGGCGCGCGGGGGCGGACAACCGCTTTCTGCAGAGCAACGGGCGTGGTGCCGTATTCCTGGAGGCTGAGCCCCTGGCCGCCACGGACTGGATCGTCGCCGCGCATCTCGACGGGGCCCGTGAGGCGCGCATCTTTCTTGCCGCCGCCATCGGGCGCGAGCAGTTATTGAATTATCACGGCGCACTCATCGGCGAACAAACCTTCGTAGCCTGGGACGAGCGCGAACAGGCGGTGCAGGCGCGACGGCAACAGCGGCTGGGCGAACTGGTGGTGGCGGATGAGCCCTGGGAGGAGGCCGACGCCGGGGCGGTACAGGCGGCGCTGCTTGCGGGCATTCGCAGCCGCGGCGCAGGCTGCCTGCCGTGGAACGATGCCGCCCGCGAGCTGCAGGCGAGGATCGGTTTCCTGCAGCGGCTGGCCCCGCAGGACTGGCCCGACGTTCGGGATGAAACGCTCCTCTCCAGCCTGGAGAGTCGGCTCTCGCCCTGGCTGCAGGGCATGACGCGCCTCGCGCAGCTCAAGCGACTGGACTTGCACGCGGTGCTGCTGGCACAGCTGTCATGGCCGCAACAGCGCCTGCTCGATGAGCTGGCGCCCGCCACGCTCACGGTGCCGAGCGGCTCGCGGGTGCGACTCGACTACCGTCAGGAGACGCCGGTGCTGGCGGTGCGGCTGCAGGAAATGTTCGGCCTCACCGATACCCCGTGCATCGCCGGGGGGCGGGTCGCGGTGCTGCTGCATTTGCTGTCACCGGCGCGCCGGCCGATGCAGATCACCCGGGACCTCGCCGCCTTCTGGCAGGGTGCCTATCACGAGGTGAAGAAGGAACTCAAGGGCCGCTACCCCAGGCATCACTGGCCCGACGATCCGCTGCAGGCGCCGCCGACCGCGAGTGCCAAACGCCGGCGCCGGGATTAATTGAAGGAATCCGGCCTGGATGGTACGAAGTCATGCGGGGTAATTTGCCACGGAAACATTTTTTCATTCTCCCGTGTTTTTCCGTGGCCATTTTTTCTTTTGTGAATGACGATATCCCTGCTGTAAGTGCCATTCGAGTGACCCCGTTGATTACAGACCCTGAGCGGGTCTGACTCTGTTTCCGCTTTCGGGTTACACTTCACCTGTTTTCACTCGGAGAGTCCGCGCCATGAAGTTCACCGTCGGGGAATTCCGCGCCTGGAAGACCAAGAGCATTACCCTGCTCGGGATGTCGGGCGTCGGCAAGACCTATCTCTCCACGCTGCTGCGCCGTCATCACTGGTTCCACTACTCGGGCGACTACCGCATCGGCACCCGCTACCTGGACGAACCGATCCTCGACCTGATCAAGCAGCAGGCCATGCAGGTCCCGTTTCTGCGCGAGTTGCTGCGCCGGGACTGGATCTCCATTCGCAACAATATCAAGGTTAATGATCTCGGGCCGGTGCTGAGTTTTGTTGGCAAACTGGGCGACCCCGAGCGCGGCGGGGTGCCACTGGAGGAATTCAACCGCCGCCAGGCCAGGTACCGCCAGGCGGAGATCGACGCCATGCGCGACGTTCCCGAGTTCATCCGCAAGGCGCACGAGATCTACGGCTACCGCAATTTCGTGAACGACGTGGGCGGCAGCCTGTGCGAGCTGGAGGAGCCGGCAATCATCGACCTGCTGGTCGCACACTCGCTGATACTCTATATCCGCGTGACGGAAAAGGACGAGGAGGAGGCCCTTATCCACCGCGCCCAGAGCGATCCCAAACCGCTCTATTACCGCCCGTCCTTTCTGGAGGAACAGCTCAAGGCCTATCTCGGCGAACACGGTCTGGACTTTGCTGCGCAGATGGACCCCGACGACTTTACCCGCTGGGTGTTCCCGCGCCTGTTCCACTCCCGCCTGCCGCGCTACGAGGCCATCGCCCGGCCCCATGGCTACACGGTTACCTCGCGCGAGGTCGGCGGCGTGCGCGATGAAAAGGATTTCCTCGCCCTGCTGGAAACCGCCATTGCGCGTGCCTGACTGGGCGGACGCAAGCATTATCGAAGAGAGTCGCCATGCCAATCGTAGCTCATAACAATCTGCCGACCTTCGAGCGGCTGCGTCAGGAGGGGCAGACCATCCTGGATCCGGACCGCGCCATGCACCAGACCATCCGGGAACTGCATATCGGGCTGCTGAACATGATGCCGGATGCGGCCATCGCCGCCACCGAGCGGCAGTTCTTTCGCCTCGTCGGGGAAAGCAACCCCATCGCCCAGTTCTACGTGCATCCCTTCACGCTGCCGGAACTGCCGCGCGGCGCGGCGGCACAAACGCATATCGACAAATACTACGAACCCTTCGAGAAGCTGAGAGAGGAAGGGCTGGACGCGCTGATCATCACCGGCGCCAATGTGACCCAACCCGACCTGGCGCAGGAACCGTTCTGGGATCCGCTGATCGGGGTGATCGACTGGGCACTGGAGAACGTGACCTCGGTGCTGTGCTCCTGCCTCGCCACGCATGCCGTCATGCAGTTCCATCACGGCCAGAAGCGCAGGCCCCTGCCGGCCAAGCGCTGGGGCGTGTTTCCCCACCGCGTAATGACGCCGCGGCACCCGCTGGTGAATGATGTCAACACGCTTTTCGACGTGCCGCATTCACGCTTCAACGATATCAGCCGCGCCCAGTTCGAGGCGGCCGGCCTGCACGTGCTGGTCGAGAGTGAACCGGCCGGTGTGCATCTCGCGGTGAGCCGGGACGGCCTGCGCGTGGTCTATTTCCAGGGTCACCCCGAGTACGATACCGTCTCGCTGCTCAAGGAGTACAAGCGCGAGGTGATGCGCTTCGCCGCAGGCGAACGCGGGGACTACCCGCCGTTTCCGGACCACTACATCAAGGTGAACGAGCAGGCTGTCCTCAACGAGTACCGGCGGCGTCTGGAACAGGCCATGGAGACGGGCGCCGCGCTTCCGGCATTTCCGGAAGTGCTGGTCAGCCGGCGCATCGACAATACCTGGCACGATACTGCCGAGGGCATTGTCGGCAACTGGATCGGGCTGGTCTACCAGGTCACTCACCAGGACCGCAAGCTGCCGTTCATGGAAGGGGTGAACCCGGGCAACCCGCTCGACATTGAATTCTAGGAAATGGGGGACAGACCACGTTTTGCCTGCAGAGAAAACGTGGTCTGTCCCCCATTTCCCATTTCCCATTTCCGAACGGAGAACTATCCATGGGTTTTGAATGGATCGCCGATCCCCAGGCCTGGGTCGCCCTGCTGACCCTTACCGCGCTGGAGATCGTGCTCGGCATCGACAACATCATCTTTATCTCGATCCTGGTTGGCCGCCTGCCCCCGGAGCGGCGCCAGAGCGCCCGTCTCATGGGACTGTCGCTGGCAATGCTCACGCGCATCGCCCTGCTGCTGTCATTGACCTGGATCATGGGCCTGACGCGGCCCCTGTTCAGCGTTGCCGGGTGGGTGGTTTCCGGGCGCGATCTGGTGCTCGTCGGCGGCGGCCTGTTTCTGCTGGTCAAGGCCACCCTGGAAATCCACACGGCGATGGAAGGAGCGGAGGAAAGCACCGAACACCGCACCCTGGCAAGTTTTCCCGCCGTGCTGGCGCAGATCGCCATCCTCGATATCGTGTTCTCCCTGGACTCGGTCATTACCGCAGTCGGCCTGGTGCAGCTGGTGCCGGTAATGGTCATCGCCATCGTGCTGGCGGTGCTGGTGATGATGCTCGCGGCAAAGGCCATCAGCGACTTCATCGATGCCCACCCGACCATCAAGATGCTGGCGCTCAGCTTCCTGGTGCTGGTCGGCGTGGCGCTGATCGGGGAAGGTTTCGGGATGCACATCCCGAGGGGTTACCTCTACTTCGCGATGGCCTTCTCCTTCGCGGTGGAAATGCTCAACATCCGTCTGCGCCGCAAGACCGTGGCGGTGGTGGAACTGCATAAACCGATCAGCGAGGACGGGGAACGCT
>JBAVKA010000564.1:0-2835 GCA_049688075.1 Gammaproteobacteria bacterium
GGTCAAGCCGTTTGCCTTCAGCGAACTGCTGGCGCGACTGGATGCCCTGGCCCGGCGCAGCCAGCCGGAGACGCAGCAGCAACGCCTGCAAATAGCAGACCTGGAGATCGACAGGCAAAACCAGACGGTCAGGCGCGCCGGCAGGATCATCCATCTGCAGCCGCGCGAGTTCCGCCTGCTGGACTACCTGATGCGCAATGCGGGACGGCTGGTGACGCGCACCATGCTGCTCGAGCATGTATGGGATTTCAATTCCGATCCGCAGACCAACGTGATCGACGTGCAGATCAGCCGCCTGCGCGGCAAGATCGACAAGGGCTTCGACAGGCCGCTGCTGCATACCATCCGCGGCGCGGGGTACCTCCTGAGTGAATCTCCCTAGGCTGCTGCGAACGACGGCGGTCCGGCTGGCGCTGCGCTATGCGCTTGCGTATGCGGGTGTCATGGGTCTGCTGCTGACGGCGCTGTTCTGGACCAGCAGCCGCTACGTCGATTCACAACTGGAGGCCGGTCTCGAGCAGGAACTGTTTTCACTCACCGGGAAGTTCGAACGCGGGGGCCTGCGGCAACTGGCCGAAGCGGTCTCGCAGCGCGAAGAACGCGGCCTGGAGGAGGGCCGGTATTACCTGCTGGTCGGTCCCGACGGCGCACGGATCGCCGGCAACCTCTCCGGCTGGTCGTCCGACAGCGACCTCGCCTACGACAGCAAGGTGCACAGCGTCTGGGTGGAGGACGACGTCATTCCGGGGAAACGATACCAGGATGACGCCTACTGGCCCGTGATCGCACGGGAACTGCCGGACGGCAGCCGTCTGCTGCTCGCCCGCAGTGTTCGCCAGGCAGAGGATTTGCAGGAGATGACGCTGAACCTGATGGCGTTCATACTGGCCGTGGCCGTGCTGCTGGCGCTGGCCATGGGAGTGACGCTGGGCCGCGCGATACTCGGGCGCATGGATGCGATCAGCCGCACTGCGGACAACATCATGACCGGTGATCTCTCGCAACGCATCGAGGCCGGTGACAGTAACGATGAATTCGATGCGCTGGCACAGCGCCTCAACGCAATGCTGGACCGTGTTCAGCAGCTCATCACGGGACTGCGCGAAGTGACCGACAACGTGGCGCATGACCTGCGCAGTCCACTCAGCCGGTTGCGCAACCGGCTCGAGGTCACGCTGCTGGAGCGTCGCAGTGAATCCGAATATCGTCAGGCGATCAGCCGCACGATCGAGGATGCCGAGTCCTTGCTGGGGACCTTCAATGCCCTGTTCGGAATCGCGCAAATGGAAGCCGGCCAATCCCGCACGCAATGGGGTCGCGTCGACCTCAATCGGCTGGCCGGTGACCTCATGGAGCTCTACGAACCCGTCGCACAGAAGATGGGCCAGCGTCTGGGGCTGGTGACCGGCGAGGCCGTGGAAATCGACGGCAGTCGTGACCTGCTCGCGCAGGCCATCGGCAACCTGCTGGACAATGCCATTAAGTACACCCCGAAGGGAGGGACCATAGAGCTGCAGGTCAGGCCGTCGCGCGACACCGTCGAGGTGATAGTGGCTGATTCCGGTCCGGGCATCCCCGATTCAGAGAAGACCCATGTGCTGGAACGTTTCACCCGTCTGGAGAGTTCGCGGCACACGCCCGGGAATGGCCTGGGGCTGAGTCTCGCGAAGGCCGTCGCCGGAGTGCATGGCGCGGAACTGGAGCTGAATGATAACCGGCCCGGGCTGATTGTAACCCTGCGCTTGCGACGCAACAGCGTGACTCATCCGATCCCAAATGGCGCCGTTACAGCGGAGCGCGTGGCCAATGAAGCAAGATAGGGGCTATCTGAACCGCGTCAACTGGAGAACCTCGTCGTTTCGGGTCGCAGGGTGCAGGGTCAATTCTATTGTTCCGTTTTCCTTTTTTGGCACTGTATCCCATCGTTATGGTCGTGTTTCTACCATGCTTGGCACTGGCTCTAGCCGTTCTGGTCCGTTCGGGCCGCTTTAGCGCATGTTTCTAATCTAACGGGTGGCAAAATCACCGCAAGAAACATGCATGAATCAACGATGATGGCTGAATAAGGCAGGAGGTGCAAAATGAATATCTCCATCCACACGCGGACAACGATAGCCTTTTTGACAGCTTTCGGAATACTCGCGGGGTGCGCCACGGTGGGTAAAGATCTTGTCAGAACCGATACCGTAAAAATAGAAAAGGTCTCCTCTGCACACGGCACCGTTGGCCCGGTAAGTGTCATTCAGGAAAGAAACGAAGTCACGCTGCGCGGAGAGGTGAGGCGCCGACCGTTCGGACCGGGTCCTATCCCGGGGCATGTTGAACTGGAGGTAATTAGCCCTGAGGGTGACGTCCTGCAGAAATGCGTTATCGTTTACTACCGGCCTAGTCCTGAATCCATATATGCAAATTTCCACGCTGTGTTAAAGGTAATGCCACCAGGTAGTACGATACGCGTGGAACACGATAGCCATGTCGTTTCAGCTGGTGAGCAGGCTCACTGCAATGACTCACTATGACACGAGAATAGGGGCGGTCTAGTTAGTCATCCCCTGGCAAGTCCGGCACTGGTAAATCGACCAGCAACCCACAGTGGTTGAACCGAACTTCCTACTCTTGGTCATGTACTCGATGTGATTGATGTGCTGCCAGGGGAGGCGAGAATTGCATAAGGATCGATCTAAAGGCTGAGTAGGAAGCGGCTCGACCGTCCGCACGGGACATGATCAGGCATATCGAACGCGCGGAAGCTGCAACGCCGTTTGATCTGCTCCCAACAATAGCGCAGGTAGGCTGTGCGTGGCGAATTGATAGTCAAGCCGCTGCGGGAAGCTG
>JBAVKA010000565.1:0-2764 GCA_049688075.1 Gammaproteobacteria bacterium
GCAGATGAATGCCTGATATCGCCGGCGCGCACTATTCCATAATCAGGATCAAACTCCCTGTTAAGTATCCTGCACATGGATTTTAGCAACTCATTGAGTGTGACCACTCGTCCAGTCGCTATATTGATTACCTTGCCTGCCGTCTTCTCCGTTATGGCTGCTTTTATATTTGCCTCCACCACATCCGAGACAAACACGAAATCCCTCGTCTGCTCGCCATCCCCGTAGATAACCGGCCGATCACCCTTATTAAGCCGTTCCGCGAAGATCGATATGACACCGGAATACGGCGAGCCCGGATCCTGACGCGGGCCATAGATATTGAAATAGCGCAGACAAACAGTTTCGAGGCCGTGCAGGTAGGTGTACATCTGGCAGGCATATTCCGAGGCAAGCTTGTCAACGGCGTACGGTGACAGGGGTTTGAGTGGCATATCCTCGCGCTTCGGCAGTTCCGGCAGATCACCGTAGACCGCCGCCGAGGAGGCGAATACCACCCGCCTTGCGCCCTGCTGACGGGCGGCCTCGAGGACATTCACCGTGCCCTGATAATTGGTGCGCTGGCTGCCTATCGGATCATCGATGGTTTTGGGAACCGAGGCGATGGCGGCTTCGTGGAATACGAGTTCAGCGTCTTTCATTGCCTTGTGAACGTCCTCGAAGCTGCCGACGTCTCCGGTAATGATTTCGAGATCACCGGAATCCGGCAGATTCTCACGTTTCCCGGTGGAGAAATTATCGAGAACGCGGACCCGGTAGCCGTCGGCCAGCAGACGGTCGACAATGTGAGATCCGATAAAGCCGGCGCCGCCGGTAACCAGGGATAATGTTTTCATAGGAGTCGGTGATTTAATGTGGCAGTCAATGAGTTCGCAATCGAGCCGAAGTGTTGATACTACCTTCTGCACAGGGAAAGCAAAGGATAATTAGCAGACATATTGAACTATTCGGACAGGCTGTCGTGGGAGCGATCCTGACTGCGAATACGATGGCTATTCACTGCCGTGTTCGCGAGCAAGCTCGCTCCTGCAGGGGGTGATCCCGATTATTCGCGATGTCCTCCGGCTTACCGGCCCACACAGGTGTAGCTGAAACCAAAGCTCTCCAGGTGCGGTTTATCATAGACGTTGCGCAGGTCGACAAAGGTATTGCCCTGCATGATCTGCTTCAGCCGGTCGAAATCCAGACTCCGGTATTCGTTCCATTCCGTCATCAGCAGTATCGCATCGGTGCCCTCGATCGCCTCGTAGACATCGCTGAAATAGCGGACCTCGCCGGGCAGTTGCTTCTTCGCCTCCTCCATGCCCTGCGGGTCATGGGCGTGAATCACCACGCCCTTGTCGATCAGGTTGGGCAGGATCGCCAGCGATGGTGCATCGCGCATATCGTCAGTTTCGGGCTTGAATGTCAGGCCCAGCACGGCAATCGTCATGCCCGAGAGGCTGCCGCCCAGCGCCTTGCGTATTTTCTTTATCATCAGCGCCTTTTGCGCCGCATTGACCTCAACCGCCGCCTCGACGATGCGAAAGGGCGCGCCATGCTCCTGGCCGATGCGGATCAGCGCCGTGGTGTCCTTGGGGAAGCAGGAACCGCCATAACCTGGACCGGCATGCAGAAATTTGCTGCCGATACGTTTGTCCATCCCCATGCCCTTGGCCACCGCATGCACATCGGCGCCGACCTTCTCGCACAGGTTGGCTATCTCGTTTATGAAGCTGATCTTGGTTGCCAGAAAGGCGTTCGAGGCATACTTGATCAGCTCTGCGCTTTCCAGATTGGTGACCATGATCGGCGCCTCGATCAGGTTGAGGGGACGATAGAGCTCTCGCAGCAGTTTTTCCGCCCGCTCGCTTTCCACGCCCAGTACCACACGATCGGGGCGCATGAAGTCACCGATCGCCGCCCCCTCGCGCAGGAATTCGGGGTTTGAGGCGACATCAAAGTCGGCGCCCGGATTCTCCTTGCGGATGACGCGCTCCACTTCGCGCGCGGTACCCACCGGCACGGTGGATTTGTCGACGATGACGGTATAACCGGTCAGGTGGGTTGCTATCTGCCGGGCGGCTTCATAGACATACGCCAGGTCCGCATGCCCGTCACCCCGGCGCGTGGGCGTGCCGACTCCGATGAACACCAGGTCCGCCTCTTCGACCGAATCCCACTCCGTGGTGAATTCCAACCGTCCCGCGGTTACATTCCGCTCCACCAGGCTTTCGAGGCCGGGTTCGTAAATGGGCATAATGCCCGCATTCAGACGCTCGATCTTGGACTCATCGCGGTCAATACAGGTCACATTGGCGCCGAACTCGGAAAAGCAGGCGCCGGATACCAGGCCCACATACCCTGAACCGATCATGATAACGTTCATTTTGTAATCATCCTTTTCTGCACGTGAAATTTGTTAACAGCCACGGAATCCACGGGAGAACATGGAAAAGCATTGTAATAATGGATATTTTTCCGTGGGTTCCGTGACCATAAATTCAGGCAGTATTATTCACCGCTGTTGCCGAAATTGACACCCCGCCCCGCTCAACCGTATTGCCGTTCATAATAATGGAGGTAATCGCCGCTGCGCACCCGGGCACACCACTCGCGATGATCCAGGTACCATCGCAGGGTCTGCTCGATGCCGCCGCGGAAATCGTGCCGCGGCTCCCAGCCCAGCTCCCGCCTGATCTTCGCAGCGTCGATGGCATAGCGACGGTCATGGCCGGGACGGTCCTTCACGAAGCTGATCAGCTCGCGGTAATCGGCCGGGCCT
>JBAVKA010000566.1:0-6133 GCA_049688075.1 Gammaproteobacteria bacterium
CGGTGACCTTGAGTTTGGTGGAGGTCACCGAGCCCTCGTAGCGGGCATAGCCCAGGCTGGCGAGATGATTGGCGGCGACCCTGCCCTGGTCGAACAGCGGCGCGACCAGGCCGTAGGCGATGCCGCGGTGCTGGGCGCATTCGCCGACGGCGTAGATGCTCGGGTCATAGGTCTGCAGGGTGTCGTTCACCACGACGCCGCGCTCGCAGTAGAGGCCGGCCGCGCGCGCCAGATCGGTGTTCGGCACAATGCCCACCCCCATGACGACGAGGTCGGCCTCGACTTCGCTTCCGTCCTTGAAGCGCACACCGCGGACCCGGCCGTTGCCGAGGATCTCCGCGGTTTGCGCCTCCATGAGAAAGGTGAGTCCACGCGCTTCCAGGGAGCGCTTGAGCAGGGCGGAGGCGGGCTTGTCGAGCTGGCGCTCCATCAGGCTGTCGAGCAGGTGAACCACCGTCACCTGCATGCCCTGTTTCATCAGCCCGTTGGCGGCCTCGAGTCCCAGCAGGCCGCCACCGATGACGACTGCGTTTTGGTATTGCCGGCTCGCCTGGAGCATGGTGTCGACGTCGTGGATGTCGCGGAAGGCGATGACGCCGTCGAGATCCTTGCCCGGTACCGGGATCATGAAGGGATGGGAGCCGGTGGCGAGCAGCAGGCGGTCGTAGCGCACCGTGGTGCCGTCCGCGGCGATGACCTGGCGTTTCGCGCGGTCGATGCGCGTGACCTTGTTGCCCTTGTGCAGGGTGATGCCGTTGTCGCGGTACCACTGCTCGTCGTTGAGCATGATGTCCTCGACGGTCTTCTCGCCGGCCAGCACCGGCGAGAGCAGGATGCGGTTGTAGTTGCCGTAGGTCTCCGCACCGAACACCGTGATCTCGTAGCGATCCGGGGCGATTTTCAGCAATTCTTCCAGGGTTCGTACGCCGGCCATGCCGTTGCCGACCAGCACCAGTTGTCCTTTCATATCATATATACACCGCGGCTATTCGATCGAATGGATCGCCCCATAATATGGCAAGGTCCATGCCAACCCTGGGAGGAATCCGCTATGTCGCTGTATTCATGGTGCAATACGGATAATGGCCAGCGGGATACCCCGTCGATTGCCTGCGCTATTGCACCATGCCTGTGCAGCCGGATTGCCTTCCGATACCTTCTTAGTGCGTGTTTCCAATCCGTGCATGCATCCGCATATATGACTGATGAGCAGTCACTCGACGGAGTTATCGCGCACCAGGGATGTGCAACCGGAAATCGCCTCGCACCCGCATAAGGCATGCGCGGGTCACCGCGAGCCGGACGAGGTTGCGTAAATCGCCGGCGGATTACCCGTCATCTGTTGCCATGCGGTTTTAACTGCACGTGTGCAATAGGAAAAAACAGTCCGTGAGCCGGCAAAGACTGATGCCACCGTGGTGATTCCGGTCGTTTGTCGAGCGCTGGCATGCTCCTTGCTCGTTAGTGAACGTCGTCATCCGCATTCAACAACATTCGCGCTGTTACGAGGGGAGTCCCATGTCTGAATCGAAACTCAAGCTGTTTTCCTTCACGGGAAAGAACCGGATACTGCATCTGACCTGGTTCGCGTTTTTCCTGACCTTCTACGTCTGGTTCAACCATGCGCCGCTGATGGCGTCGATCCGTGATGCCCTCGGACTGAGTGACCAGCAGGTGAAAACGCTGCTGATCCTCAACGTGGCGCTCACCATTCCCGCGCGCATCATCATCGGCATGCTGGTGGACGCCTTCGGACCGCGGCGCATATATTCCTTCCTGCTGTTCGTCTCCAGTTTCCTGTGTTTCGGTTTCGCCTTCGCGAACAGCTTCGAACAACTCGCGCTGATGCGTTTCCTGCTGGGTTTCGTCGGCGCCGGGTTTGTCATCGGCATCCGCATGATCAGTGAATGGTTCCCGGCGAAACAGGTCGGGCTCGCCGAGGGCATCTACGGCGGCTGGGGCAATTTTGGCTCCGCGGCCGCGGCGCTCAGCCTGCCGACCATCGCGCTTGCGATAGGCGGTGACGACGGCTGGCGCTACGCCATTGCCATGACCGGGGTGATGACCCTGGTGTACTCGGTCATCTACTTCTTCACGGTGTCCGACACGCCCAAGGGTTCGACCTACTTCAAGCCGAAAAAGAACGGCGGCATGGAAGTGACCAGTCCGGGTGATTTTTTCCTCTACCTGGTGATGAACATCCCGCTGTACGCGGCGCTGGCGTTGCTCGCGTGGAAACTGGGGCCGGCCAATCTCAAGCTGCTCGGCGCCGGTGTCACCGACATGATCTACGCGGTGCTCGCCGGCGTGTATGCCTTCCAGTGCCTGCGCATCTACCAGATCAACAAACACGTCTTCTACGAGGAAATTCCGGCGTTCGAGCGCTACAAGTTCAAGCAGGTCGCCGTGCTGGACCTGGCGTATCTTGTCACCTTCGGCTCGGAACTGGCCGTGGTCTCCATGCTGCCGCTGTTCTTCATGGATACCTTCGGTCTGTCCCAGGTAGCCGCCGGCATGCTGGCCTCCGGCTATGCCTTCATGAACCTGATGGCGCGACCCGGTGGCGGCCTGATCAGCGACCGCTTAGGCCGCAGGAAGACGCTGCTGATCCTGCTGGCGGGACTGGCCGCTGGGTACTTCCTGATGAGCCAGATCACGTCCTCCTGGCCGGTGCTGATGGCGGTGGCGGTCACCATGGGCTGTTCGTTCTTCGTGCAGGCCGGCGAGGGCGCGGTGTTCGCCATGGTGCCGCTGGTCAAGCGCCGTCTCACCGGGCAGGTCGCCGGCATGGCCGGCGCCTACGGCAATATCGGCGCCGTGAGTTTTCTCACCGTCCTGTCGTTCGTCGCGCCGCAGGTGTTCTTCCTGGTGATTGCAGGCGCCGCCGTGGCGACGCTGGCTGCGGTCTACCTCTTTCTGGAGGAACCGGAAGGCCATATGGCCGAGGTGCTGCCGGACGGCACGGTGCATATGATCGAGGTGACTTGAGGCACATTTCGCCTCCCGGCAGCGCGGCCGACGGGAGACGGCCGCGCTGCCGTTTATCGGGTATGATCGGAAGGATGTTTATGGCCACGGAATCCACGGAAATATAAAATCATCCAGAAAAATCTTTCTTTGTCTTCCGTGGCTATTTACCACGATTAGGGCGATTCGATCGCAGATGACCACTTCTCAATAAAAACCGGCTCCCTTTGTTCGAATCGACAGGAACCCCACAGGGCGGATGACGTCGACGCTGAAAATTTCCGCCGGCCAGCACAGCGAGGCCGGTATCAAGGAATCCAATGACGATGCCTGCGGTATTCGTATTCCCGAGGCTGCGCTGAGGAATACCCGGGGCGTCGTCGCGGTCATCGCCGACGGCATGAGCGGTAGCGAGGCGGGCAGGGAAGCAGCCGAGGCCTGTGTGACCGGATTCCTGTCCGATTTCTTTTCCACGCCGGAGTCCTGGAGCACCGAAACCGCGGGCGAGAAGGTACTGACCGCGCTGAATCGCTGGCTCTGCGCACAGGGACACCGCGAGTACGATTCATCCCGGGCGCTGGTGACGACGCTGAGCGTGCTGGTCATCAAGTCCACCACGGCCTATCTTTTCCACGTCGGTGACACGCGCATCTATCGCATGCGGCGCGGCCGGCTGGAATGCCTGACGCGTGATCATCGTGTCCATATGGCGGAGGACAAGGTCTACCTTAGTCGCGCCATGGGCATCGAGCTGCATATGGAAATTGACTACCGTCACCTGCCGGTGGATGTGGGAGACATCTACCTGCTGACCACGGACGGGGTCCACGATTACGTCGATGACAATGCGCTGGCCCAGGATCTGTACGATCTCGGTGATGCCGATCTGGCCGCCGGCCACATCGTGGCCCGCGCCCTCGAGAACGGCAGCCTGGACAACGTGTCCTGCCAGGTGCTGAAGGTCGAGTCACTGCCCAACCAGGATCTCCACGAGTTCTATCGCAAGTTTTCTGAACTGCCGTTCCCGCCACCGCTGGAACCGGGCATGATCCTCGACGGCTACAAGATCGTGCGCGAACTGCATGCCAGCAAGCGCACCCAAATTTACCTGGCAATTGATGCGCAAACCGATCACAAGGTCATTCTCAAGACGCCCTCGGTCAATTTCGAGGACGATCCGGAGTACATCGACCGCTTTCTGCACGAGGAATGGGTCGGCAGGCGCATCAACAACCAGCATGTGCTCAAGGTGCTGTCCCCGCACGGGCGGCGGCAGTGCCTGTACTATGTGATGGAATATGTCGATGGCTGGACGCTGCGCCAGTGGATGCACGACAACCAGCAGCCGGTCATCGAGGATGTGCGCGAGATCGTCAGCCAGATTGCCGCCGGACTGCGTGCCTTCCATCGCCAGGAGATGGTTCATCAGGATCTGAAGCCGGAAAACATCATGATCGACCGTTACGGCACGGTGAAGATCATCGATTTCGGTTCCACCAAGATCGCCGGCATCGAGGAAATCGCTACCCCGCTAAATCAGCAGAATATTCTCGGCACCCGTAATTATTCCGCCCCCGAGTACCTGCAGGGCTACAGCGGCAACAATGTGTCGGACATCTATTCACTGGGCGTGATCGCCTACGAGTTGCTGACCGGCCATCTCCCTTACGGCGATGGTGAAATGACGCCGCGACGGCTGCGGCGGGTGCGGTATGTACCGGCCAGGCTGCACAATCCCGACGTCCCGTTGTGGATTGACAAGGCGCTGGAGAAGGCGGTTTCCCTCGCGTGTAACCGCCGCTATGGCGTATTGTCGGAATTCGTGCATGATCTGACAAGTCCCAATACCGCCTTCCTCCACCAGGAGTCTGAGGCGTTGCTGGAGCGCAACCCGCTATTGGTGTGGAAAGGCATTTCCCTGCTGCTGTTAGTGGTCAACCTGTATCTGTTCTACCGGCTTACCCATTGACAGTCGCGAGCGGGCAGGCACTGATTTCAGCGATATTATGTCGTCCTGCGGCTGGTGGGGCACAGGCGACCCAACGACACCCCGGTTGGTCAAGGAGGTATTTGGGGAGCAAGTCCGTCAATGTCACCAGTTTCAGGCGAGAATTACGAAATCGCCATAGACAGGCACAGCCGGCGCCGGCATTGCGCCGGGCATCGTTCACGCGGACCAGGAATTACCGGTAGCAGGTATTCGCGGCGCGATCAGTGGCGATTCGGCCATCGTTACGGTCACCGATGGCCGGCAGCTGCCCCTTGGTGATCACCTCGCCGCCACGTTGTTCAAAATGAAACTCGTATATCCGCGTCAATACGATGGCATCGGTCGGGCAGGCTTCCTCACAAAAACCACAATTGAGTCGCGGTCACAGGCGCATTGACCGTTCGCTTCGAAGGTTACACGGTCATCCTGTATCGTTCCGGTGGGCGGCATGTTTTTGGCGCAGCACGACACGCATGGGCAACACCTTCAAGAGAGTCGTGACGCCATTCATCACATCGCCGTTGGGCTATAGTTAAAGATGACACTGAATCGTTGTCTCCGCAGAAGGGTGGTCCGTACATGTATGCCTTGGTTGAAAATTCAGTCGTCCCAACGCGCTACTGGCACGTCCTGACGGACAAACGCCGTCTGCCCCGGGGTTCTCGAATCCGGGCACGGCGAGTGGGGAGACGCGCGCCAGCCGGTAAGGCTGGCGAACTATGCCTGAGACATCGCGTCGGTGTTGCGTGTGCAAGTCGGGATTGTCCTGAAATAAGGATAACCCATGCCACGTGATCCGGCGACTCTTATACGTTAAGGAGGTAAGCAACATGAACATTCTATGCTCAATGGATCCCATCAGCTGGAACGAGGTCACCAACCTCGATAACGCGCCCTGCCTGTATGAGGGTGATGGGGAAAACGGAATCGTAATCTACTTCGAGAACGAGGCTGATCTGGAAATCTACCGTTCGTTAGGCAAGGACCACCAGATTGTCCTGGAGGGCAATGACTCGGACGACTATATCGCGGAGGGCTAACGAGCGCGCAGCTCGAATCGACTGATTCAAGGGTCATCAGCGGGTTGGCGTGTGATTTCTCCGGTGAACCGGTAACAGCAAGCGTTTGCGCGTTTGGATAATGTGGCACTAAGCGGCGCAGCTGACCTGCTTGACC
>JBAVKA010000567.1:0-2217 GCA_049688075.1 Gammaproteobacteria bacterium
TCGGCAGGTAGATGTTGACCGAAAGCCACCCGTAGACGAACAAGGCCATGGTAAGGCCGTACAGAACCGCTGTAGAGGGCTTGCCAACAGGCGCATGCAGCATCGATTCGGCTCCCGGCGTCATCGAGTAGTTGCACGATGACGTGTGTCTGAACACTTGTGGCCAAAGAATAGCCGAAAATCAACGGGGTGACAGACTCGAACTTGTTCGCGTGACGCCCGGAATGTCGCAACAGAAAAAGGGTTCGTTGCAGCTGCGGTTTGGTCTGCTCATTGATAGGGTTTCACCGGAGCAGGGAATGCCGCCGCAGAACAATACGTTCAGGCGGGCAAATAAGCTCCCCGGGACGGACGAATCCGGGCACTGGGAGTTAGTAGTAACTATATAAGCAGTTGCTGATTATTTATCTTGGCCATGTTCGAATAATCCCGGAGCCCATAGTTTGTGGGCCCCGGGCTACTTCGGCTCATAACTGATCCAGTGGACTTTTCGTCGTAATTTCTGATTTGGCTACATGGGTGTAAATCATGGTTGTTTTCACGTTGCGGTGTCATAGCAGAGTCTGAATCGTGCGTAAATCTGTCCCGTTCTGCAGTAGATGTGTGGCGAAGGAATGGCGCAGGCAATGGATACTTGCATGTTTGATAATCCTTGCGCCATTCACTGATTGCTTGAAGGCTCGCTGCACGGTGGAGGCGGAGCAGTGCCAGCGTATCCGCTGGCCAGTCACGGACCAGGTGCGCTCGACAGTTGAGGCGAAGGCATAGGGACCACTACAGAAAGGTGCAAGGCTCTGTCAGCCTGTCATCCGCTTGCTATGCGGACTGTATTTTAATAACGTGCTGACAGAGATGAAAAAATATTCAGAACATTAGAAAACTTTTATTTCTACTTAGGCTGACCAACGGGTCAGCCTGATACCTGTCGCAAAGGATAGTGTGCAGTGAAAACAACGCAGTATTTCCAAACAATCCGAGCCAGGAAGGATCGTGCAGTTATTAAAGACGAATGGATCCAGTATGTAATTGATCACCCGGAACGTGAATACATTCAAGTGGATGGACGAATACGCCGATGGGCTAAAATCAATGAAATGCAGGATAAATATCTGCGGGTGATAATGCTGCCGGATGGAGAAACCATCCACAACGCATTCTTTGATCGAGGATATCAAACATGAAAGTTAAATACTTTGAAGACACAGATACTCTATATATCGAGTTCCGTGATGATGAGATCGCAGAATCAAAAGACCTCGACGAGAACACTGTGCTCGATGTTGATGCAGAAGGAAACGTCTGCGCAATAACATTTGAACATGCCAGCCAGCGTACAGATGTGAGTCATTTAACCGTAGAAGGTATTGCGGCATAACAAGCGCCTCCAAAGCGACGCGGCTCCGCCGCGCGCTTGAGGCGCGCCGTTATGTTTAAAAAGAATTAGGGATATGAAATATAAAGGAAGTTGTCATTGTGGTGCTGTGCAATATGAGGTGGAAGCACCCGATGAGGTTGAGTGCCAGGAGTGTAATTGTTCTATTTGCTCAAAGTCGGGATATTTGCATTTAATAGTGCCGAAATCCAAATTTAAGTTATTAGAGGGTGAGAATTATCTAACAACCTATACATTTGATACAGGGGAAGCAAAGCATAAGTTCTGTAAGGTATGTGGAATCAAGTCATTTTATATTCCAAGGTCAAACCCTGATGGGTATGACGTAAATGTTCGTTGCTTAGAACCCCAACCTAAGAAAATTAGAATTGATATTTTTGACGGCAAAAATTGGGAAGAGCATGCTCACGAGCTTGGCCACCTTAGTAAAGAAACATAACGAATAACGAATAACGAATAAGGATAGATCGTGAGAGCGAAGCGAACCACGATCTTATCCAGTTGTTGGACAAGCCCGCCTCTCTATATTAGGCAAATATCTTTTCCCGATCTTTGGAGATGAGCGCGTGTACGCAGCACGTACGTTTTCACAGGCGAGCGGCGACCTGGCCTGTTGGAAGGCTGATGCAATATTACGGCGTTGTCATAAAACGATCCGGTCCCCCTGTGTTGGGCGGGTGAAGAGTTCTCTGGATAAAGCCCTTAGCCGGATTGCCAGGCGGGCCTGACAAAGCCGGTGATATGCATCGGGGCCTGGCACTTCGGGCATATGAAAACGGGACGTGGTCGTGGCGTACGTGCTTCAATCACGACCCGCAATACCA
>JBAVKA010000568.1:0-2334 GCA_049688075.1 Gammaproteobacteria bacterium
CGACTGGAAAGCGGCATTGAACCTTTTTATGATTGAGTTCCCCGAGCGTATGCCGGAGACTCTGTAACCGGGCAGTTACACAGAGTTATTTACAGGCTCATTTCTGGCCTATAGTCGCCAACCATGAACCCCACATCAGCGAGGTTGTCTGCTTATGGGGATGGCAAGTTCTGCGGCGTTCCTGACCTTCACTGAAGCTCGGGGAAGGTACGAAAGTGGCCGACGGCCGTCATTGGTCAACTCGCTATAGCCACGATCACGGGTGTTCAGTAATGACCGAGATCAGTTCGTCTCCCGTCCTTTAACGAAATCTTATACACTCATCTCGCATAGTACCCCTTCCAGCCAGTAGTACCCCGCGGCGTCGTGGTCGACGAAGTTTCGATAGACCTCCTTGTGGTGTTTGAAGATGTGAGCGCCCTTGCACTTATCGACATTGATGTCCAACGCATCAGCCAGGGTGCGCTTGTGCACCGGTTCCCCGCCGGCTGCTTCGAGGACGCTGAGAAAGCGGTAGACCTGGGGTGAGAGCTTGTGCTGCTTGCCCGCGATCAACGCGATGCGGCCGGAGTGCAGCAGCCTTAGCGAGGTTTCCGAGCTCGGTTCCTCGTCGGCTGGGGCGCCATCCAGGTAGGCCTCGAGATTCTCGATGACTAAGCCGCTCTTGCGCAGGTGCGCCACGGCACGCAGTGGAATGACGTGATGACCGGTGGCGAGAATCGTCGAGTCAACGTCCGCCGTGGTGGTAATGAGTACACCGCAGCCGGAAGCACAGACGGCCTGTAGCTGCTGTGCAATCAGCTGCACGCTGGCCGGGTTGGCCAAGCGCCGACGGATGGTGTTGACGGGGCGCGAGCAGGTATTCATTGATTCACACGGGCAGGTTGCCGGTCCGACAGGGCGGCGGGCAGGGTGGGCTGCGGCCGGTGGGCAGGGCCACGGCTGTTGTGAGGAGAAAAGGCCGGCGAATACCGGTGGTAAAGGGCCGGGATCGGCCTGCAGGCGGCCGGATCGCGGGGATTCAGGGGCTGGGATGCCGGTCTGATGACCGATTCCCGGCTGGATTCACCCGAAATACGTGGGTTATGCTTCCTATACCCAAGTTACCAAATAGTAGTATCATTTGGTAACACAGAAACGAGGGTGGCTGTTATGAGCAAAAACACCAGTATCGCCCTGAGCGATCATTTCCAGAAATTTGTGCAAGAACTGGTATCGCAAGGGCGATTCGGTTCAACCAGTGAAGTTGTCCGTGCCGGTCTGCGGCTGCTGGAAGAGCAGGACGCCAAACTGGCTGCGCTGCGAAAAGCCATCCAGGAAGGGATCGACAGTGGGCCGGCAGAGCCTTTTGACTTTGATGCTTATGCCAGTACCAGGGAAGGCGAGCTGAAGCGTGGCTGAAGTCCGGCTGCGACCGAAGGCTCGATCAGATATCGACGCGATCTGGGATTACACCATTGCGACCTGGGGCGTGCAGCAGGCCCGGCATTACCTCAACGGCCTGCACGATGTCTGTACGGAACTGGCGGATTACCCGGAACTGGGTAAGTGTCGGGATGAACTGTACAAGGGGTTGCGCGTTTATCCTTCCGGCAAGCACCTGGTTTTTTATCTCATCATGGACAAGGGCATCGATGTCGTCCGCATCCTGCACGGGAGCATGGATGTTCAGCGCCATTTGAGATAGTCGGGCATTGCATGGAGATTGCTACGTCCTGCAACGGTCCCCTGCCTTGCAGTCCTCGCAAAGACTGCAAGGTTCCAGCGTAGAGAAAACGTAATAAACCTGAAGACAAAACATCCGTAAATGGCGGTATTTCAGGGTAGGGTGTCGAAAGGGGAGAATGGCGCAACAGTTTGATTAAAAGAAAGTTGCTGATTTATGAGCCCGACTCGAAATCCGCATGGTCTATGCCGTGGGGTGCGTGATGGGCTTCTTCCGGGCCAGATATTGGTCCAGCTCCTACATCGGAACGTACAGCGCGACGGTGCCCGCGGGGTCCTGCAATGAAAAAGGCCAACCGAGAGCGGTTGACCTTTTTATAATTGGTGGGGGCGTGTGGAATCGAACCGCGGTTCGCAAGTATCGGTTAGTCAGGGCATGATCCACTTCGTAAGATATTTTTGTGCCGAATTCAGTCCTGCACGGTGATGCTCAGTACTGCAATATGCAACGGGCGAGACCGCCTATATGAAAATATTTAAGGCTACGAACCTCGCGGTCTGGAGTTCGGATCTCTCCGGGCGCGCCAAGTTCTCATTGCCAGAGAACACTATCGAATTCGCCACGCACCGCTATCAATGATTGCGTTATTGCCTGAAGCGGCGCTATCA
>JBAVKA010000569.1:0-2669 GCA_049688075.1 Gammaproteobacteria bacterium
TACCGTGGTGATCCACCCGCTCGCCGACGACCGCCGCGTGCTGCCGATGGAAAAGCTCGGCGAGGTGCTCGAGGCCGGTCCCGAGTTCTGCCTGGCGATCTCCTACAACCCCGGCTACCAGAGCATCTTGAAGGACCTCAAGCAGAGCACCCGGCAGCGCTTCGTGGCGCTGGAGTTCGACTACCCGTCGGCGGCGCTGGAGGCGAAGATCGTCATCAACGAAACCGGCATCGACCAGGCGAGCGCCGACAAGCTGGTCAAGTTCGCGCACATGACCCGCAACCTGAAAGGCAGCGGCCTGGAGGAGGGCGCGAGCACGCGCTTGCTGGTGCACGCGGCGAAGCTGATCGGGTCAGGTGTCAACCCGGTGGTCGCGTGCCGGTCGAGTATTGCCGAGGCGTTAACCGATGACGGGGAGATGCTGGCGGCGGTGCATGAGTTGAGTGCTTCGGTTTTTTGATGCTTTTTCATTCAATTGAAAACGGGGGTAAAAGAAGGACTGCGCAACCTCCAAGGTATTGCATTCGATGAAGCGAAACCTCGCCTGGAGCGTATCGAGATTCCATGTAAATTCAGTAAGATTTTCAATTAAGGTGTTGAATAACAATTAGACTAGTAATACTGTATTTCCATACAGTCATATAGGGATGTATGAATGTCATCACAGCAATTCGGTGGGCCTTGGACGGAAGAAAAACTTGGGCGACTCAGGAAGTACCTGAAAGCCTACATGTTGATCTTTACGCGGAACGTGCAAGCCAAGCGGTACAAAACAATTTATCTTGACGCATTCGCAGGCTCTGGTTACCGCAGTTCCACAACCGTCAGGCTAGACCAGTCTGAACGCAACCTGTTTGCTGACTTGACTACCGATCCTGATGTGATTGGCTTACATGATGGTAGTCCGCGCATAGCCTTGGGTTTAGATAACCCATTTTCCAGGTACATCTTCATTGAGAACAATCCTGATCATGGGGCGAGGTTGGAACAGATTGTAAAAGAAGAATTCAAACAGCTCGATGCCATCGTGCTGGTAACTGACGCTAACCAATATATTCAGCAGTGGTGCCAGAATACCGACTGGAACCAGTGGCGTAGTGTCGTTTTTCTTGACCCATATGGCATGCAAGTCGAATGGGCTACCATCGAGAGCATCGCCAAAACACAAGCTATCGATATGTGGCTCTTGTTTCCGCTGGGACAAGGGGTCAATCGGCTGCTAACCAGATCAGGACCACCGAATGAGAACTGGGCGAGAAGGCTGACAACCATGCTGGGTACAGAATCATGGCAAGAGGCCTTCTATAGGCAATCTCCGCAGGATGATTTATTCGACACAGAACCTAGTATTGAAAAGGATGCATCGTGGGACTCGATCAGTGAATTCTTTATCGACCGGCTCAAGACTTGTTTCGCCTCGGTGGCAAATCCACTTGCGTTGCGAAATTCAAAAGGGGTGCCTATTTTCCTGCTGTGTTTTGCAGCGGGTAACCCGAATGGTGCAAAGACTGCGGTCAACATTGCAAATCACATTTTAAAACCATAACCAGAGCTTGGTGCAAGATAGTCAGACCTAACCATTGCCCGGGGAGCGGTGTAGTGAGCACGCAGAGCAAAATAGAGTGGACAGAGCAGACTTGGAATCCGACGGTCGGTTGCACCAAAATCTCTCAAGGATGCAAGCACTGTTACGCGGAGACGATGGCTTTGCGGCTCAAGGCCATGGGTGTGCGCGGTTATGAAAAGGGCTTTTGCCTGACGTTAATGCCGGAAAGACTTACTGAACCGCTGGCACGACGTAAGCCGACAATCTATTTCGTTAATTCGATGTCAGATGTCTTTCACGAAAAAGTTCCCTTTGAATACATTGATCGTATTTTCAATGTAATGCGAGAGGCTCGCCAGCATACCTTCCAGGTTCTAACCAAGCGCGCGGAGCGTATGGCAAAGTATTGTCGGACGCGGTCAATTCCGTCCAATGTGTGGCTTGGTGTTTCTGTGGAGAACAGAAAGCAAGGAGTTCCGAGAATAGACATTCTTAGGAAGATAAACGTCAAGGTGCGATTTCTATCAATAGAGCCCTTGTTGGAAGATTTGGGGCAGCTTGATTTGCGGGATATTCACTGGGTAATTGTTGGTGGTGAGTCAGGGAAAAAGGCCAGGCCAATGCATCAATCTTGGGTGGCTAATATCAAGCAACAATGTGACAGCATGGATATTGCATTTTTCTTCAAGCAATGGGGTGCTTGGGGCTCTGATGGCCAGCGACGTTCTAAGAAGGCAAATGGAAGGAGTTTGGGTGGTCATGTTTGGAACGACATGCCAGCATGCATAGACTGTGTTTAGGAATATAGCGGACAGACCACGATTTCCCGTTAGATAAAACGTGGTCTGTCCCTTGTTTAATTCGATACCTTTAATCCATCAGTCTTTCTTGACTTGCAGGAAAACAATAGGGTGTCAGAGCACATTTTTCTCTAATATAAGCCGGAAATGTGCTCTGACACCCTATTATTTCCTGACACCCTATTATTTCTTACCGCAAAGCAAAATTCCCGACACGGGCAACAGCAGCCACGCCAGCACTTTCCACCAGATAATTTCCAGATTGTAACTGGCTGCCGCCTCGGCAAACAGCCAGGCCCGGTCCTGGGTTGAAGCAGCCGTGG
>JBAVKA010000570.1:0-1667 GCA_049688075.1 Gammaproteobacteria bacterium
TCTCACCGATGCCGCTCAGTTCAATCCGCATCGTCCCGCCGTTTACGGCGGTGATTCGGCCGGAAATAAGATTATTGTCGCCGATAAATTCGGCGACGAACCGATTGGCGGGGCGCTGGTAGATCTCTTCAGGGCTGCCGATGTGCATTACTGAGCCTTGAAACATGACCGCAATGCGATCACTCATCGTGAGCGCTTCTTCCTGGTCATGGGTGACGAAGATGAAGGTAATACCGGTTTCGGCCTGGAGCATCTTTAACTCCAGTCTCATTGCCTGACGGAGCTTTAGGTCCAGCGCCGATAGCGGCTCGTCCAGAAGCAGGATCTTCGGATTGGGCGCCAGTGCTCGTGCCAGTGCCACACGCTGTTGCTGTCCACCGGAGAGGTTGCTGGGATATCGGTCTGCGAAAGCCTCCATCTTAACGAGGGAAAGCATCGCGTTTACTCGATCCCTTGCCTCTGATGGCCCCATCCCCAACATTTCCAGGCCGAACCCCACGTTCTTTGCCACACTTATGCTGGGAAACAACGCATAATGCTGGAAGACGGTGTTGATGTGCCGTCGGTAGGGTGGCAGGCCCCTTAGAGACTCGCCGAACAAGCGAATATCTCCTGCTGTTGGCTCTTCGAAACCAGCAATCAAACGAAGCAGAGTCGTCTTTCCGCACCCCGACGGGCCAAGCAGCGTGAAAAACTCATTAGCGCCGATCTCCAAAGACACGTCGTCGACCGCACGAATTGGTGCACTCGTACCAGCGTAAAAAGTTTTGCTGACCGAGACCGCTTCAATCGAATTGAGAGGACTGCCTTGGATGGCACGCCCTCCTTGCGGCTGAATAGTGGAAAGCTTCATGCCACACACATAGTCAATGGTGATAGACAACGACACCTTATCGGCCTAAATGTTGCCTAGCAAGAAAATCTGATCATATTTTTGCCTCAAATCGGACCGCTCGGCGGGGCGCGGCGAACGCAGACAAACGGGCGAACCGGCTGGGGCAAAGTTTCAAGGGTGCGTGACGGCGCACCCGTTAGAGAGAGCGACAGATCCCGATACCCGGCCAGAGGCCTTCGACACAGGGGGAGACCATGACAATAGGGGGACACAACGACCTCGGCGACAAAGACCCTCATCTCTTTGTTGGAAAGTTCATCGCGGCCAATCCGGACATCCGTACCGTCGAGGTCGTCGTAACGGACCTGCACGGTATTCAGCGCGGCAAGTGGATTCCCGTTTCGCACCTGCCGGGCCTGTTCGGGAACGGTTTCAAGATGTCGGCCGATATCGTTTCGCCGGACATCTGGGGCCGCGATATCCCCAGGATCGTCGCGGAGTCGGGAGAAGGCGACTGTCCCGCGCTCGGGATTCCCGACACCCTCCGGCGTCTGGAATGGACCGGCCACCCGACCGCGCAGGTTCGGCTCGGCCTGAGGAAGGAAGACGGGACGGCGGAACCCCGGGATCCCCGCGGCGTGCTTGAATCGGTGCTTTCGAGATTCGCCGAACTGGGCCTCAGACCCGTTATCGCCCCGGAGATGGAGTTCTGCCTCTACCGTCTGGACGACGACCCCTACAGCCTGTCCCCGTTGCCTGAGGTCAACGGTCATGGCCTGAACGATCTCGCGGCGCTTCATGAACACCGGGCGTTCATCGAGGAGGTCTCCCG
>JBAVKA010000571.1:0-6578 GCA_049688075.1 Gammaproteobacteria bacterium
CCGCATGCTGCGGCCTGATCATGCGGCAACCGGCCACATCACACTCCCTTCATAGACCTGATCTGGCGTCTGCCGATCCAGGCTCTGATGCCTGCGTTCACTGTTGTAGAACCGGAAGTAGTTTCCAATACTCAACCTGGCCTCGGCAACCGTCTCGTACGCCTTGAGATACACTTCCTCGTACTTCAGGCTGCGCCACAAGCGCTCCACAAACACATTGTACACCCAACGATCCTTGCCAGGCCGGCTGATGTTCGCCTTCGGATAGAGGGCGGCAATCCCCATCAACCGCATCAGACGCTGCACCTTCTTGCGATTCACCCGATGCCCCAGGTCCTTTAAATCATTCCGGATCCGTCGACTGCCATAGAACGGGCGCTTGATCGGAAAGCCTCACTGGGACCGAGAATATCCGACTCTGTAACGGGCGCAGGGCAGAAAGTCCTGCGCGATATGTTTCTTGCTACGAACTAGCGTGTAGGTACGATCAAACCAAGTTTTCAGTTCTCGGAAGTAAAGCGATTGTGAAGAGGGAATGACCGTTATTGCATTCCCGACATGATCCAGGATTCACCGGATGTCTGCTTTTTCCTAAACGAGACATTCCCGGTGATCATGGGCATGTCTGAGAAGTACTGATATCGGAAGTACAGGAACTAAATAGGGGTCTACAGCCATCATCCCATATCAGACCAAATGCAGTAGTCAAATACATAACAGTTACAACACAAAGTGGAAAGAAAGATAAAAATTCATCAACCACCTGATATATAGAACTAATTATTTTGAGTATAGATTTTTGATTGAATACCACTGTCCAGATTATTTACAGTTACAAATTAAATGAATAACATGAAATTATCTATCTAATTGATAATCAGACATATTTATATTTATGGCATGTACTATGCCTTATATACATCAGATGTATTACAAATTCATACGATTGTGAAAAATTATGGGGATGGAATTTAAACAGTAGTCACAATTAACTCCACATTCTCCGTCTTCATTACAAGAATGAGGTAATTAGCTGGAAAGGAGGGACGAGGCAATGAATAAAACAGAGTGCAGAACGAGACTGAAACATCAGCTTGAAATCGAACGCCGACTGCAGCAGGTCGGCTTGTTTACTGCGGCTATAGAATCACACAAGAAAGCCCTCATTTTGCTGCAAATTTACAGGCGCCATTTCCACTAACAGCCACTTAACTTGCACTAAGTCAGACGGGATCTTCTGGTCGCAGTGTTTTACTGGCTGTATGTCCGACAGCGGGCGTATTCGGTAGTACTGATTGCACAACGGGAACGGCAACTTATGCCTCCACTGAGACACGCTCAGTGATCTAGGGAATGTCAGGTTTCCCGATTTCAGATGTCTAGATTAAAGAAATATCTGCAAACAGTTAATGACAGGAATCGGGTGCTAATAGGAGGTAAACAGATCATGATATCGACCGAACGACGTCACCATGCTCGTCGTCACTCTGATAATACACAGGTCTATCTGTATGCGCATGGAGAAAGTACACAACACTGCAAGGTGCGTGACATCAGTAACGCTGGCATGTTTATCGAAACCAACACCACCTTGTTACTCTTACAACATGTTGAATTGGCCTTCACATGCTTTTACACGCACCATATCGTTAAAATATACAGACGCTCAGCATACGTCGCTCGCGCTTCAGAAGATGGGGTGGCAGTGCTTTTATTCGACAGGCGTCTTTCCTATCCTGTATCACAATGTACAGCAGGATATTTCTTGTGACGGATCTGTTGTGCTCGCATTGTAGCCATGCGAAATGACCTAATCTGGCCGTTCTCAGAAGTACCGACGGCATAATGGGATCGTCCGGTTACGTTACCGGGCAAACAGGTCGGAGGTGTGTAATGCGTCACATCATGCGGTTTCTGAGCGTACTTCTGATGGCCGTTCTGCCGGCACTTGCACTGGCCCAGGAAGACAATCCCTACAATGGAAGTTGGCACGCGAGTCTGGTGAACGAGAAAGGCATATCCCGAGAGGGCACGGTTATCATAATTGACCAGAGTGGAACCTGGAAAATCACCTCGAAGATTTTCAAGAATCCATGCGCCGGACTTCAGGCGCCTATTGTGATTCAGCGCACCTCTACGGATGAACTGATGTTCAAGATCAACAGATCCAAGGCGCTCTGGGGGTGCGATGACGACATCGCCACCCTGAAGCGTGTTAATGAAACGACTCTTCAAGGGGAACTGAATGATGGGCGAAAGCTCACCCTCGTAAGGGAATAGCGCAAACCAATTGATGTGTTCTGGCAGGCGGATGGGAACGGCAGGTATCTGCTGCGTTTTGATCATCCACAGGGATTGGAGGGATGACAAGTGTGTTGGCCGTTCTCGGAAGTGCTGATTGCGCAGCGGGAACGTCTGAAGTTGCGGCATTGCCGTTGTTCGCCGGTCATCCGGGAAGGGCAAGTTCACGGCCGAAAGTGTGAGTACAGGTTGCTGGATGGGAACGGCAACTTATGCGACTTTCCGGTCATAATCCGATCACTCGGAAATGTCCGGTTTCGGGAAAAGAAGACATTCCCCGCGCGAGTAAGCATGTCTGGAAAGTACTGGAAGCGGACGTACCCGGGCTGGACTCTGGAAGGGGACTATCGACCCTAAGGGGCCATTCGGCCCAGTTCAAAGCAGACGTCGAATGTCGAAGCTCCGCCAGACAAAGCTCTGATAGGCCAGACCATAGGCTGAGCTAGCGTATGGGGCCGAGCACCCTGCAGCGTAATAATAGTGAGTGACGGCAGGCCGGTAATACGCTGCTGCGTCGGCGCGCCGATTTCTTCTGCTAGCCTGCGACAGGTTCCGGCCGCATCGTAAGAACGGCCTTCCCGTCCACCGCTGCCGGCCTGATCTTGAACCAGATCGAGTACAAGGCCGGCAAGAACACCAGGGTCAGAACCGTCCCGGCGAAGGTGCCACCGATTAGGGTATAGGCCAGCGTTCCCCAGAAAACCGAGTGGGTGAGTGGTATAAACGCCAGCATAGCGGCGAGCGCTGTCAGGATGACCGGACGGGAGCGCTGCACGGTGGCCTCGACTACGGCGTTGAAGGGCGCCAATCCATCCTTCTCGTTGCTGCGGATCTGACCAATCAGGATAAGCGTGTTGCGCATCAGGATGCCGGAAAGCGCGATCAGACCGACCAGCGCGTTGATGCCGAACGGCTGCTGGAAGATCAGCAAGGTTGGAATAACCCCGATGAGGCCCAGCGGTGCGGTGGCGAATACCATCATCATCGCGGAGATCGAGCGGACCTGGAAGATGATCGTGATCAACGTCAGGGCGATCATGATGGGGAACAGCGGCACCAAGGCGCGATTGGCCTTGCCGGATTCCTCTATGGAGCCACCCATTTCGATCCGGTAGCCGGCCGGCAGCTTGGCGATGATGGGCTGAAGATCCTTCCACACAGCGGTGGATACGTCCGGCGGCTGCAGGCCCTCGGCGATATCACCACGCACGGTGATCGTCGGCGTGCGATCGCGACGACGCAGGATCGGGTCTTCCATGCGAACGTCCACTTTTCCGATCTGGGACAATGGAATCCGCTGGCCGTCCGCGCCAACCAGGGTGAAATCGGCGATCCGGCCCGGATCGAGCCGCGTATTCCCGGCCGAACGGGCTGCGATCTGTACCGAACGGATGTCCTCGCGCACCTCGGTAATCGGGATGCCGCTCAGCAGGAACTGAAGCTGCTGGGCCACATCGGTGGACGTCAAGCCGATGCTCTGCAGGCGATCCTGGTCGAGCGAAAAATGCAGCGTGGGCACGCGCTCGCCCCAGTCGGTGTTGACCGTTCTCATCTGTGCGGAGGCCTGCATTACGCCACGCACCTCTCCCGCGATGTCACGCAGCTTGTCCGGGTCCGGCCCCATGACGCGGTAGGCCACCGGAAATGGCGAAGGGGGGCCGAACACGATCTGGGTCACGCGCACCCGCGCCTCGGGCGCCAACCCGTCGGCCACCGCCTGGCGCAGTCTGAACTTGAGGGCTTCCCGTTCCTTGTCATCGCCCGCGAGCACCACGATTTTGGCGAACGACGGATCGGGCAATTCAGGTGACATCGCCAAGAAGAAGCGTGGAGCGCCCTGGCCGATGTAGGACGTCACGGTCCTGGCCTCCTTCTGCTTCGCAAGCCAGGCTTCAACCTTCGCCGTCGCGGCACTGGTTTGCTCGATTGAGGTGCCATACGGCATCTGCACCTCAACAAGCACTTCCGGCCGGTCGGAGGTCGGGAAGAACTGCTTGTTGACCACGCCCATACCCAGGATCGCGACGACGAAGGTGCCGATCACGCTCGCCGCGACCAGCCATTTGCGCCGGATCACCCATCCCAGCAGCCGGCGGAAGCGCTCGTAGTTCGGCGTCGCGTAGATGGCCCCGTGCCCGCCCTCGTGCTTCTCATAGTTCGGCAGCAGCTTGACCCCCAGGTAGGGCGTGAACACGACGGCAACGATCCACGATGTGATCAACGCAATGCCGACGATCCAGAACATGCTGCTGGTGTACTCGCCGGCAGTCGACCTGGCGAAGCCGTTCGGCATGAAGCCGATCGCCGTCACCAGGGTTCCGGCGAGCATGGGCGCGGCGGTGTGGCTCCACGCATAGGCCGCTGCGTGTACCCGCTCGTAGCCCTCCTCCATCTTCACGACCATCATCTCGATGGCGATGATCGCGTCGTCGACCAGCAGCCCCAGGGCCAGGATCAACGAGCCCAACGTGATCCGGTCGAAGTTCTTGCCGGTGGCCGCCATGATGACGAAGACCGCGGCCAGGGTCAGGGGTACGGCTGCCGAGACCACGATGCCGGCGCGCCATCCCATACTGAGGAAGCCGACCAGCATGACCACGCCGAGGGCGACGAAGAACTTGACCATGAACTCGTCGACGGCCGAGTGGATATTGACCGACTGGTCCGTGACCTTGGACAGGCTCATGCCGAGCGGCATCCCGGCGTTGATCGCCGCCGCTTCCGACTCCAGCGCCTTGCCCAGATCGAGGCCGTTCCAACCCTCGCGCATGACCACGCCGAGCAGCAAGGCCGGTTCGCCGTTGTTGCGGATGAGAAAGGTGGCCGGATCCTCGTAGCCCCGCTTCACCTCGGCGATGTCGCCGAGCTTCAGCGTCCGGCCCCGCGCCGCGACGGGGGTATTGCGGATCGCCTCCAGGTCGTCGATGGCGCCATCCAGCCGGATGAAAACCTGCGGGCCCTTGGCTTCGATTGAACCGGCGGGCGTCATCACGTTGCGCCCGTTCAGCACAGCGAAGAGGTCGCGTGGGGAGACGCCCAGCGTCGCGAGACGGTCATGGGAGAACTCGACGAAAATCCGTTCGGCCTGCTCGCCGATGATGTTCACCTTCTTGACGCCGGGCACGTGAAGCAGACGCTGACGCAGGGTCTCTGCGTCGCGCACCAGGTTCCGATGCGGCTCGCCCTTGGCTTTCACGGCATACAGCGCAAAGGTCACGTCGGCATATTCGTCATTCACCACCGGGCCGATGACGCCACGCGGCAGTTTGAGCGCCTCGTCGCCGAGTTTCTTGCGCGCCTGATAGAACTGCTCGGGGACCTCGGCCGGCGGCGCGCTATCGAGGAGGTAGACGGTGGTAAAGGCCAGCCCCGGTCGCGTAAACGTCTCGGTCCGGTCATACCAGCGCAGTTCCTGCATGCGCTTTTCCAGGGGTTCGGCGACCAGTTCTTCCATCTCCTTGGCGGTCGCCCCGGGCCAGGCGGTGATCACGGTCATCTGCTTGATGGTAAAGGCGGGGTCCTCCGCCCGGCCCAGCGTCAGGAAGGCCACGACGCCGGCGATGAAGATCGCCAGCATCAGAAACAGGGTGACCGAGCGCTCGCGTACCGCGACGGCGGAGAGGTTGAAGGCGCTCATTGCCCTTCCCCGCCAACCGGCGCCACGCTTTGCGCGGCTTCGCCGTCAGCCAGTCGTACCTGCTCGCCTTCGTGCAGCAGATGTGCGCCGAGTACGACGACACGATCGCCCGCCGCGAGGCCACCGACGATGGCGGCGGCTTCCTCACTGAGGCCGGCCACCTGCACGGCGTGCCAGGTGACATGGGGCGATTCCCCTTCGACCAGCCATACGCCTGGCCCCTTGCCCGGATCGAAGATCGCGCCGATCGGCACCTGCAGCGTCGGGGCGGATCGGTAGTTCGGAATCTCGATGGTGACGGTCGAGCCCAGCGGCGCGTCCGCCAGGCGGCCTTCCAGAACGTAGCGCGCCTCGAAGGTGCGTGTCTGAGGGTTGGCGGCATCCGACAACTGGCGCAGTTTTGCCGCGCCCGTCAGCCCGCTGCCATACAAGCTCGCGCGCCCCGCGGAGCCGATCGCCGGGCGCAGGGTTTCGGGGAATGCGATGACCGCCTCGCGGCGCCCGGCATGCGCCACGCGGACGACGACCTGGCCGGCACCGACGACCTGGCCCGGCTCGGCCAGAGTGTCGACCACCACGCCATCCGAATCGGCGAGCAGCACGGCGTAGCCCATTTCGTTGCGGGCAACGTTGGCCTGGG
>JBAVKA010000572.1:0-6431 GCA_049688075.1 Gammaproteobacteria bacterium
CAATCGCAAGCGGAATTGTTCGCTGATACGTACAGTGTTGTAGATCAGTACGAGGACTTGATAACAGGCCTATCTGCGACGGTGTTTAGCGATGCGTCCGGTAATAAGTATTTAGCCATATGTGGTACCCAGCTGACCGATCCACTTGATTGGCTATTTGATATTTCTATTTTAAATGGTCTAGTTGTGGGCAATACACCGCCGCAATATATAGACCTTGAGTTGTACTATCAGCAGTTAGTTGGGCAAGGCCTGATCACAGGAAGTGAAACTTTAACGGGGAAAAATGGGGACAGACCACGTTTTCAAAATCAATAACGTGGTCTGTCCCTATTTTCTCGGCTTTGTGAAGGAAGGACAGGCGGCGGAAATCAAGATCGAGGCATTCCCCTTCACGAAATACGGTGTGATCGATGGGAAGCTGCTGCACGTTTCGCATGACGCCGTGCCGCTGGATAAGGTTGGGTATGTTTATTCGGCACGCGTTGACATGGAACAAACGAGCATCGATGTGGGCGACAAGCAGATCAGACTGTCGCCGGGTATGAATGTGGCGGTGGAAGTGAGGACAGGGCAGCGGAGAGTGATTGAATATTTTCTGAGTCCGATTTTGCGAGGGTTCAAGGAAACAGCACGGGAGCGTTGATGAGTAGATTTATCGCGGATTTAAAATCAATCTGGAAGCTAGATATTACTGTTGCGAGTAAGATTTAGAATATTTTCGTGTAAATGGTTGTGATAATGGTCTTTAGGGTATCTCTCATGGGAAGCACAACTGGAATAAGAGTTTACGTTTTACTTTTAATCTATTTGATGGCGAATGGGTGTGGTGCAGCCAGTCAAAAAGAATTACCGTGGGCACCATACAACAATAGCATGGTATTAGAAAAATTCGTTATGAAACCAACTGCTAATGCAGAGGAAGTGCACTTATATATTCCAAAAGCGTACCTAAGTCGAATCACTAATCCTTACAGTAGTCGAAAAGAACTCCTTAGTATTGAGACTGGACTGCCAGACTTAGAACCTCGCAAAGCAGAATTTTCTATCCCCCTCAACCTCAGTGAAGACATGGAAAGCGTTTATCAAGAGAAATGGAAGAATGGGATAACAATAGATATAAGCAATATGATATTGCAGGACATTTTCTGGGCTAATTTGGAAGCACGCCTGAAGCGGGAGTTTCAGCTTAAATCGGATGATGCTTATGGTCTCGTGTTTTATCTGCAAACCAAGCAAGGCGACGATTGCTTTAGTAAATCAACGCCTACTCAAGAGTTGGCGGGCAAGTGCTTTCCTAGAGTTAAGGAACACTACTTAAATAAAGTAACTGATGTGGAAAACAGTGTTTACATTAACTGTGAGCGAGAGGAATTAAAATACACGCGATGCCTCGCTGAAGTGAATATAGCAGGACTAAAAGTCATATATTCATTTCGTAGGACAGAATTATACCGATGGAAGGAATTCGATAGTGGAGTGCGTAGATTAATCAATTCATTCATAAATAATATTTAAGTATAAAGAGGTGAGGTATGGCTAACGTAACTCTTACGGAACAAAATAATATTCCACTAACAAGTGTTGAGATTGGCTATTTAGAGAGCCTGCTTGAAGCGGGCGACCGTACTGGTTTTTATTTAGCCTATGGGAAAAATGGGGACAGACCACGTTTTCAAAATCAATAACGTGATCTGTCCCTATTTTCTCGCGTCACAGCAGACATTGACGGCGCCCATCGACGGCGTCGTCCAGCAGCTTTCCGTGCACACGATCGGCGGGGTTGTCACACAGGCACAGCAGCTCATGGTCATCGCACCAAAGGAAGGCCAACTGGAGATCGAGGCCTGGATCGAAAACAAGGATATCGGCTTCGTGAATGAGGGGCAGTCGGCAGAAATCAAGATCGAGGCATTCCCGTTCACGAAATACGGTGTGATCGGTGGAAATCTATTGCACGTTTCCCATGACGCCGTGCCGCTGGATAAAGTTGGGTATGTTTATTCAGCACGCGTTGACATGGAACAAACGAGCATCGATGTGGGCGATAAGCGGATCCGACTGTCGCCGGGTATGAACGTTGCTGTGGAAGTGAGGACTGGGCAACGAAGAGTGATTGAATATTTTCTAAATCCGATTTTTCGAGGGTTCAAAGAAACAGCGCGGGAGCGTTGAAAGGACTTATATTGAGATACATTTCTGTAAGCATGTTTCCTTGATTAGTCAACAGAAATACGAGTTATCCGTGAACATGACTAAAGCAACTTCGGTAGATCTTGTTAAAGGGCTGAGATATGGATGAGCTGCTCGGATTTATTGCATTGTCGGGGGCGCTTTCCCCCCTCATGTTGTGGATTCCAGTCTGTCTTTTGGTGGCAGTGGTCGTTTCGAAACGATCGACCCGGGGTGTTTACCGACTCTTAATCGGATTGGTGGCATTCGCTATAACCTTCACGCTACCGCTGGCAGATGAAATCGCAGGACGGATTTACCTGAACTATTTGTGTAAAACACAGGGAGGATTCAAGGTGTATCACACGGTAGAACTGCCCGAGCAATCCTGGAATAAGGATGGGGAACCATTGTTTATAAAGTACCCACCGCATTCCAATTCCAAGGTGGATGGAACACTAGATATTAGTGTGTTGCCTGACTACGGTCATGACCATGAGCTTGAAAAGTATTCATCAGTCTTTGATATCCAATTATATCGGTATTGGTATTTTGACAAGAAAACAAATGAAATTCTCGCAGAAGGACGTTTCTTCTCTTCGGGTGGAGGGTGGCTTAATCGAACATTTAGTTCCAATTATGGGATTTCCTGTGACAGGAAAGGGCAACCAAATAATAAAGCAAAAGTGTTGTCGATATTCGTGCCAATGAAGACAACCCAATAAGCAAGGAGATCAGAATGAACACTATGGATAGTATCTTTCAACAAGCGCAACTGGCGCAGGCGGCATATGCATTGGATTTATCAGAAAATATGAGTGGCCAAGATAATGATGCATATCTGAAAGCACTAACTAGCAAAGAAGTGGGCATGTCTGATGCTCAGGCGAGGGCATTCGCGGATACCTATTCCGTCGTGGAGCAGTTCACCGATCCGGAGTCCGGATTTTCTGCAACGATATTCCAAGAAACCAATACTGGGCAAGAAACCAATACTGGGCAAGAAACAAATACTGGGCAAAAATATTTCGCAATTCGGGGTACTGAAGGTCCCAATCTAACAGACTGGCTGACAAATTTTGGTGATATTGGAGCGGATGGCATTGCAATACACCAGGGACTGGTGATGTTCAACTACCTCCAGAGGTTAATAGGAGAGCAAGGCGAGTCCATCCCTAACTACATCTACGACGAAGTTACACAAACAATCTCATCATCACCGGTCATTCTGGCGGATGATGGAGCCTTGCATTCAGTGCAAGGCACTATCAGTGCAACGGGGCACTCACTGGGAGGCCATTTGGCCATGATGCTGAGTCGAATGGCGCCGGATCTTGTAGAGTCCGTGTATACCTATAATGCGCCAGGATTTGATACAACCCTGGGTCTACAAAATACCCCCTATTTGGGCAGTGAAGGGTTCTTTGCCGCACTTCAAAACGCGGGTGTAGAACCTGTGACTGGTAGTGTGGGTAGCATGTGGGATGCAGACAAGATGACGCACATTGATGTCGTCGGCGATTCCGTTAATAGCATCGGGCTTACACCTGGCACAAAGCAATTCATGTTTTCAGAAGGCACAATCTATCCGTTGTCAGCACTACAAGATGTTGTTTCTGCGCATGCCGTGGAGCATATGTCGGATGCCTTGGCAGTCTACAATCTGATAGCCACCCTGGATACCAATACAACAATACCGCTGCTTACACCCATTTTTGAGGCGTCCTCAAACGTACCCAATGAAAGCCTGGAAAATATCGTAAACGCGGTAGGAGATATTTTTAACGCAGGTACATCGGTGGATGCCAGTGACCGCGATGCGCTATACCAGCGAATAACGGCTATCAAGGACAACCTACTTTTCGGGCAGTCAGCTGGGCATGTCGGCATTGCATCCCTGGCTGGCGCATCACCTGATGTAATCGCGGGAGCGATCTCAGGAGCAGCAGAAAATGTCAAGGGATTCTTGTATGCGTTGGAGAAATTGAATCCTTTCGCGATCCTCGGTAACGATGGACTGTATCCGTCTTTAGATCCTGAGACATATACGTACGATTATCTGATCGATCGAGCGAAATTGCTGGAAGATCAATTGATACGTGCGACAGATGATTATCCACAAACCGGTGTGGGACCAGAATTCAACTCGCAAGGAAAATATCACGATAAATTTCTACATCTCATCGATAACGAGACCGGTTACAACACACGTAAGGTCAATGGTGCTCCGACTGAGACAGAGATCACCATCCACTTTGGAAGTGACAATGCTTATGACGAACTGAATAGCACTGTCGGCGAGGACCATCTCTACGGCCGTGGTGGCGATGATGTTCTCATTCAGTCTGAGATTGGTATGGATGGTAAAGAAGACTATCTGGAGGGTGGGACAGGTTATGACCGCTATGTAGTAGCGGGTGGCGCTATTGTTCTTGACACCGATGGTATTGGTTGGATCGAATTTAATGGACAGAAATTGTCTCGTGGTCATGGTGATGCCGGGCAATATCAAACAGCGGATGGACGCTTCACCTATAATCTGGTTGGCGATACCCTGACGGTTACCGATACTTCCGTAGCAGAATCAATTACTGTAAAAAAATATCACGTATCAGACCTTGGCATCGACCTGATTGATGTCTTGCCAGTTAATCCAATACAGACTGTAACAACACTGGGGCGTCATAATGAGACCGTGGATACTGATAATGATGTCGCTGTTATAAGTGGTGCCAGTGTCAACATGCTGTCTGATAGAGGGCTGATACAGGGTGCGACACCGGCAACTGAAAATCCAGACCCAACGGTAGGCGACCAGTATGACTTTGCCAATCCGGTGGATACCGTTTAGACCGGTATTGGGGATGATCTCGTTTCAATCAGCAACATTAATGACAATGCCGGCATTCGGGTCTTCCTCGGCGATGGGAATGACCAGGCGCTGGTTGAGGGCGCCGATAACGGAGTCAACCAAACGGGCGCGGAAATTTACGGTGAGTCCGGCGAGGACCTGATCACCGGTTCTGTATTGTCTGACACACTCAATGGTGGGGCGGATCATGATCGCCTTTCAGGTGGTGGTGGTGACGATTCGTTGCTGGGTGAGTCTGGGAATGACCTGGTCTTTGGTGGCGACGGTCAGGATGAGTTGTTCGGTGGTAATGATAATGACTGGTTATACGGCGGTGCACAATCCGATCATATCGAGGGTGGCGACGGCAGCGACAAAATCTATGGTGACACCGAACTGGGCAGTACCGTCTATGCCGGTGTAGAAATACACTCGCCTGCGCAATGGGATGGGGCAAATGAGGGGTTTGGTTTCTACGGACCCGATGTCTGGTGGGCTTTGCCCGGCAATCCTACCGTACTGGATCTCCCGGCGACGCAGGACGTATCAGTCACTGAGGTGGGTGATGATACGCTGTCCGGCGGCAAGGGGAATGATTTCCTGTTTGGCGGTGGCGGGCAGGATGAGCTCTTTGGCGGGGATGACGCCGATCAGCTCTATGGTGAGGCGGGCGATGATCGCCTGTTTGGTGATGCCGGTAATGACATCCTCTATGGTGACAAATCTGCCGCACAATATGATTATGAGAATGAGATTCTGTATACCGCGACCAGCCAGACGCTGGGTCTGACCGTAAACCAGGTGCGAAGGCAGCATCAGGACCCGGTCGATGTCGCTGGAAATGATGCACTCTATGGCGGCAGCGGGATCGACAGGCTCTACGGTGGCGGTGGTAACGATGTGCTGGATGGCGGTACCGGGAACGACCGTCTGGAAGGGGGTACGGGCGATGACGAGTACGTCTTCAATGGCAACTGGGGTCGAGACATCATCAAAGATGATGGGGATGTTGACACGATCCGGTTTGGCGCAGGGATACACGCCAGCGAGATTACAGTAGCGGCCAATGACAGTGATCTTGTTCTGGCGGATCAAAATGGCAATGAGATCCATATCAAGGACTGGTATAGCGGTTCACGCATTGAACAGGTTGTATTCTCGGATGGCAGTCGCTGGACGGAAGCCGATCTCACCACGGCGGCACAGCACCAGACCGGTAGCGATGGTGACGATGCGCTCACCGGACTCGCCAATGAAGCCAATATACTGGATGGGGCGGCGGGTGATGATCGCCTGACAGGCGGTAGCCAGGCGGACACGCTGATGGGTGGAGATGGTAACGACGTCCTTGAAGGCCGGGGCGGGGATGATCAACTGCTGGGTGGTACTGGTGCCGATACCTATATAC
>JBAVKA010000573.1:0-3697 GCA_049688075.1 Gammaproteobacteria bacterium
GGACTGGCATGCCGGGGATGCCCGTACCATAGCGCTGATG
Source organism: Gammaproteobacteria bacterium (assembly GCA_049688075.1). Taxonomy (GTDB): domain Bacteria; phylum Pseudomonadota; class Gammaproteobacteria; order UBA9214; family UBA9214; genus CAVQCA01. The sequence continues at coordinate 41 of JBAVKA010000573.1, forward strand.
CTGAGCGGTGAGGCGGGGGTATACCACCTGACACGGCAGGGCGAGGAGGAGCCCGACGACACCTTCATGCTGATCCTGAATGCAAGCGACGCTGCCATCGATTATGTGCTGCCGGAAAACGGGACAGTCTCCCGGCCCGCGATGCTGATAGATACCGCGCGATTCGATGCGGTAATCGACGAGGAGCAACCGGTTGCCAATCCGTATACCGTCGGGGCGCGGGCGCTGGTGGTGATCAGGTATCGGCGCAAACAATGACCGCCGCGGCAACGCGGTATTCCATTATCTGCCGCTTCCCGTGCGCCCGGCTGCGTGATCCGCAGGTGGCCCGGGTGGCGACAACAGGTTCATACCATGAGGCAGGTCCGGGCGGCGGCACTGTTCACGGCGTCGTCGCCGCTAACCGGTGCATTGTCTGGTGCACGAAGCCCAGCTTGGAAAGCACCGGGGGCGAGAGCACGAAGGGGTAAAGGTCGGGTTGACCCATGCTGCGATTGAGGCTGTTCACCGCATAGGTGAGCGGCAGCCAGTGGTCGATGACCCGCTCGAGCGAGTCGCTGCGGTAGGGGTCGAAATCAGGTTCCGAGGTCATCTGCTCATCCCGGTCGCCGCCGGGCGAGACCCGCAGCCGGAAGACCCAGGCCGTTTCGAGGACGTCAATGATGTGCAGACAATGGGCCCAGGTCTCCGCCCAGTCTTCCCAGGGATGGGCGGCGGCGTAGGAACTCACGAAGCGGGACTGCCAGTCGGCGGGCGGCCCCTGCTGGTAGTTGTCGCGCATCGCCCCGGTGTAGTCCTGCCGCTCGTCGCCGAATCGTTGTCGGAACTCCGCCAGCCACCCGGGGAGGCGCGCCAGACGATACCAGTAATAGTGCCCGGACTCGTGGCGGAAATGGCCCAGCAGGGTCCGGTAAGGTTCGGTCAGATCCTGCCGTGTGCGTTCCCGGGCGACATCATCCGCCTCGGCGATGTTGATAGTGATCAGGCCGTGTTCGTGTCCGGTTATGGTACGGGCGCTTTCCGCGAAAAGCGGATCCGGATCCGCCAGAAACGCGAACGCCAGACCATTGCCGGGGTCTTCCTGCTTGTTGATGAGCGGCAGTCCCAGACGCAGCAGGCTGTAGATGAGGCGATGTTTAGCCGTCTCCAGTCGCTGCCAGAGCGTCTTGTTCCCGGGTACAGTCAGGTCCGGTATGGTCTGGTTGAAGCGACAGGCGTCGCAGAACGCCGCCTGGCGGTGTTCGGGCACCATCCAGTTGCAGACCTTTTCCCCGGAGTAATTCCGGCACATCCGGTACAGCCGCCCGTCTGTCTGCGATGTCAAAGGTCGCCAAAGGTCATCCCCATTCGCTTCCAGGCCGCTCAGCAGGAACCGGTCGGGAAGAAAGCCCAGCACGGTCCCGCAATTCATGCAGTGCGTGTTCTCGAAATACACGACCTGATCACAGGACTGGCATCGAAAGATCTTCACGGCCTAGCGGGTCATTGATGGCTGTTGCTGCCGCTTCATGCTCGGGGTGAGGCCACATTCACTGCTGAGCGCTGCCTTGAGCGGCAGGTGGTCGGAAGCGATGCGTGCCGCCGGACTGTCGTGTATCCCGATCGTGGTCAGCACTGCGCGCGGGTGCACCCAGATCCGGTCCAGCACGAACAGCGGAAACTTCGCGGGATAGGTGCGCGGGTGCGGGGCAGGCGCAAAGTGGCGACGCAGCCAGCGTAATGGCCGTCCCCAGAGGAGCCACTCGTTGAGATCGCCAAGTAACACCGAAATGTCCGCCGGGCAGGCTTCGAACAGGTCAAGCAAACGGCGAACCTGACGGCGTCGCTCGCCGGGACGCAGACCGAGATGCGTCGCGACCACCTGTACGCGTTGCCCATGCCAGTCGAGCACTACCTCGATGGCGCCGCGGGGTTCGCGCCGTGGCAGGCTCAGGTCGATTCGATTCGCCTTCAGAATGGGCATACGCGTGAGCAGCGCATTGCCGTAATGGCGGGTTTCTCGCAACAGCGTGGGGCCCGCAATCGCAGTCAGTCCGGCTTTTCCAGCCAGGTAATCCAGCAGGTCGCAATCATCAATGGCATGGTGTTCCACTTCCTGCAAGGCAACCACGTCCGCATCCAGTTCCTGCAGTACCTGCACTGTGCGTTCCGGAAGGAAGCGTCTGTCGGCGCCGATGCACGCGTGGATATTGTAGGTTGCAAGCGTCATGTGCATGTCTAACCCGCATTTCTCACCGGGATCCCGGATGCTGGCGCAGGGCTCGTGTGTCCGGGCGCCGCTCTGGAGCGAAAGGGGTAGCCGTAGCTACCCCTTGAGTGAAGAGCAAGTCCGGGCGCGCGAGAACCAGCCAGGGCCGGGATAGGCACTCTCCGGAAACACACTGTCTTTTCCTTGGTTGGTAACATTTCGCTGACTTCAGTGCATTATGTCATTCCACCGCCGCCCGGTGAGAAATGCGGGCTGGATCGCATTCCGGTGGAAGGTGGAAGCCTGTTCAGGGATCATACAGGGCGTTGCGCGCGGTCCTCAACGGGCAGACGATCAATCAGGCGGGCCGCGCTGTCGCCACGGAGGCTTGCGCGCCTGCCAGCTGGCCAGGGCGATGGCGGGCAGCAAGACCATCACAAGAAACAGCAGCGCTGGCCCCGTATGGCCGAGCGCGGCCTCCAGGTCGAGATTCACGGCGAGCCAGGCAAGCAGACTGTAGATCACCACGGTGGCCGTCACAAACACGGACACGAAAATGAGGTAGGCCGCGAGGGGTTTCTGCTCCGGGTGACGAATGCGCATCACGCAGGGTATCGCCACCCCGAGGATCGCTGCGCCTGCCAGGAGACTGGTCCAGTAATTCAACATCAGCGTGTTAATGACATCGACCTGCAGCTTAAACCCGGGATTGGCGTACCCGGGTCGGCGCTATTCGCTGAGGATTGCCCTGTGCCCCGTCTCTTCATGCCGGTTCTCCTCGTTCAACGTTCGAATACCAGACTCTGGGGATCGGCTCCGAGTTTTTTCAGCGCTTCGTTCACCGCCTCCATGAAACCTGGCGGACCGCACACATAGAAGTGCTGGGCGAAATCGTCGATCTTGTCCGCGAGAAACGCCTCGTCGATCCGGCGATGCGCGTAACCCTGCGCTTCTGCATCGGTGCAGGTCAGGATGCAGCGCTCGCTGAGATAGTGGCGCAGTTCCTTTTCGCAGATAATATCGGCTGGCGTTTTGTTGGAGAAGATCAGGGCATGACGATCGATGTCCCCCGCACGAACCCGCTCGCGCAGGATGGCGATGAACGGGGTGATGCCGGCGCCCCCGGCAAGAAATACCCCGGGGCCCTGGTAGCTGATGGTGCCGAACGGCTCGGACATCAACAGCTCCGCACCCGGTGACAGACGATGCAGCTCGCGGGTCATCCCCTGGTGCGCGGGATAGCCCTTGATGGTGAATTCAAGCACCTTGTCGTCAACGTGGCCGGTGGGTGTGAACGGCCGTGGCTCGTCTTGCCATTCGGAGCGGTTGATCGCCAGTTCCACTCCTTGCCCGGGCTGGAACGTGAACCCGGGCGGCCGGCTGACCACGAAGCGTTTGACGTCGTGGGTGACGAATTCGCTCATCAGCAATGTCACCGTGTGTAGCTCAGCCATGATGTTTACCGTTTG
>JBAVKA010000574.1:0-2771 GCA_049688075.1 Gammaproteobacteria bacterium
GTCTCGTGCTGGTCGCTGCCGTAGTTGTGCCCGTACTGTCCGCCGTCAACCACATCCAGTGCAAGCGCAATCTCCGGCGGCGGGCTCAGCACCCCTATGGAGGTTACCCCCCAGCTCCAGCCCTCGACCCGCTCTCGAAACTCGATCCTGTTCTCGCCGGCCACCTGCAAGGCCGGATCCAGCACAAACACGTCTCCCGCATTCAGCCCGTTGTCCGGCCCCGGTGTCAGGTACCCGATCTGGGTGCCGTTCAGATACACCGACACCTCATCATCGCTGTCGATATCGTAACCGGTGACGTGCAGCTCGTAGGCCGTCTCCCCGTCACCCGTAAAAGTCACCTCCAGAACTGCCTCGTGCTGGTCGCTGCCGTAATTGTAGCCGTATTGACCAGTGCTAATTTCATCCACAACCAGCTCGATCACCGGCCCGGGCGGTAATGGTGATGGTGGTGGCGGCGGAGGGTCCGATAAGTTATTCGGTATCACCATGCGCAGTCGGCCGAAACCAGAGAAGGCGTCGTAACCGGGCAGGTTGTCCCCAGTCCCTTCCGGATCGAGCAGATCGATAGCATTGGAGCGAATGGCCTGTCGGATCTCGTTCAGGTTCGCATTGGGAAACTGCGATAACAGCAGGCCGACATAGCCGGCGACCAGCGGTGCAGAGAATGAGGTTCCACTGCTATTTCCATAGGCGTCGGTCCCCGGATCGGTTGAGGCATCACCCAGAACTTGCGCTTGCAGCGATTCGAAGGCACTGTAGACATAGCCGCTCCAGATGTACTCGCCCGGTGCCAGGACATCCAGAACATCGTCGATGCGTCCGTTGCCATCATCATCATTGCCGTTGTCAGGTGATTCCCCCGGATTTGCAATAGTTGAAAACTCCGAGCGATGGTCAAGCCAGTTGGAGGCGCCTACCGCGATGGTAGTTTCCATGGATGCAGGAAAGCGTAGTGCAGGACCGCCGCTGTTACCGGCCGAAGCCACCACGACGACACCATTATTGACTGCATGATTGATGGCATCGGTAATAACGGCCACTTCAGCCATCCCAGCGGAATCGAGATTATCCAGGTCAAAACCCCAACTCAGATTGATGATGTTGGCTCCCATGTCGACGGCATAATAGATTGCTGCCGCGGCATCGGAACCATACCCATTGCCCTCTGCGTTTATCATCCGCACCGGCATGATCTTGCAATTCCAGCAGGCGCCCACCATACCTTCGAAGACGCCGGTCTCCGGGTTGATATTGTCCGTCATAGCCGCAATGATCCCAGCCACGAAGGTGCCATGAAACACGCCCAGATCGGGATAGCCATCGAAGTTGTTATCTATGGCATCACCGACTGCCGAATCACCGTCGAAGCGAATACCATAGGGGTAGGCGAACGGGTCGTATACCCAGCTGCCTCCCTGGGGGATATCCGGATTGGCATCCTGGGAGGCTATATTGTCACTGAAGGGATCACCGACATTGTCACCGACGAAGTCGGCGCCATGGATATCGTCAACGAAGCCGTTGCCATCATCATCGATGCCATTAACCGTCTCGACCGGATTGGTCCAGATGTTGTCGATCAGATCGTCGTGGTCAAGATCAACTCCGCTGTCAACAACCGCAATCACGACCGTGTTACTGCCAGTGGTAACATTCCAGGCACTTTCGGCATCAACCTTGAAAAACCCCCACTGATCGACCAGATCCAGCGGATCGCATGCCTCTTCAATCGGGTCACACGATTTCGTGGCTGGATCGTCATCATCGCGGTACAACGGGTCCCGTGGTGGTATCACGTCAAGCGTGATAATGGGGTCCACAGCCGAGACCATGACACCGGGCAGGGCACGTGCCAGTTTAACTGCGGCGTGCGGGCTTGCCTGTGGGGGCAAGGAGAAGGTGTACCAGTTAGAACCGTAAACCCGTCCAAGCTTATGGAATCCATGCTTGTCGGCTTTTTTGAGGAACCCCGGGACATCGGCATCGGCGTCGAGCTTGATCAGGATATGGCCTGGAGACTCCCGACGCGCTTGTGCCTGCACGGGCAAGGCCTTCTTTCCGGCTTGTGTATGCTGTTTGGGTTGCGCGGCAGGCAACGTCAGCGGCATCACTATGAGTGCCAGTACGCACAGGCCAATTAATCCACTACATTTAGAAGTAAACAAAGCTATTTCCCCTTGATGCGTGGCTAACCTGTAGGTTCTCTAGGAATAAATCAACTACCACCCGCAGAGCGGGTGGTATGATGAAAGCCCCCGGAGGGGGCTAGATACTAAAGTCCTGCTAACTTCATCTGCTCCTGACGTTTCTCTTCTTGCTCCTGGTTCTTGATGTACTCCCGAATTAGCTGCTCGTCTAAACCCACCGTACTCACGCAGTACCCGCGTGCCCAGAAGTGACGACCCGTGAAATTGCGCTACACCTGCAAATATTCCCTGAATATCCGAATCGCTGACTTCCCTTTCAGAAACCCCACCGTATTGGCTACACTGAACTTCGGCGGAATCATCAACAGCATGTGAATATGATCTCGCATCGCATAACCTTCCACTAACTCCAATCCACCTTGACGACATAACTCGCGAAAAATCCCGCCAATTTCCTTCCGTAACGTCCCGTAGATCGCCTGCTTGCGATATTTCGGAACAAACACAATGTGATATCTGCAATAATGCTTGACGTGAGCTTGGCTTTGCCAGTCTCTCATTTTGGCCTCCTGTTAGAACTTGCCGGTTCAAAGGGAGGCCATTTTCTTACTCCGCACGCCG
>JBAVKA010000575.1:0-2530 GCA_049688075.1 Gammaproteobacteria bacterium
AATCGGACTCGATATTAGGGCTGGGAATGCAGACGGACCAGGCTGTCCAGGGTCCGCCGCCCGCTCCCACCGTGAGGGCGATGTTCTTCACCAACCCGGCTGAGCTCAGGGAAGAGCTCGCTGTCCATGAGATTCTGCCGCGGCTTTATGCCGGTGCCCAACTCGAGGGCTATTCCAGTTACGAAAAGCAGGGTGGTCCTGCGAATAAGGACACCTACATGGACTCGATCTCCGGCGCACTGCGCTGGGTGCCATTCTATGGTTTGACCGGTCTTTACGAAGGCAGCTATGACCTGCACAACTCCGATGGATACGCTGTCGATGAGGCGACCTTGACCCTCGGCGCTGTCGAGACGGAACCCTGGTATGTCACGGTTGGCCGCACCGCCCTTCCATTTGGCGAGTTTAACAGCCACTTCCGCGAAGATCCGACCACCCAGGTGCTCGGCGAGATCCAGGGAACTGAAATCGCGGGCGGCTACCAGACCGACACCTTCGAGCTCACCTTCGCTTCAGGAACAGGTAAAGATTGGAGCCCATCGTATACCTGGATCGGCAACCTTACCTTCAGCCCCGTCAAGGACATGGATGCCGGTGTGTTTTATACCAGCGATCTTACCCAATCCTACGAGATCAAAAAGCTCATCAACAATGCACAGGCCGATGATCCCGCGTTGCACAACTCGGAGGTGAGAGGAACAGGCGCCTTCATGACGCTGCAGAAAAATCGATACTCGATTGATTTCGAGGCGATCGCCGCGCTGGACAGGTTTGAGCCGGGGCTGCTCACCGCCTCCGCACAACGTCCCTGGGCATGGAATTTCGAGGCGACGGTCCGGCCCCTGATTCCGTGGGAAGTCGGTTTCCGGTTGGAGCGATCATCGGGGTTGCCGGATTCGCCCGAAACCCAGTTTGGCACTGAGACGACCTACAGCTTCGGCCCGCATGCCGCGGTAAGCCTCGAGTACCTTCACGGGACTTTCGGAAGCAATGTGTCCGACCGTAACCTCGTCACCGCCGGCTTGCTCATACGGTGGTAGAACGCCGAAATCTTCGCAGTTGCTGCCGACCGTCAATACGCCATTCAATCATCCTGCAGTTCTCTCCTTCAGCTGTGAGCACGCAGCAGCCGCAGCACGGCTGGCAGAACGACAAGGACCATGGGCAGTTGGGCAATCAACCCGGCGATAATGGCAATAGCTAGCGGTTGCTGCATCGCCGAGCCCTGGCCCAGTCCCAGCGCCAGCGGCAGGAGTGCAAGAATTGCGGCGACGGTGGTCATCGTGATCGCCCGCATCCGGTTGACACCGGCCGCGACCAGTCGCTGACTCGCCGCCTGTTCACCGGGCAATCCGGCATACTCCGAGTAATAGAAGATAGCGACTTCCGTGGCGATGCCCACGATCATGGTCATGCCCATGATCGAAGTGATGTTCAATTCGGTGCCCGTGAGCCACAAACCCGTGAATACCGCCGACTGCACCAGCATCGTGGTGAACAGCATGGACGCCGCGACCCGCAGATTCTCATAGAGGAACAGCAGCAGCAGGAATACCAGCGCGATGGCGGCAATGATGACCACCAGCAGGCCGTGGAAGGCGATCCGCTGCTGCTCGTACAGTCCACCCAGGCGGTAGGTCGCGCCCGCCGGTATCATGCCCGGACGCTGCAGCACCGTCTTCACTTCGCGGATAGTCGAGCCCAGGTCGCGACCGCTGATACGGGCGGTCACCGCCACCATGCGTTTCAGGTCCTCGCGGGTGATCTCGGGTTGCCCGGTCACGCTCTGCAGTGTCGCCACACGCTTCAGCGGGAACAGGTGACCGTCAGGAGCGCTAAACTGTAATTTCTCCAGATCCGGCACCGTGGCCCGCAAGTCCCCGGCGGTCCAGACGCGCACGCCGATCAATTTAGGGCCGCGGGGAATCTGCGTGGTGACGTTGCCCGTCAACAGGTCGTTCAGCTGCCGGGTGATTGCCTCGGGTTCCATGCCCTCCAGGGCGGCCTTGACGCGATCCACCCTGATGTCCAGCGCGTCGCCGGCGAGGACGATGCCGCTTTTGACTTCCTCGACGCCGTCGACCGCCTTGATGCCTTCGGCGACGGCCCGGGCGGTGGTTTCCAGTACTCCCGGATCATCAGAGAAAATGATCACCTCGATGGGTTGGGGAACGGCGGTGAGATCGCCGATCAGATCTTCCATCAGCTGGAGGGTCTCGATCTCCAGCCCCGGCACCGTATGCTCCACGCGCTGGCGCACCTCGTCCATGACCTCTTCGATCGGGCGACGGGGCTGGGGCTTGAGGCGGACGAAGAGGTCACCGGAATTGGCCTCGGTGAGCCCGCCGCCCAACTGCAGACCGGTGCGACGGGAGTAGCTCTGCACCTCGGGCGTTTCATGGAGGATGGCTTCCACCTGACGAAGCAGCCGGTCAGTTTCCTTCAGCGACGTGCCGGGACGGGCATTGTAGTCGATAATGAAGCCGCCCTCGTCCATCACCGGCATGAAGCCGGAGCCCAGGTTCTGGTA
>JBAVKA010000576.1:0-2612 GCA_049688075.1 Gammaproteobacteria bacterium
CGAAAAGGACGTTGCACAGGCCGACCTGTCCGCCAATGCGGGGAAGGCTGATAGGACTGGGTGAAATGAGCGAAGCGGAGTCCCCAGTCCCTGTGCCGGGGTAGTGGCGACAGCATGCGCACAAGGATAACGTACGCAACACGGGAAGCATCGCCTTCGCCTGGTCCAACCAGATCGTGCTCATCGACGGCGACACTGGCCTGATCCTGAAGCACAACACGCTGCCTTCGGGACCTGCGCCTGCCGCCGACGTGAACTTCAAGCATCTCACGATCGCGCCCGACGGCACGCTCATCCTGAAGGACCAGACGCGACCCGTGGGGTGCACGCTGCAGGGAACGATGGCGATCATCAAGTGTGCGGAGGAGGGCATGAAGCAGCCGAACTCCGTGCTGGTCGCGGTCGATCCCGAGACGCTCAAGGTGCTCGACTCGCTGCCGCTGCCGGAGCCCGCCCCATCGCCCCACATCATTGCTCCCTACCACGACAAGATTGCCATCTACATGGGAATGATCAACACGGCGGTGCGGTACTTCTGGGACCCCGCGACCAAGAAGCTCTCGGCAGACGAAGACTGGATGGTCCGGCCGCTGGCGGAAGGCCAGAACGCCATGACCGCGCCGACCATGGTAGGCGAATGGGTGGCGCTTCAGACCAATGGTCTCTTCAGCGACAAGAAGGCGTCGAGCGTCGTGGTAATCAACCAGGACGATGCCAGCCGCGTTAATACGATCTTTCCCTTCGGCGAACTCAAGCCCGGCGAGTGGAGCTTCGCACCGCCGAAAGCCGGCGCCGATCCCGAGAACGGCATGATCTATTCAGCCGACATGGGTGTGCGCAAAGTCGCCGGCATCAAGATCGACCCGGTGACCGGCAAGCTGAAGACGGCGTTCGTCGTCGACGACACCACCACGACGTTTCAACCGCTGATCGGGCCAAAGGACAGGCGCGTGCTGCTGCTGACCAACATGAAGCTCAACGTGGCGAAGCAGCCGATCAAGCTCGCCCTGTTCACCGAGAACTACAGGGAAGAGCTGACCTGGCGTGATGCCGCGACCGGCAAGCTCCTCGCCGAATCCGATTTCTTCGAGCCGCTATCCATCAACGGACTTACGCCCCCGGGTTTCGGCGGGCGGATCTACTTTCCGACCGCGGTCGGCAAGGGGTTCTACGTGCTGCAAGTCAGGCCGGTGCGTGCATCAATGTCGGGTGGATAGAGAAATGCGGTATCAGCGACTGACAGGCACCGTCAGTACCGGAGCGGATTTCTTGTCAGTACTCTCGGCGATGTTGACAGACAACAGCGTGGCTATGAGCCTGAAAAACTGTTTGGTCGTGTGGTCTTTTTCATCGATATAGAACCACCCGTCGCGATAGCTGACTGCCACGGATGCATGCTCAGGTCTGGTTTTGGCGTAGTGAACCCGCAGTTCTTTCCCCACCAGCCCGGGCGGCGGGTAACTGATTGCGACGGTTTGATCCTGCTCTGGAATCTCTACCGCGGCCGACAGGATCTCCAGCAGATCGTGGAGCGAGCGTGTGCTGATGCCGATCCCGTCCGCGCCGTGGCCATCCACTGCCAGGAATACCGGCAGTACGATGCGTGACGAACGAGTCTTCGGGGCAGGCAAATCCAGCAGTGAGAACAACTCGTCGACCTGTACTGTAAATTCCGGTGAGTAATGATCTATGATGATTGAGATCCGGCCGTCATGCTGCGAGTCCTGGACCCAGTGCAGTCGATGCGCCCGGGTCAGTTCCGAGATGAGTTCAACCAGGTGAATGAATCGTGCATCGGGTACGGACGACTGTGACGAGAAATCCGGATTGTAAATGCCGTTGATACCGGATACGAGGGCGAAATAAACGGGAGCCGGGTTGGTCAGGGTTTCCGTGAGCTGTGCCAGTGACGTCACAGACAGCGGAGACATCAGCTGGCGCGCATACTTTTCGCCACCCACGGGTGTATAGGAAATGGTCGGGTTCTCCTCGTAAATGACCCCGGCCTTGAACGGCACCAGGTTGCCTCTGTAGATGTCATTATCGCCCACCCCGACCTCGATTCCTGCATTGGTGGAAACCCTGACGTTGGCCGTTACGCTGGCTACCGCCAGCATGTTGCTTCTTTCCCCGTAACGATTGCGCACAACAACCAGCAGCATCTGCTGGTTGTCCGTATCGATGATGGCTTCATTGTATGCAAGTCGTCCGCCATGTATGGCGGCAGGTCCGACAATCGTGCAGCCGGTCAGCAAAATGCCAAGCAGGCAGACGCCGAGCAGGTGACGCAAGAGGCGGCCAGGACGTTGGATCGATTTCATAGGCGAATTCCCCGGTTTACCGGCGTGCAGACGCCGGTTGCGTGTGTGCCGTAGTGTTCCAGTGGTGACTCAGCCGTTACTCCATGACCGGCGGGTATTCAGGTCAAATCAGCGGCAAAACGGGAACTGTAGATGCTTCCCGTAGATTCCATACACGGATTCAGAACCTCTTCAAGTCAGCATCCTGATGTCGTGCTGGTTCGTCCGCAATGATACACGAGATTCAGATGCCGATTTTTTTCCACTCATCGATTGACGGTAGGGAAATCCCCGTATCCGGAACCGCTTCCG
>JBAVKA010000577.1:0-5455 GCA_049688075.1 Gammaproteobacteria bacterium
TCAACCGTAAACAGGAAGGAATCTCCATGTCGCAACAGGACAATCAGAAGCTGGCCGAGGATCTGGTCAAATCCCTGGGTTTGCAGCACGCGCCACTCGGCATCAGTTTCACTCAGGAAGCCATCCCGGGGGTCGTACCCTTCACGGACGCCATGCCGGCGCCGACCGCGGACGGGCGCACCGGGCGGGTCGCGGCCGGCTGTGTGTTCTGGATGAAAGCGGAGGGGCGCAGTTTCAGCACGGTGGCGGAGGATCACGCCAACTGCAGCGTCGGCAGCGTGACGCACGGTTTCAGGACGCTGGAGGAAGTGGGCGACAAGGCCGATGTCGGCGCGCTGGTCGGCGCAGGCTGGGTGGCTCCCGAGATGTTCCCGGCGATCCCCGTGGTGAAGGAACGCCACAAGTATGTCACCTACGCTCCTCTGAAGGACACCGCCGGGGTGCCCGACGTGGTGTTCCTGCGTGTCAACGCCAAGCAGGCCATGACCCTGTCCGATGCCTTCCCCGGGATGCGCTTCGAGGGCAAGCCGCAGTGCCATATCATCGCTATCGCGAAGGAACAGCAGGAAATTGCGGTCAGCGTGGGCTGCATGCTGAGCCGCGTGCGCACCGGTATGCCGAATACCGAGATGACCTGCGCCATACCGGGTGCACGTCTCGCCGAGGCGGTGCAGCAGATCAAGACCACGGCCATCATCGACGGTACGGTGGCCAATTACGCCAGCGAGGACAGCCGCCGCTTCGAACTGCGCTGACGGCGCTCGCGATAAATTAATAAATCAATTAATAAACGGGGTCAGACTCGATTGATCGAGTGTCAATTTCCCGGTCTCAAGGATCAATCGAGTCTGACCCCGTTGATGACATGGCAACTCCTGCTGATGGCGGGTATGGCGTTCTGGCTGAGCGCCTGTAGCACGCTCGGCTACTACGCACAATCAGTGAGCGGCCAGCTGGACGTGCTGCAGCGCCGTCAGCCGATAACGCAACTGCTGCAGGACGATACGCAGACCCCGGAACTCAGGGACAAGCTGGAAACGGCGGTGCACATCCGCCGTTTCGCCACCACGGTGCTCGAACTCCCGGACAACGACAGCTATACCAGCTACGTGCAGCTGGGTGGGCGCTACGCGGTGTGGAACGTCTTTGCCGCACCCGAGTTTTCCCTGCAGCTCAGGGAGTGGTGTTTCCCGGTGGCGGGCTGTGTGCGCTATCGCGGCTATTTCCGGGAAAACGCCGCACACGACTATGCCAGCGGGCTGGCCGCCGCGGGTTTCGACACCTATGTCGGCGGGGCGGTGGCCTATTCCACGCTGGGCTGGTTCGACGATCCCGTGTTCAGCAGTCTGATCGGCCTCAGCGATGCGCGCCTCGCGGGGGTGATTTTCCACGAACTGGCGCACCAGCAGCTCTACATCGAGGATGACACGACCTTTAACGAGGGCTTCGCCATGACCGTGGAACTCGAAGGCGTGGCGGTCTGGCTGAAGTCAAACGCCAACGCGGCCGAGGCGGCGGAATACGCCGCGTTCCTTGCCCGCCAGGAAGGTTTCGTTGCGCTGGTGATACGAACGCGCGAACAGCTGCAGACGCTGTATGAAAGCGATGCGACAACCGATGAAAAGCGTCGGGAGAAGGCACGCCTGTTCGCGGCCATGAATTCGACGTATGTAACCCTGAAACGCGGCTGGGGCGGCTATGACGGGTACGATGCCTGGTTCGCGGACGGGCTCAATAACGCGAAACTGGCGGCGGTGGGCACCTATCGCGACTATGTACCCGGGTTCCGCCAGCTATTCCGGCAGGCCGGAGGTGATTTTGCGGCGTTCTACCGTGCCGCGGCCGCGATCGGCGCCTTACCCAAGGACCAGCGCCCCGAACGGTTGCGGCAAGTATCTTCCGGGCCCGCGTGATGCAGCGCCCGCGGCCGGTGATCACGGATGGATCAGCGGTTCCATCAGGTCGTCGGCGTTGATGATTACCAGTCGATAGCCCGGCTGCCCGCCCACCTTTGCCGCCAGCCAGGGGCGCAGCAGTTCGAACAGACGGCTGGTTTTGGCCAGCGCGGGCATCGGCAGGCGGATGGTGCTGCCACCGCCGGTCAGTTCGACCTGGTGTTCTTCCTCGCCCGGTAGCGCATGGATGGTAAGCCGGTTCCAGTCGATCCGGTTGCCGTTGGAGATATTCCAGGCGAGTGCCGTGGCGAGGGCGTTCAGTTCCTTGACGATTCTGCCGCAGGCCTTGCGTTTTTCCCCGATGTTCGTCATGTCCTGGAACTGGAATTCCAGGCCGTCACCGGTGCTGCAGGTGGGGCCCGCCTGCTGGCTGAAACTCCAGTAGGTCTCCGTGTCCCTGGTGGTAACCGCCGTTTGCGCCGGCCGGTACTCGGCGATGAGGTCATCGCACGGGTAGAGTGTGCAGAAGCGGTCGAGTACGCGCTGTTCAAAGGCGGACTGCTCCCTGACCCGCGGACTGCTCACCAGCACGGGCGTGCCGTCGATGTCGAGGGAAATGCTGTTATCCGCGCCGATTGCTACCGTTACCGGCGTGGCAGGTGTCACGCTATTGGCGATTACCGTGAGTTTCGCGGCATAGGTATCCACGGCGACGGCCCAGCGTCCCAGATCGCGGTCCCTGGTATGGCTGCGCGCCTCGCGCCGTGCCCGGTTGGCCTCCTCGTTATAGTCAACGACCATTTCAGCGATCGCGGCCACGGCGAAATCGGCGCGCATGGACTCCGGGGCATCGTCAAGCGCCGCTGCGAGGCGGTTGATTTGGCTGGTAGCCGGGGCCAGGGGTATTTCAGGCGCCGGTTGGCGTGCGACGGCCGGGCAGGGCGGCAGGCAGCACAGCAGCAGGGACAGGCAGGTCCCGCGCCAGCCAGATCCCGACCGCCACGGTGGTCGGTTGCCGTTACCCCTGTGCCGAGGAGATGTGTGGATGGGGTGCATGTGATTCGCGTGTCTTTCAGCCGCTCTGCCCGACCGTGTCAAACAGTGCGGTAGCCGGAGGGATGCTGATGTCTTCGGGTGACAGGCGATCCCGGCAGCCGGAGTGTCAGGTTAACAGCGCGCCGATGGACATGCCAGCGAGTCCAGGCGGTATACTCTACACACTGTCAACAGATCAGCGGAGTGAAAGACCATGAGCCAAATCATGGCTGTCATACTGAACGGACTGGCGGAACTGGAATACGATCGCGAAAAGCCACTGCCGGATTATCAGGCGGTCTATCTGGACAGAATGGATACCCGGATGGATGCGGGTATCCGCATCGGCGAGGAGTCGATCGTCAACCCTGACCGCAATCAGCGTGCGCAATTTATCGCCGCCAACCTGCTGCACGCCATCAAGAACAACGACGAACCCCTGGCGGCCGCCCTGTGCAGCTACCTGGCGGTTCGCCTGCCAGAACTCCGGCAGATCAGAATCGAGGAGGACCAGCAGGATGTTTCCATCGAGCTCATTTTCGATGAGGAGTACCGCAAGCAGGTTGCCGTTCCGTTTTACCCGCTGCACTGACCAACGAAGCGGGTGCCGGTTGCCGGCGAGCGTGAACCGGTAGGCAGGATAACAGTCTGAATCATATACTTCCGGTGGTAATGGCGAGGTTATGGGGCGCACGCACTGATCAGCTGACGGCAGTTCTGGAGGGTACACCTGATGGATGAAGACACAGTCACCGTCATCGATAATGCCACCGGCCGGCGGTTCGAATTCCCGGTCAGGAAATCCACCCAGGGACCGGGTGCCGTCGATATCGGCCGGTTTTACCGCGAAACGGGCTATTTCACCTATGACCCGGGGTTCCTCTCTACTGCGAGCTGCCACAGCCGACTGACCTATCTCGACGGCGAGGAGGGCCTGCTCTATTACCGTGGTTACCCCATCGAACAGCTGGCGGAACACAGCAGCTTCATCGAAGTGGCCTACCTGATGCTCTACGGCGAACTGCCGGACCGTCAGCAACTCGAGGGCTTCAACGGGATCATCATGCATCACACGATGCTGAATGAATCCCTGAAGGCTTTTTTCAGGGGGTTTTACCATGACGCCCACCCGATGGCCATCATGGTCGGGGTGGTGGGATCGTTGTCGGCCTTCTACCACGACTCGACCGATATCACCAATCCGAAGCACCGCGAGATCGCCGCGCACCGCCTGATCGCGAAAATGCCGACCATCGCGGCGGCGAGCTACAAACACTCCATCGGTGAGCCGCAGGTCTATCCCGACAACCGCCTGGGCTATGTCGGCAACCTGCTCAACATGATGTTCTCGATTCCCTGCGAAAAGTACGCGCTCGATCCGGTGGCGGAAAAGGCTCTGGACCTGATCTTCATCCTGCACATCGACCATGAGCAGAACGCCAGCACCTCGACTGTGCGCCTGGCCGGCAGTTCCAGGGCCAACCCGTTCGCCTGTGTCGCCGCGGGTATCGCGGCGCTCTGGGGACCGGCGCACGGGGGTGCGAATGAGGCCGTGCTGGCGATGCTGAAAGAGATCGGCGATGTCAGCAATGCGGCGAAGTACGTGGCGCGCGCCAAGGATCGGCAGGATCCCTTCCGGCTCATGGGATTCGGGCACCGCGTCTACAAGAGCCACGATCCGCGCGCCCGCATCATTCGCCGGATGTGCCACAAGGTGCTGGGAAAGCTCTGCCGCAAGGATGACCCCCTGTACGAGCTGGCGATGCGGCTCGAGGAGATCGCGCTGAAAGACGACTTCTTCGTCGAGCGCAAGCTCTACCCCAATGTGGATTTCTATTCCGGCCTTATCTACCGGGCGCTGGGCATACCCGACAATATGTTCACGGTGATGTTCGCCCTGGCCCGCACGGTGGGGTGGGTGTCGCAGTGGATGGAAATGATCGGCGAGCAGGACCAGCGCATCGGTCGTCCGCGCCAGTTGTATGTGGGCCCGGCGCGGCGCGACTATGTCATGATCGATGATCGCGAGGGATAGCGCGAACGGGAAAACAATGACCTGCCGGCGGCGCCCGACCTGTCATGAGCGGATACCGGGTGGTTTGGCGCTTGCAACAGCCGGTCAGTTACCCGGGTCCGGGGCAGGGCTGGTCTCGTTCTCCGGGAATTCTTTGTCGATCTCACGGTTCATGTCCCGATTGATAACATTGACGGCATCGTCCAGCGGCGCAAACACGCGGTCGGGCAGGTCTTCCTCCTGTTTCCCGGAGTCCGCTTTGTCCTGCTGATCCGTACCTGAGTCATCGCCCGGGGGTGGAGGGACCGGAGCCGCCTGTGTTACGGCTTCGCCTCCATTCATACCGGTGCAGCCGGCAAGCACGGCGAGGCAGACGGCGACGAAAACCGCAGGTAGTGAGTTGTTCCGTTTAGTCATCAGATACGCTCCATGATCGAGATGGTGAATGATAACAGGACAGAAGAATCCGCAAACCGAGTGTATCTGTATTTCCGGAATACCGCGCCCGTGC
>JBAVKA010000578.1:0-4539 GCA_049688075.1 Gammaproteobacteria bacterium
ACACATTGAAACGGAAGTGCATGACGTCGCCGTCCTTGACGATGTAGTCCTTGCCTTCCAGTCGCAGCTTGCCGGCATCCTTGGCGCCGTGCTCGCCGTTGCCGGCGATGAAGTCGTCGTAGGAAACCACTTCGGCGCGGATGAAGCCCTTCTCGAAATCGGTGTGGATCTCGCCCGCGGCCTGCGGGGCGGTGGCGCCGATCTTCACCGTCCAGGCGCGCACCTCCTTGGGACCCACGGTGAAATAGGTCTGCAGGCCAAGCAATTTGTAGCCGGCGCGGATCACGCGGTTGAGACCCGGTTCCGATATGCCCAGTTCGTCGAGATAGTCCTTGCGCTCGGCGGCCTCCAGTTCGACCAGTTCGGCCTCGATGGCGGCGCACACGGCGACCGTCTCGGACCCCTGTTCGCGGGCGATCCCCCGCACCGCTTCCAGGTAGGGGTTGTTCTCGAACCCGTCTTCCCGGACATTGGCGACGTACATCACCGGCTTCGCGGTCAGCAAGTGCAGGTCGTAAATGCCCTGCTGCTGTTCCTCGTCCAGACCCATGCCGATGACCAGGCGGCCGGTGTCGAGATGCGCGCGCACGGTCTCGAGCAGACTCAGCCGCGAGCGCGCTTCCTTCTCCCCGCTCTTCGCGGCCCTGGCCGTGCGATTGATGCCCTTCTCCACGGTTTCCAGGTCTGCCAGCGCCAGTTCGGTGTTAATGACCTCGATATCGCGTACCGGATCGACACGCCCGCTGACGTGCACCACGTTTTCGTCCTCGAAGCAGCGCACCACGTGACAGATGGCATCGGTCTCGCGGATGTTGGCGAGAAACTTGTTGCCCAGACCCTCGCCTTTCGAGGCCCCGGCCACCAGTCCGGCGATATCGACGAATTCCATGGTGGTATGCAGGACCTTCTGGGGCCTGGCGATCTCCGCCAGCCGGTCGAGGCGCGGGTCAGGCACCGGTACGATGCCGACATTCGGGTCAATGGTGCAGAACGGGTAGTTTTCCGCCTGGATACCCGCCTCGGTGAGGGCATTGAACAGGGTGGACTTGCCAACGTTGGGCAGGCCGACGATGCCGCATTTAACGCTCATTTGATGCCGCTTATCCTGATGTCAGTTGTTGCCTGAATGAAGTGAATCGGAGTCCGGTCAGGAATTCAGGCGAATCCGTGAACGATGCAATAAAGAATGCGCTGTGTTGCTGCGCAACGCCTGGCAGGTTACGCAAAAAACGCTGACCCGCCCTAGATTTCTACATTTCCAGATCATGGCCAGAATGGAGAAATGCCGCGTCCGGGCATTTTTTTTGCTGCAAGATGCATCCGGCATTAAGTTGCGGTGTGCAGCTGTTTCATCGCCGCCTCGATGTTGCCGGCAACGACATCGGCCAATACGTCGAGCGCCGCCTCGATGGCCGCCTCGATGGCCGCCCGCTCTTCCCGCGTCGCGGGTTTCAGCACGTAGCCGACCACGTCGTCACGGTGGCCGGGATGCCCGATGCCGATGCGCAGCCGCAGGAAGTCATTGCCGCCGAGGCCGGGGATCAGGTCGCGCAGGCCGTTGTGTCCGCCGTGGCCGCCATCCTGCTTGAGTCGCGCCGTGCCGGGAGGCAAGTCGAGATCATCGTGCACCACGAGGATGGCGGGGCGCGGAATCCGGTAAAACGCAGCGAGCGCGGCCACCGGCCGGCCGCTGCGGTTCATGAACTCCTGCGGCTTCTGCAGGCGGCACTCCTGCCCGTCGATGCGGCAGCCGGCCACCTCGCTCCCGAAACGGGCCTCGGCGCGGAACTGCCCCGCATAGCGGCGTGCAACTTCGTCCACAAACCAGAACCCGGCATTATGCCGGGTCTGTTCGTACCTGGCTCCGGGATTGCCCAGCCCGGCAATGAGCCGTATGACCGCCAAGGCTTAATCGCTTGGACCTTCGGCGGGCAATTCACCCTCGGCTGCAGGGGCGGCGCCTTCTTCCTCGTCACCGCCGGTGCGACGGGCATGAACCGAGACCACGCCCAGATCGTGATCCTCGCCACGGGCCAGTTCGACCAGCGTCAGGCCCGGCGGAACCTTCAGGTCGGAGAGGTGCAGCGACTCGCCCAAATGCAGGCCGGAGACATCCACATCGATGTATTCCGGCAGGTCCTGGGGCAGACACTCAACTTCCACCTCGATGAGTTCGTGCATGACCATGCCGCCGCCGAGCTTGACTCCCGGTGCGATGTCTTCGCCCAGGAAGTGCAGAGGCACATGCATCCGCAGTTTCTCGGTCGCGCTGACGCGCAGCAGATCGACATGCAGGATAGTCGGTTTGCTGGGATGGCGCTGCAGGTCGCGCAGGACCGCGCGCGTGCCCGCACCGCCGACATTGATGGTGAGGATATGGGAATAGAAGGCCTCGTGATCCAGGTTGCGCAGTACCTCGTTGTGATTCAGGGTGAGCGCCCGAGGTTCTTCGTTACCGCCATACAGGATGGCGGGCACCTTTCCGGCACGACGCAGGCGGCGGCTCGCACCCTTACCCGTGTCATTGCGCGGTTCCGCATTGAGTTCAAAACTGACAGCCATGTTTCATCTCCGGGAAAAAACGCCTCGCGGCGCTGGTATCGTCTTCGCCCGCGACCAGGTGAAGACTGGATGCGTACCCGTCCCCCCAGGAGACGAATCCGCGCTTAACCTTGTATCAGTCCATATACATGGAACTGACGGACTCCTCCATGCTGACACGACGCATGGTCTCCGCCAGCATGGCGGCAATGCTCAGCTGGCGGATGCGTCCGCAGGCCTGCGCGCTTTCCGACAGCGGGATGGTATCGGTAACCACCAATTCATCGAGAACCGACGCCTCGATATTCCGCACTGCCTTGCCGGAAAGTACCGGATGGGTGCAGTAGGCCACCACCCGCTGCGCCCCTTCGCGCTTCAGCGCCTCGGCGGCCCGACACAGGGTACCGGCGGTATCGACCAGGTCATCGACCATGACGCAGCTGCGACCTTCGACCTCACCGATGATGTTCATCACCTTGGACACGTTCGGCTTGGGACGGCGCTTGTCGATGATCGCCAGGTCGGCGTCATCCAGCCGCTTGGCCAGGGCGCGCGCCCTGACTACACCGCCGACGTCCGGTGAAACCACCACGAGATTCGGGTATTTCTGCCGCCAGATGTCGCCCAGCAGGATCGGCGAGGCATATACATTGTCCACCGGGATATCGAAAAATCCCTGGATCTGGTCGGAGTGCAGATCCACCGTCAGCACCCGGTCGGTCTTGACGGTACCGATCATCTGGGCCACCACCTTGGCCGTTATCGGCACCCGCGCCGAGCGCGGGCGGCGGTCCTGGCGTGCATAGCCGAAGTACGGGATCACGGCGGTGATGCGCCACGCCGAGGAACGGCGCAGGGCATCGATGATCACCAGCAGTTCCATCAGGTTGTCGTTGGTTGGCGCGCACGTCGGCTGGACGACAAAAACGTCCCGGCCACGCACGTTCTCCATAAGCTCGACATGGACCTCCGCGTCACTAAAACGGCTGACGACGGCGTTGCCCAGGTTCAGGCGCAGCTGGTTCACAATGTCCTGCGCCAGCTTGGGGTTCGCGTTTCCCGTAAACACCATCATCCGGGGATCGGAATCGGACGCAGGTAAACCACTCATAATCGACTCAGTTTCGTAGTTGACGAAAACGGCTGTTGTTACCGGCCATCATCACAATACCCGGACCCGGGGCCCGCGCCTGCGGCGCTGGCCGTAATGGCTGGGACGGCAGGATTACTCGGGCCTGCGGCCCTCGCCCCTGCGGGGCCGGCGTCCGCTGCGCTCCCGCCGTTCTCTCGCGCTGTCGCGCTCGAGTCGAACCTTGAGGTTCTCATCCCGCCGTCCACCTGTTTCATGCCAGCGCCTGCGGAGCTGGCCGTAATGGCTGGGACGGCAGGATTCGAACCTGCGAATGCGGGGATCAAAACCCCGTGCCTTACCACTTGGCGACGTCCCAATTATCCGTCAAGGCGACGCTCGTGTACTCCCGTCGCAGGACTGTTCCGTCACCTCGTGCAGGGGAGAACGGTTCACCCCGCGGGCGACGAAACCGGTCCAGCCGCCGGGGAGTTGCCTCCCGATCGCCCGTGCTTCCGCTTGAGTGGCAAAAGCCGCGAAAACGCACGCACCGGTCCCGGTCAGGCGCGCCGGAGAAAACCGGTCCAGCCAGTCGAGCGCCGCAGCCACCCCGGGATACCGGCGCCTGACAACCGCCTCGCAGTCATTATGGCCGCCGCCCGAAAGAAAGTCGGGTATTGTTATCCGTGGACTGTCCCGTGTCAATTCAGGATCGGAGAAAACGGCGGCTGTTGATACGCTTACCGCGGGGTTGACCACCAGATAGCAGCGCTCTGGCGGATCGACGGGAGTCAGGATTTCGCCCACGCCTTCCGCCCAGGCCGAGCGGCCGAAGAGAAACACCGGCACATCGGCACCCAGACGCAGCCCCAGATCGGCCAGCGCCGCCGTTCCCAGTCCCGCCGCCCACAGCCGGTTCAGCGCCCACA
>JBAVKA010000579.1:0-4085 GCA_049688075.1 Gammaproteobacteria bacterium
GCGCAAGGACAACGCATGCGGTTTCTTCATGTACCGCAGGATGTCCACCATGAGTGTCCCGACGACCAGCCCAATGAAAAATCCCCACATAGCCAGGACTTGCATGATGCCACCTCCTTTTATCATATTTGCTACATGTGCCGTATAATACATGTAACAAATATTACATAATAATGTCAAGATATTTCGATCGCAAGAGATCAACAAGACGGTAAAAACTGAATTGCTACTTATTTCAACATGTTATGTAAGCAGGGGCCCGAATAGGAATGCTCTTTCAAAATACCAAGACACGTGAACAACCCGAGATCCTACTTCCCTGGCAAGCGGATACTTGACAGCCTGGTGCGATATATGTTACATGTAACGAATAATACAATACCGCAAAACACAAGATGACGAGGTGCATCCGGTGAGCAACGAAACCGCGCGCCAGTGGTTGTTGTTGATCTACAAGGTTCCCCAGGATCCTACCCGGTTTCGCACCTATCTCTGGCGTCAAATGCGAATGCTTGGCGCCCTGAGTCTGCAGCAAATGGTATGCCTCCTCCCCAAGACCCCGGATCTTGAATCGGAATTCATGAGGCTTGCTTACAAGATCGAGGAGTTCGGCGGGGAAGCGAACCTTCTGGAAATCACCTCGCCCAGCAAGGAATGGGAGGACAGGATCATCGCCGGCTTCAACGCAACCCTCGACGAAGAATACGCGGAGATCGCCGAGAACGAGGAACGGTTCCAGGACGAAATACGCCGCGAGAGCCGCAAGAAGAAGTTCACGTTCACGGAACTGGAGGACATGGAGGCGGATCGGGAAAAGATCAGCCGGGAGATGGCAAAGGTCCAGGCCCGGGACTTCTTTGGTGCGCCCGGCCGCCTGATAGCGGAGACCCAGATGGCCGAGAGCAGAAAACTCTTCGAGGAATTCTCCCGGAAGGTTTACGCACACGAAGGAGTCGAGGAACCGATCGGCACGGAACAGAGCAACAAATGACCCGCCACCCCCCCCCCATTGAAGGGAGAGGACCGATCCCACTACCCTTTCGCTGCCCTGGCATGTGCTTGCTCCCCACGAGGGACGACAGCCTGGATATTTCCGCAAGCCACCTTTAGCCGCTCGGACCTGAAATAAAGGGAACCTGGCCGCTATCAGTGTTGCTCGATTACTCAAGGATCAAGCTGCAAAACGTCGCACCGCGTCTTCGTTCCAAGCCACTCCTGTGCCGATGGCGTCGCCGACAATCGCCATACCTTTCTCGACCCGTAGCGGCTCCGCGAGGATGGGGTTCCACCAGTCCGCATATTCAAGCCAATGCGCCGTCGGTGTGCAGCACAGGAGGCGCGCGCTGATCTCTGGCCAAAGGTGGTTTGACACGGGAATACCTTTCGCGTGTGCGAGTGTTGCGGCCCTGAGCCAGCCGGTTACTCCACCAATCTTCATCACGTCGGGCATGACAAAATCAGATGCTTGCGCCTCGATTGCGTGCCGCATGTCCAACAACCCCCACCAGTTCTCTCCGCACTGGATTGGGGTTCGAGCCTCGCGCGCGACAAGCGCGTGCCCGGCGTAGTCGTGGGCGAGCGTCGGTTCTTCAACCCACGTGAGGCCTTCTTCGTCGAGAACCCGCAGTCGCTCCACGGCCTCTACCGGTGTGAGGCACTGATTGTAGTCCACCATGATTGCCATGTCCTTACCAGCGGCCCTGCGCATGGCCCGCACTACGGCGACGTCCTCTTGCACAGTAGGGTAGCCGATCTTTGCTTTGATACCCGTAAACCCTTGCGCCGCCAAACGTTCGGAGGCCTTAGCGCAACCGTCCACGCCATCGTACCCGACTGCACCGTAGGGACGCACGGGCTTCTCCGCCCCCCCCAGCAACCGCACCAGCGGCATGCTGTGAACGCGGGCCAGCGCATCCCACAGTGCCATGTCTATCGCAGCGAGCGCGATACCGACAAGGCCTTGCGTCCCAAGCAGGCGGAATCGCCTGGCGAGTTTTTGCTCGATATCGGCAGGAGCCAGCGCATCCCCTTTTACCAGGGCCTCAATATTCCGAATCAACTCAGCTGTCGGCTTGAGCGCCGCGGACGTATAGGTGAACACGATGCTGTGCCCGCTGATTCCGGTATCGGTGACAACGTCCGTCAAGACCAGGGGTGATTCGGTAATCACGCCGCTCGCGGTTTTATGGGGTTCCGTCATTGGCACGCGGACCGCCCGCACCTTAAACCCCTGAATCGTCGGCGACGAATCTCTCGGCATATTCTCCTCCTCAGATCAGTACACTCGACGCCCGGCTTAAACTGCGATGCCTCACGCGAAGCAAAAGGCAGCCGTCAGCTTCAGCCTGTGGTTAGACGGCATATTATAAATATAATTATTGTTCTTTATTCTTATGCCTCCAAAAATAAAGGCTTACGCATATAACCAGGACAATAGGCATGCCAATAATTATGACTTTTATAAGCTCAATGGCAGTAGCGTAATAGGCTTCCTGCATGTTGAACTGCTTCGGGAAAAATGATTTCAGATAATGAATTTCATCGATGGAATGCCAGCAAACGGCAGAGAATACAACTATGCCCAATACCGTTATTGAAAATAGGATTCCAGAGTAGATATTTCTCATTATTCTTTCTTTATATCTACCTTACAATTTCCATCTAACGTTTCGGTCAAGCTGCGAGCGCTCAGCGAAAAACACGGCGAGCCGAAAGCTTGCCAATACCTGCCATGTTCATTTGAACCAAGGCAGATCCCATTTCCAATTATCCGTGCCATGAAATCGATCACACTCTTCTCCAGCGAGGAATAGTCCAATAATCACAAGTACTGCACATACCAAAGTAAGAATGTAATCGCTACGCCGTATCGCCGACCGTTCCTCCGGGCTGTTCAAGCCGAACATGGAAACAAATACAAATTCTTTTCCGAAGATCATCCGACTCATTACATCACATATCAAGTACGCGATCAGGCTTGCGGGGACAACCGCAAGCAAGGCAAATATCGGGTGGAGTCGACCGAGCAGAATTGTCAGCAAAGCGAATACTGTCGCTACGAGAAAGAAGCGCTTGGTGCTTGCCTCATTTAATATGGTGTTCGGCATAGTAAGCCAGGTCCGTCTAACGCCGCGCTTAAGCTGCGGGCGCTCAACGAGGCGAGTCGTCAAGCTTCAGCCTGTTGTTAGGCAGCTCATAATTTCCCGTATTTTCATTTCCGCCCCCTTGACAGTACCCGTTCAATTCGTGGATCGGGAACAAGCCATATCAGAGCGACCAACACATATATCGCGCCTGCGATCCACTGGTGGAGAAAAGCGGAAGGTATAGCGATCAAATAGAGCACGGGCGAGAGCTTACCCTTGAAATCTTTTCCAACTGCAACGGCCAGCAGCGAATCTCTTCCTTGGTTGGCCATGATCATTCTTTGCAGAACCCAATATGCTATCGCTGCCATCAGTAGCACAAATCCATAGATCGCGGTCGGGGCTGACGCGAAGTGATTTTCCCCCATCCAGCGAGTGACGAACGGGATCAACGACAACCAGAACAGAAGATGCAAGTTTGCCCACAAGATGGGGCCGCTCACCCGTTCCGTAATGTGAAGCATGTGGTGATGATTATTCCAGTAGATGCCAAGGTATACGAAGCTCAATATGTAACTCAAAAAAACCGATACCAGCGGGCGTAATGACGAGAGATCGGTCCCATGCGGCGCCTTCATCTCCAAAACCATGATGGTGATGATGATAGCAAGTACGCCATCGCTAAACGCTTCGAGCCGGTTTTTATCCATAATCCCTCAATTCTTCAAAGTAAATCAGCCTAACGCTCAAACCAAGCTGCGGGGTCCCAGGATCTCTTTCGGAAACCGTCAGCTTCAGCCTGTTGTTAGGCGGCGCGGCGCCTCCAACCGCACGGCGGTTTGGACCCCCCTTATGGCCCCAAGGCACGACCCCAAAGGTTAAAGCTCGCGGGTCTCCACCCAGGAATGTACATCGAGGACAGTTCATACACTCGAAAGCCTCCGTGCTCTAGAAGCGACGGGATGGGGCGATTGAGGTTGCAGCCCCCGCCCAAAGCTC
>JBAVKA010000580.1:0-4767 GCA_049688075.1 Gammaproteobacteria bacterium
CCGACCTGGAAAAACCCGGTTTCAATGCCTTCAACACGGCCTTCATGAGCGACGGCGCCTATATCAGGCTCGCGCCCGGGACGGTGCTGGAGCAGCCGGTGCACCTGCTGTTCATCGCCACCGGCAGACCGGATACGGTCGCGACGGTGAGAAACCTCATCGTCGCCGAAGCGGGAAGCAAGGCACAGATCATTGAATCCTATGTTTCCCTGAATGATGCCGCCTATATGACCAGCACGGTCACGGAACTCATCACCGGCGACGGCGCCGACATCGAGCATTACAAGCTGGAGCAGGAAAGCGAATCCGCCTACCACATGGCTGGCATTTATGTCAGTCAGCACCGCGACAGTCGCTACACGTCCCACAATATCGCGTTCGGCGGTCGGCTGGTGCGAAATGACCTTCAGGTCATGCTCGACGGGCCGGGCGCCGATTGCACCCTGAACGGCCTGTACCTCACCCGGGGACGCCAGCACGTGGACAACCATACCCGCATCGACCACTGCAAGCCGCGGTCAAGCAGCCGTGAATTCTACAAGGGCGTGCTGGATGGACACTCGCGCGCCATTTTCAACGGCCGCGTGGTCGTGCACACGGACGCTCAGCAGACCGATGCCCGGCAAAGCAACCACAACCTGCTGCTGTCGAACGAGGCCGAGGCCGATGCCCAGCCGCAACTCGAGATCCACGCCGATGACGTCAAATGCTCGCACGGCTGCACGGTTGGTCGACTGGATGAGGAGGCCCTGTTCTACCTGCGCTCACGCGCCATCGATGCAGTGACGGCGAGGAATTTTCTCATTCATGCCTTCGCCGCCGATGTACTGCAACGCATCCGGATAGCTCCTGTCCGCCGCCACCTTGAAGCACAGCTGACGGGACGTCTGTACGGTGGGAAAAGGCCGGATATGTACATGAACCAGGAGGGTGTTGCATGAGCACGAAGAGGGATCCGGCAATGACTTTTCTACGACAACTCTACGAGGAAATGATCCTCGACCACAATCGCAATCCGCGCAACTTCCTCAGGGTGCCGGAGGGAGCCAACCGTCGTGCGCGTGGCTTCAACCCGGTCTGTAATGACGAGTTTACCGTACATCTCAGGGTGAAGGACGGCATTGTCGAAGATGTCGGCTTCGAAGGTTCCGGTTGCGCCATTTCCACCGCCTCGGCATCGATGATGACAGAAAGCATCAAGGGAAAAACGGAAGCCGAAGTGCGCGCCCTGTTCCATGGCGTACACAACCTGCTGACCGAAGAAGGTCCGGCCGAGGGCGTAGGCAAACTGGAAGTCCTGGCCGGCGTCCATGAATACCCGATGCGCATCAAATGCGCCACCCTGCCATGGCATACCCTGCAGGCGGCGCTGAATGAAGAGCGCAAAATCGTCTCCACGGAACCCCGATGAGCCACAGCGACAAGAGTCTCATGCACAACCTCCTGGAGGAGCAGGTCATCCAGACCCTGCGGGAGATTCGTGATCCGGAACTGCCGGTCAATATCTACGACCTCGGGCTGATTTATGACCTCGATCTCGATGCTTCCGCGGGCACGGTCGTGATCAGGATGACTCTGACGGCGCCGGCCTGCCCGGTCGCCCAGTCCTTCCCCGCCACGGTCGAATGCGCGGTACGTCAGGTCCCCGGCATCCAGGAGGCCAGGGTTGAGCTGGTGTGGGATCCGCCCTGGAGCCGGGAGCGCATGTCCGAGTCAGCGCGCCTGACACTGGGTATGTACTAGGGCCTGTTAATACTTGTATGATCGCCGCGTTGCTGTCTGAAATCAGGCCGTGGCAAGGCGCGAGGAGCGAAGTTTAGTGGTACTAAATGAACGACGAGCAACGCCGCATGGCCTGATTTCAGGCGCAACCCGCAGGAACGGGGCCATTTTCCCGCAATGCTGCGTTAGCGCTCACGGGTGTAGCCTGACTACACGGCACTCGCGCTGCCTTGTCTTGCGAAAAAATGGCATCCGTCGCGACGACCATACACGTGATAACAGGCCCTAGGAGTCATGCATGTCCGACTGGATTGATGTCGCGGCCGTCGACGAGATCGAAGCAGGTGGCGTGATGGTGGTCGAAGTCAACGGAGCCGAGGTCGCCGTATTCAATATCGACGGCGAGTTCCACGCACTGGCGGATGTATGCACCCATGACGGGGGCACGCTGGCCGACGGCATCGTGGAAGGCCACGAGATCGAATGCCCGCGGCACGGCGCCCGCTTCGATATCCGCACCGGCAGGGTCACGGCGCCACCCGCCTACGAAGCTGTCACCACCTACCCGGTACGGGTGGTCAACAGCATGGTGCAAGTCCGGGATGCCTGCACGGACTGACGCCGGGGAACACCCTAAACTCGCCAGCAAGTCTTCTCCGGGGCGCCCTTCCCCTAACGCGCCAGCAAGCGCTCCAGCATAGCGTCAATCTTGGCCATGCGCGCATCCAGTACGTCCAGGCGTCCCATCAGCTCGCGGTACTGTTTTTTCGTGATGCCGGAGTGGCTCATACAGCCGCCTGTCTTGCAGCCTTCACCCATGCCGCCGGGCATCATGCCCTTCATGCCTCCTTTACCCATACCGCCCATGCCGCCTTTGCCCATACGACAGCCTTTCTTGCCCGGCCCCATCATGCCGGGCTGCATCGCCATGCCCTCACTCTTGTCGGCGCTGCCCGGTTCGTCCACCGTCATTCCGGGTTCATCCGTCTGCATCCCGGCGGCCGGAGCGGCTGTCTCCTGAACCTGTCCGGGATCCACCGCTTCCACCGTTACTACGGCCGCGACTTCGCCCTGTTCCGGTTGCACCACCGGCTCCTCGGATAACACCGACTGGCTGGCGAACAGCAGGCCGGTCAGGACAACTGATATCAATTTCTTCGTAAACATTGGTATACCTCCACTGTCTTGCTGATTTGGCGTATTGAAACGTGTGCCCGCCGGTTTCCGGCGCTGGTCGTGATACGTCGACCTTCTGGTATCGACGGCATACGGCTTGTTTGAAGTGACAAACCTCCAACCCTGGATGACACTGCGTGCCGGTGACACGTTAGACCACCCCGTTGCCCATGAGTTGCAACGCGCCGGGCGCCATCGGTACCTCGACGTCAGGAGTCGGCTCCACAACACTTTTTATATTTTCTGCCGCTGCCACAGGGACAGGGATCGTTGCGCCCGATCTTGGAGGCGGCGCGCCGGACCGGCTCGATGCCGACCGGTTTCCCGTCGTAGAAAAACCAGGCCCCGTCCGCCCGGCGAAACTCCGATAACTCGTGGTACTCCCGGGTCGTTCCGTCCCGGGTGTAATGCACCTTGAACTCTACCATCCCCGCCTGGTCCCCGGGTAACTTTCCGGTGGCGCTGATGATCTCAAGACCGAGCCAATCGGATTCGCGCGACCATCGGGCGGCGCCGTCTGCGTCGAAATCATCGCGCTGGCTCGGGTGCAGCGTATGGGCCAGGTAGGGGATGTTCTCAAGCACGTAGGCGGTATAGCGTGAACGCATCAACTCCTCGGGCGTCGCCGCATGCCCGGTGCCATTTATCAACGGCGCGCAGCACGTCTCGTAGTTCCGACCGGAGCCGCAGGGGCACAGGCCGATTTGTTCGCTGTTCATTTTCGCGGTTTCCATCTCCTGTCATACTCTCCCGGGAAGACATAGTACCGGGAAAAGGCGGAATGCGGGTTTTTAAACCTGTAGCCATGCGGTCAAAAACCCTGTTTCGGGCATCAGGGTTATATCGGCGTTGCACCGCGCGCCGCAGAATGAACGGCCGTTAATGTAATTTTTCTTTTTTATACATAATCTTATCGGTTTATTCCGACAAAAGTACGCAGTGTCTGGTCCAGAACATCGACCTGACCGGGGCAGCCGGACCCAGGGATCGCCAGATGCAGCGCCGCTCCAAAGCGGGTGTGGAGTATTCGGCCGGCAGTGTCGGTGACCGTTATGACAATGGCATGGCAGAACAATTAACGGCGGCGAGACACACGGATCAGTGGATTGCCGCCCTGAACTGCCGTCATCCGGAACGGCTGGCTCTTGACCTGTCATATTAACGGCGTACAGTGATTTGTGGGCTATCGGATGGCGCGCGATGGTCGCGTGCTTTTTCGGACAATCGGAGGTCGACATGTTACAACATTCGCCCCTTGGCTCACGATGCAACATGAGCCTCGAACAGCAGCGGGACGCAGTGGAGAGTGAGATCACCAGACTGCAAAAGCTGCTGCAAGAACTCACACAGCAACAGATGGATTTGAACAAACACATCTATGCGGCGGCGAGTGGGAGTAATATTCATTCGCTACAAGACCTTGAGCAGCACTTCAGAATGACGGCTGAAAAGGTGGTGTGCCTGGTCGAATCCTGGTATGAACCCGCCGAGAAGCGTGCCTACATGGGTACGAAAGAACCACGGCCATACCAAAGCTCACCGGATACACGGGTTGCTAACCGCGTATTCCACTTCGGCAAAAGTGCCGGGCGGCTAGAAGTCGACTCGCAAGGCGGAGTCAAGTTCTGCACCGTTGGACCCGCGTTCTCGGTACGTTCGGCAGCGGAGAATGAGATCGAGATCGATCAGGCCGCATCTATCACGCTGCACAAGAACACCGACCCGGTGCTGGATCTCGATCGCAGGGTGGATTGCGCTGGTGAAAGATGTGGAAAACGTGACTGTTTCTGCGCTTCCTACAGCATCGTCGTCGGTGCCGATGAAATCAGTCAGATCGTACAAGAACTTCCAGCTGTCGAGCAATTCTTC
>JBAVKA010000581.1:0-5305 GCA_049688075.1 Gammaproteobacteria bacterium
GGAACTACACGGGATGCGCACTCATGCTGCCTGTTTGCTCCGTGGCGGTTTACCACCCTTCGGGCTTAACAAGGCGCCATTCACCTCTGACTGAGACCATGCCAGACACCGACCGGCAAAAACCCTATACCGCAATCATCCTGGCCGGCGAACGCGGCCCCGGCGACCCGCTGGTGGAGCATGCCAGCGCCTGCTGCAAGGCGATGGTCGAGATCGACGGAACCCCGATGATCTTCAGGGTATTGGCAGCCCTCGAAAGTGCCGCGCAGGTCGGCCGATGCCTCCTGTCCGGTCCGGGGCATGAGAAAATGGCGGCCGGTTCCCCGCTCAGCCGGCTGATTGAAACGGGATCCGTCGACTGGTGCGAACCCCGGGCGACGCCCAGCACCAGCGCCTACAGCGCGATGCAGCGCGTACCGGCCGACCTGCCCGTACTGGTGACCACCGCCGACCATCCCTTGCTGACTGCCGAGATCGTCGACCACTTCTGTGCCCATAGCGTGACGCGCGGTGTCGATGCAACCGTGGGACTGGCACCCTATGGCCTGGTCAAAGCGGCCTATCCGGACATGAAGAAAACCGTCCTGCGTTTCAGGGACGGGGATTATTGCGGCTGCAACCTGTTCGCCTTCCTGACGGCGGAGGGTCGGCACATGGCCGACTACTGGCGCCGGGTAGAAACACAGCGCAAGAATCCGGTCAGGATTATCCGGATTCTTGGTTGGGGAGCGGTGATCAGATACCTGCTGGGCCGGCTGACACTGCAGAATGCACTCGAGTCCCTGTCACGTCGTCTGCATCTCAAACTCGGGGCGGTCATCCTGCCTTTTGCGGAAGCGGCCGTCGATATCGATTCGATTGCCGATCACGATATTGTGCAGAGGAAACTTTCCCAGCAGGCAAAGCCCCGGGATGGCCATGAAAAAGCCCGGGAAGTAAAAAGTGAAGAGTGAGAAGTCAAAAGAGCCTGGGGGTAACCTGGGTTGAACGCAGTGAAACCCGGATTTCGCTGCCGCCAACCCTGGCTACCGTCTGTAGCCCGTATGCAAACTCACTCTATGGCTGCCATCAAGGCACGCAGATTAATGGCCACGGAAGCACACGGAATTACAGGGAAATCAACATTGGCCACCTCAAAACACCGGGTTTTCTCCTGCAGGAGCGAGCTTGCTTGCGAACAGGGTGTTTAGACCCGACAGCTTCCCGAGCAAGCTTGCTCCTGCAAAAGTGTGTTGCGGATTTTTCCAGTTATCCAGTAGTAGCATTGGGTGACGTTAGGCGTAGCGCGACGATGTGGTTATGGACGGGTAATTTCCAGCCGGCTCGTTCCCGCTGTGACGAAGCGCTCCGTTGCGGCGGTATAGCCGCGCACTTCGAGTTCAAGTTCCCAGGCGGCATCCGATGCGCGCACGGTATAGAGGTGGTACTGCGCCATGCGGCCGGTTTTGAGGCCGATGGACGAGGCCGAAGGAATGCCGAACACCGGCACATGCGTGCCGGGAATCTCGATGCGGCTTTGCACCGAACGGTGCCGGTGACCGTGGAGCACCAGTTCCGCTCCCTGCCGGGTGATCACGGCGCACAAGCGCGCCGCGTCCGTCAGCCGCTTGCGCCAGCGCTCCTCGCCCGGGACCGGCGGATGATGCAGCAGAACCACGCGAAACAGGCCCTGACTGCGGGTCTGCTCGAGCAGCCGCTCCAGACGCTCCAGCTGGCTGCTACCGAGACGGCCCGTCGCAAGCAGCGGCGCGGTGGGCCGGGCGCTGGACAGGCCAATGAAGGCCACCGGGCCGCGCACGCGCAGGCTGGGAAAAACACTTTCGGCCGAGTCCGCCCATCCGCCGCGGGGTGCGTCATCCGACACCAGGTAGGGTTGCCACCGGGACAGACCCTGCGCCCATGAAACCGGGACATAGGCATCATGATTCCCCGGCACGACCGTAACCTCGCTTGGACTTCCGAGCGAATCCAGCCAGAGGCGCGCCTGGCGGAACTCATCCGGCAGCGCGATCTGCGTCAGATCGCCGGTGATCACCAGGTGCTCCGGACAGGTACCAAGCAGGTCCCGCCTCAGGGCCTCCAGCACCTCGCTGCGGTGTTCCGCGCGACGTCGACGGCGCCAGGAGAGATACCCCAGCAGACGCTTGTTGGCCAGATCACGCCAGCGCGCGCCATCCAGCGACGACAGATGGGGATCGGACAGCTGGGCAAAAGTCAGCGCATTTTCCATCGTTCGTGTCCGTCGATAAACACCATTTTCACCGCAAAGACGCAAGGGACGCAGAGAATACACTCGTCAAAAACAATTAAATACCTCTGCGTACATTGCGTCTTTGCGGTGAAATCGATGCGTTATGGATGAACGCCAGTTCGATTGTTTGCTCGTTTGTTCATTTGCTTGCCGTTGCCCAGTCGGTAAACTCACGGCCAGAACAATTACCTCATGAACAGCACCGACCACACTACCCGATCGACCGCACCCGAGCACGGAGAACTCTCCGGCAAGGGGGGACGTCCGGTTGGACTGATCAGCAACTCCCACAGCGGGCGCAACCGCAAACACCTGCGGGCCATTGAACGCATTGTCGCAAATCACCCCCGCGTTCACCATTGCCCGACCACGGCTCCGGCCGATGTACCCGCGGCGCTGTCCGCGCTGGCGGGCCGCGGCGTAGAGGTAATCGCGATCAACGGCGGCGACGGCACCGTGGCCCGGATACTCACCCACCTGCTGGAAGACGCGCCGTTCGAACGCCTGCCGCTGATCGCGCTGCTGCCCGGCGGCACCACCAATATGAATGCCGGCGATGTCGGCCTGCGCGGCGGGCTCGTTAAGGCAGTGCAACGTCTCTGCCGCTGGGCGGACGACGACTGTATCGAGGGCCGCCTGCTGCGGCGCGCGATTCTGCGGGTCGATCCGGGCGCCGGCCAGTCCGCGGCGTACGGCATGTTCTTCGGCACCGGGGCAATCATCCACGGCATCGAATACTGCCGGTCCAGCATCCATACCAAGGGCGTCGCCAGTGAAATCGGTCCGGGCCTGGCCATGGCCAGGACGCTGTGGGGCATCGCGCGGGGGGACCGCCGCTTCGCCCGGCCGGTCGCCGTCTCCGTGGCCCTCGACGACGCGCCACCGACCCCCGCGGAAGACATCCTCATCCTGCTGGTCTGCAGCCTGGAACGGCTGTTCCTGGGCATACGCCCCTACTGGGGGAAGGAGGATGCCCCCCTGCACGTCAGCCTGATCCGCGCGGACGCGGATCGCCTGCTGCGCAATCTTCCGACGCTGCTGCGCGGCCGGCCGGGACGTCATGCCGACACCGCGGCGGGCTATCAAAGTCGCAACGTCGCGCGTATCGGCCTGACCCTGGACGGACCCTGGACGCTCGACGGCGAACTGTACCAGGCCAGCCGTGCGGCGGGACCGGTGACCATCAGCGATGGCGGCCCCGTAACTTTCATCCGCCTCTAAATAAATGTAAATGGCCACGGAACCCGGAAAGTGAAAAGTGAAAAAGGCGACTGATAAACACAGGTTGCGCCGTGCGCGCCGACGTGCGGTGGAAGAATTGATTTTATCAATGATAATTTCCGTGGATTCCGTGGCTATTCAATCACTGCTGTTGAAGCAACATGCCGTGTCATGAATTCCGGAATCCTCACCAGTTCCGTTCTGCAGCCCGCACCGCCGGATTCACCGGCGCTGCAGGCCCTGGTCGATGCGCTGCGCGGGCGCCATGGCAAGGCGGTCAATGCCATCCTGTTTTACGGCTCCTGCCTGCGCAGCGGCGATCTTTTCGACGGCCTGGTTGACCTTTACCTGATCGTCGACAGTTACACGGCCTGCTATGCGCGCACCACCCGCACACTGGCCAACTGGCTGCTGCCACCCAATGTGTTTTATACCGAGATCCGCGTAGCGGAACGGGTCGTGCGCGCGAAGTACGCCGTGCTATCGAGCACCGACCTGCGCAACGGCACCTCGCGACGCTGGTTCCACTCCTACCTGTGGGGCCGCTTCACCCAACCCACTGCGCTGGCCTGGTGCCGGGACGAGGCCGCCCGTTTGATGATCGAAGCAAGCCTGGCAAGCGCCCGGCGCACTTTTCTGGAACGGGTGCTGCCCCGGCTGCCTGCCACCGGCCGGGTGCAGGATCTCTGGCAGCAGGGCCTGCGGCTGAGCTATGGCGCGGAACTGCGGGCGGAATCCGCGGGGCGTGCCGCCGAACTGACGGCGGCGGCGGTGGAATATTATGTCGCGTCGACCCGTGAAGTCGCCGCCTCGCTGCGCTACCCGCTGGCTCTGGAGGGGGACGGCGCCAATACCCGCTATCGTGCCGAAATACCCGCACTCAGCCGCGGACTGGGCCGGGCCGCCTGGATGCTGCGGGCCACGCAGGGCAAGCTGCTCTCGGTCGCGCGCCTGCTGAAGGCGCTGTTTACCTTCGATGGCGGCCTCGACTACATCGCCTGGAAACTGGAACGCCATTCCGGGCAGCGGATAGAAATCACGCCCCGCGTGCGGCGCTACCCGTTGATCTTTGTCTGGGGGCTGTTCTGGCGCCTCTACCGGCGGGGCGTATTCCGCTGACGACGCTTTCAACGGGTTTGCCCGCCCGGCAAGATCCCGGACTGCCGTGATCGCGCAGTCACGTTAATCCTGGTGACCGGATGCAAGTTGACGGCAAAATAAGCCGCAGCCTATAGTACACGCCTTCGTTTACACCCCCCTGAATCTTCCGAATGCGCTTACTCCTTACGCTGTTGAGAGCTTATCCCTGGCGGACGGCTCTTGCCATGGTTGCCATTTTGTTCGCGGGTGTCGCCGATGGAGCCGGCATAACCGCGTTGCTGCCCCTGCTGAAACTCGCCACCGCGACGCACCCTGCCGGTCAGGCTGACATACTGCCGGAGATTCCCGCCGCCGCCGGCGCCAGGGAAGGTGTTCACATCGAAGAATTCGTTGTCAATGCCCTGTCCCTTGTGGGACTGGAGCCGACCCTCGGCGTGCTGCTGATCGTTATCGTCGGCTTCATCACCATCAGAAGCATCCTGCTGCTGATCGCCAACCGGCACGTCGGCTATTCTGCGGCGCATATCGCCACCGAATTGCGCCTGTCAATCCTGCGGTCTGTACTCGCGACCCAGTGGAAATACTTTCTGAACAAACCGATCGGGAAGCTTGCCAACTCAATGGCCACCGAGGCGAGCCGCTCCGCGCAAGCGTATGTATTCGGCGTGACCATGATCGCCATGATTGTGCAATCCATGGTCTATATGGCGATTTCACTGGCGGTTTCCTGGA
>JBAVKA010000582.1:0-2070 GCA_049688075.1 Gammaproteobacteria bacterium
TCGCGGTCGATCGGAGTCTGCATGTTAGTTCTCCGGCGCTATGCTCAAGATTTTAAATGTGTCATGAGCGATGCAAATGACATCTCTAGCTTTTCGCTGTCAATGCATATTTTATCATGTACGATTAAATATCTATCATGTTAACGTCAGAGCAGATTCGCGGGGCCCGCGGGATGCTCCGATGGTCGGCAGGCAAACTTGCCGAAATGTCAGGAGTGAGTTTGCCAACAATTCAGCGGATGGAAGCGGCTCAAGGTGTTCCCAAGAGCCTCGGCACAAACATTCAGGCAATTCAAAATGCGTTGGAAAAAGGGGGGGTGGTCTTCATCGACCAGGGTGATGGCTGCGGTCCAGGGGTTCGGCTGAAGGATCCGATTTAACCGGTCGGGCCGCGCGGCATCGCACGCATTTGACAGCGACAACCGCAACCCTGCCCCGGGAAACACCGTAAACTTTAGGCACATGACTGTTTCCCGTCGTCGGTCTCCTCGACATCGATGACGTCGAACGGCGACGACGGGGTCTTGCCACGGCGCGCCTGGAGGCGATGTAACTCGTCGAGAGCACAGTGAATTGAACGGCGGAGCTGCGTCTCGTAGCGGGCCAGCTTCAGGAGAGCCTCCTGCTGAGACATGTCCTTCTGAAACGCAACGGCCACATCGTAGGTGGCAGGATCGCGCTGCAGTTCGTCTTCGTAGAGCTCGCCAAAGAGCTTGATAGCTTCAAGATCAGGATCGGCAAGAATGGCCTCGTCCGGGGTCTTTTTGGCCTTCGGGCCCATCCGATCGAGTTGGGCACGCCTGAGATCCCAGTCTGTGACTTTATTCAGATTTTCGATCAACCTCGCCCGGTAGCCTTTCGACGTCTCGATCATCAAGTGCGCGATCGTTTGGGCCGGGGTCAGACCGTCGCTCCTGCTGTCATCGGACACCCTCGCGGCAATGCCGTCCATGACATGCCGCCCCCCGCCCAGCAGCCCGGCCTCGATGCGTCGGCAGCGCCGCAGGCGATAAAAGCCGTCGATGATGGAGCTGGCGATCTCCCTCTCGAGGAATCCCTTCGGCGCCAGGTCTCGCAGTCCCTCCTTGCGGAAGGCCTGGTAGTCGGCGGGATTCTCGTCCGGGGTCAGTAGGTCTCGGGCCCGTAGGCCGTGCGTCATAGCATTCATGCGAGCAATCTCCTTTCCTCTCCTGGTCCTGGGACCCGTACCCTTCTTTGCGTTACTGCGGTTCGCAGCGATCTGTCTGGCGGATGTCATCTCTAATACCTCCACGACTGGGTGGCCGGTTCCAGTGGGCCGGGCTGGTCGGGCACATCGGCTCGTCGGCCAAAGCCGAGCGCGCCATCGCGAAAAAATTTCATCAGTTGTAAACCTTGATGGGGAATGAATTGTAAACATGATGTCGTTCCTGTTTTGTTCGAATAAAAGAACAGATTTTACCAAACGAACCCAATTTTCTCCAATAGAATCAATGATCGCGTGTCTCCGAGATGATCGTCAGACATTGGGAAAGCTCCTCGTGAACGGATGCTGCGGGCGACGGGTCGGCTTCGAACGGACCGCCCGTTATCCCGGCCATGGCCGGTCTCGCCGCGCCGGGCCCGGACCTGCTAAGCTGGCTCCTGATGGGTGAGGCAACCGGCAGAAGCGGAGGGCCAGATGGCGGACGACCATGAGACCAGGAGCGGCGGCTGCCAATGCGGCCGGATCAGGTTCGAAGCCGAGGGCCGGCCCAACTGGGTGGCGCACTGCCATTGCGCCGACTGCCGCCGGGCGATCGCATCGGCGCTCGCGACCTATGCCGGCTTCGACAAGACCCGCGTCCGCTTCCCCGCCGGCCAGCCCGCAAGCTACCAGTCGTCGCCCGGGGTGACGCGGCGCTTCTGTCCCGACTGCGGCACGCCGATCAGCTACGAAGGCGAGCGCTGGCCGGAAGAGATCCATCTTTTCGTGTGCGCCTTCGACGACCCCGCGGCCCTGGAGCCCCGGGCCCACGTCTACGTCTCGGAGCAGCTGCCCTGGCTGCACCTCGCCGACGGTCTGCCGCGTCACGAAAAGACCAGTTGAGG
>JBAVKA010000583.1:0-5329 GCA_049688075.1 Gammaproteobacteria bacterium
ATTCCAGCCCGCGTGGTCAAAATACTCATGCGGCTTCCCGATGGTAATATTTCAGCAGCCCACCCAAGCGTTCTTTACAGCCGACTGATCCGTCCCCATGATTCATTGCCTTCGTAGCGGTTGGAAATAACAGTACATTGTCTTTACCTTGATGATTTCGTTCGACATGATAATGGACGATGTACTCACAAAGTGTGCGTCGTAATGATGCCTCGCCAAACAGAATCAACTTCGACAAACACTCGTCTTTCACCGATTTTACCCAGCGCTCAGCAAACGCATTCAAATTCGGGCTGCGTGCAGGAAGTGGCAGCGTCTTGATATCTCCAGATTCGATGATATTCCGAAACGACTTACAGTACTTGGCGTCACGGTCATGGATAAGATACCGGCAATTATCGAGAAAACCCCATTCTTCGCTCGTGACATTCCTGGCAATTTGCTTCATCCAGACTTCATTGGGATGTGGCGTGATCCCGGCGACCTCAACGCGACGGCTCTCCAAATGGATAAAGAACAGCACGTAGTAGGTGACTAACCCACGCAGCGTCAGTACCTCCACCGAGAAAAAGTCGGTACCCGCAAGGACAGACATGTGAGCGCGGATAAAGTCTGTCCAGGTTGTCGCACGCCGACGCTCCGGCGCGGGTGGAATATCATGGCGCTGTAGGATATTACCCACTGTTTGATCGGATAATCTGTACCCGAGATTCGCCATGGCACCCACTATGCGGTCATAGCCCCAGTCTGAATTCTCTTTGGCCATACGCACTACCATTTGTTCGATTTCAACATCAATTCTGGGGCGGCCCAGCAGATATCGGCGCGACTTGGATCCATCAAACTTGTGTACTACCAGCCTTCGGTACCAGCCCATGAGGGTATCGGGTTTTACAACATTAGCCACATCCTCAAGGGCTTTACGGCCAAGGCGATGAGCGATTTCAGCGAGCGTAATCCTTTCCGCGTCCGTGAGCCGCAACCGGATCTTGAGTTGAGATTTCATGATCCGGTTTTCAGCCGCGAGGTACTCATTACGCAAAAGGAGTTCCTGGTCCACTGTCCCAGTGGTGTAGGCCAGAGTACGCAACCAATCCATGATAATTCCCACCGCCAACTCGAATTAAACAGACAATTATAGACATCATTGTGGCATCGACAAACGCTGCTAATATGTTGATATCTCAATACGGATTAGTTTTTTGACCAGACGACCACTGTTTTTACGCCAGCGCCCAGGAATGTGCCTCCGGGACAGTCCAGAATGGTATGCAAGTTACAACTTTCCAGCAGCTCCTTACGCAGCGCCTTTGATGCGTTATCGGAGTTCGACAGGAAGGTATTCTTGATTACGACCGCACCCCTTCCCCCAGCCTTCAGATGCTTGATGAAGTGTTGCAAGAACAAAAATGCCGTCTCACCAGTCTTGATCGGAAAGTTTTGCTGTACTTCTTTGCGCTCTTTGCCGCCGAAGGGCGGATTGGCCAGGATCACATCGAAGCGGTCCTTGTCCTGAATATCAGCAAGGTTCTCCGCCAGCGTATTGGTATGAATGATATTCGGAGCATCAATCCCATGCAGGATCATATTCATGATCGCAATCACGTAGGCGAGGCTCTTCTTCTCCTTACCATAGAAGGTCTTTGTCTGAAGCTTTTCGAGCTGACTGGTGGTCAACTCGCCTTGTCGCATATAGTCATAGGACTCGCACAGAAAGCCTGCAGACCCGACGGCCCCGTCATAGATGCGTTCACCGACCTTGGGCTTGACCACCTGAACCATCGCCCGAATAAGCGGGCGCGGCGTATAGTATTCGCCGCCGTTGCGGCCCGCATTACCCATGTTTTTGATCTTCGCTTCGTACAGGTGGGACAGCTCATGCTTTTCCTTCTGCGAGCGAAAGCGAAGGCCGTCCATGAGTTCGAGGGCGTCGCGCAGGCTGTAGCCGCTCTGAAACTTGCTTTTAATCTCCCCGAAAATTTCCCCGATTTTGTACTCAATGGTGTCGGGACCGGTCGCGCGCTGTTTGAAGCCTTGCAGATAAGGAAAAAGCTCGCGGTTCACATAGTCGATCAGATCATCGCCGGTCAGCGCATTGTCATGGTCGAAGGAGCCATCTGCTTTCTTGGGTGCAGCCCAGCTCGACCAGCGATGGGGCGTGTCGATGATGTATTCATACGTCTTGTTGACCAGTTCGGCCTCCATGGCCCGTTCCTGTTCCAGGTCATCGAGATATTTGAGAAACAGCATCCACGAGGTTTGCTCGGTATAGTCCAGCTCCGTCGTGCAGCCCGCCCCCTTCCAGAGAACGTCGTCGATATTCTTAAAGGTTTGCTCGAACATGATCCTTCACTCTTCCATCTTAGGCATCTGCATCACGCGAGCCCGGCCTTCAATGCCTGTGAGTACGGGTTTATACGTAGCCTTCGGCACGCCTGCATCCGCAGCCAGCCGGGCAATGTCTCCTATAGCACCATCCATACGCGAGGCCAAGCCTGAGAGTATATCGTCTATATCCCCATCCTTAAGGCCCGCCTTCCTCGCCGTCTGATAGAAATGCCGTGGCTGAATTTCCTTCAAACGGTAATGACGGCTATCCCCTACGGCCATGGCCAGCTTGACCTTGTGATCGGAAAGCTGCGGATAGGGTGCTGTAGACATCACGTCATAAAGCGGCGTGAGCTTGTAGCCCCCCGGCGTAATAAAGATTGAAAAGTTCTTTGCATGCCCGTCAATGGCTCCCAGCAGCCAGAAGACAATTTGCGCTTTCATGAATTTCAGGCGGTCATCGCGCGGCGACTCCGATCCATTCAGGAACTGGAGCACGTCCGTAATGCCGGGACCGCCGTCGCTCTGATATTTGCGGGACGGCGGAACGCCCATCGCCTGGCAGAGGTCCTCCTGCGGCAGCCGGTAAAGAACACCATCCCGCCACACCCGGTCAAAGCGCTCCACGGCGATCACGGGCTTGCCATCAAACATCAACACTTCGGCGTTCGCCGTTTCAAGGCCGAGGGCACGGCAAACGTTCAGGCACAGCCACTCATTCCACGGCGTATCGGAAAAATCCGCACCGCTTGCCCCCGCCTTCATGGCAGGCTTGAAGATATGGGAAGTCGGCGTCGAACCACGCGGAAGCTGCCAGCTTCCATCAACGCGAAGAAAAGCTGTTTTTTCCTGTACCCCCGCAATCGAAATGCGGAAGTCATCATCGTCGGCATGGACGCCAAGCGGTGCCGTTCCCAGCGATGCTATGCGCTGCGCGATTTCATCGTCGGTGACAGGGCGGTAGGCCATCTTTGA
This sequence comes from Gammaproteobacteria bacterium, assembly GCA_049688075.1. Classification (GTDB taxonomy): domain Bacteria; phylum Pseudomonadota; class Gammaproteobacteria; order UBA9214; family UBA9214; genus CAVQCA01. The sequence goes on from JBAVKA010000583.1 coordinate 3,304, forward strand.
AGGATCGCCGGGGTCCTCCCCTTCCGGCACGAATCGCAGCGCGCCGACACAGTCGCGCCCCAGCACGGCGAGTAGATCGAATATGCCCGCGCTGTCGGCATGCTCGCGCGCCGCGATGGTTTCCCTCACCGTGCGGTCATCGGGCAAAAGCCCGTCAAAGAAGCTGGTCGCGTGCTCGCCAGACCAGAGACGATCCGAAAGGGGCATGGAAAGTGAGATCGGGAAGGCCCGCTCAGAAGAAAGCCAGCCGGGATCGTAACGAAACGATGTAGCCCCGCTTGCTGCACGGGAATAGGTGCCGACCTTGCTTGAGCCGACATAAACATCCAGCACGCGTCCCTTGCGTTTGCGTCCCACGCTCAATACTCCGTCGGATCGAATGCAGCCTTACGGCGCGGTATGACGGATAAATCCATATCCAGCGCCGCCAATAGCTTAAGAACCGTGTCGAGCTTGGCCGTAGTCGCACCGTTCTCAAGGTCCGAAACCAGCGCCTGCCGGACACCGGCTTTCCTGGCGATATCGACCTGCCGCAAGTCCTTCTCCGTGCGCGCCTGACGCAAGGCTTCACCCAGTTCTTTGTTGTTGCGTATGACTTTATCCATAACGTCCACCTGATTATACGTCGTACCGTATAATCACTTTATATACGATACACCGGATAATGTCAATAAATACGCTGCGTCGTATATAATATCATTATACGCTATAGCGTATAGATATAAATGCAGCTCATTGAGATTTGTGGCAAATTCATGTGGCAAAATAGAAGCTTACCGCCAAGCAGGATGTCTTGATCGAGAAAATCACGAATCACTTTTTGCCACAAATTTGCCACAAGCCGAATCGGTCCGGGAAAGAGAATGGCGGATTTCTGCGGGTTACAGAGGACCGGTATTTTGTGGCAAAAACGGCCCCGAAGGGCCATTTCTTACCGTAATTATCCTGTAACTCATTGATTTAATTATGGAGCGGGTGAAGGGGATCGAACCCTCGGCATTCAGCTTGGGAAGTTATTTATTATTTATAAATTTCAATATCTTATGAAGTTATTGCCACAGAATTGCCACATGGGCTTCGCAAGATGGCTGGGAGAATGCCGCCCTCCTCGCCCGATTGCTTGGCTTCCGGTCCGGGCGACTCCGTTAGTCACGATCATGTGCTGTCCCGCCGGGTGCAGGTGCCATGCGGTGCGGGCTCCGGGCTGAAAGGTGACATAGGCACCGGAGTAGTGAGCGGTATCATTGCCGGGAAACAGCATGTCCACCTGCACATCACCGGTGAAATACGCTTCCGGCCCCTTGAACGACTGTTGCGAGCCTGCAGGATAGAGCGTTTGCGAAGCAGGTGACGCGCCTACCGCATCTGCCGCGAATCCAAGCCTGGCTAAACCTCCTGTCAGGGCAAACAATATCGATTTAAAGAGTGTGCTTCTAGTTTGCATGTTAAGGTCTCCTGTTTATTACTGTTTTATTTGCGCTGGACTTCACCTCCTGTTAGTCCACTACGCTGCGGCGCGCAATACCGAGACAATATCGGCTTCCGTCATTGGTGCACGGGCCGGCAGTCGACCGTTTGCATCATGAATGATGCGTAAGGTTTCCCTGGCATAGGTTTCAATCAACTGGTCATCGATGCCCACCTCAGAAAGCCGAGTCGGGCAGTTAATGGATTTGAGAAACGCCTCGAAGTGGTCGATCCCCGCCAGTGCGCATTCCATATCGTCCGCGGCTTTTGCCGTCAGACCGAAGATGCGCACGGCAAACTGCACGAACTTGGCCGGAGCGGTTTTCGCCGCAAATCGCATCCACGACGGGTTGATGATGGCCAGCCCCGCGCCATGCGTGACGTCGTGATAGGCCGAGACGGTGTGTTCGATCATGTGTACCGGATACCCCACACTTCCACTACCAGACTGAATCCAGCCGTTCAAAGCGACCGTGGCCGCCCACTGCAGCTGGGCGCGCGCGTTCAAATTATTGCCGTCGGCGATGGCCTTGGGGCCGTATTCCATAGCGGTCAGAAT
>JBAVKA010000584.1:0-1656 GCA_049688075.1 Gammaproteobacteria bacterium
CTGCTGAGCATGGTTCCCCTGGTGAGCCGGGCGGCGATCAGCTCCCTGGCGATGCCGATCAGTTCATTGGCAGTAACGGGCCGAGTGGTGGAGTAGGTGCTGTTATGCTCATTGATCTTGAAGGGTGGTTTCATGTTTGCGTCTCCTGGTGAGTGAGTGACGCAAGACAAGATCAAAACGCAAATGCGGGTGTGGGATTCGGTATTTCGCCTTTCGGTTTTAGAAATCGATATGCGAAAGTCGAATCGGGGAAGGGTGCCCTCGATATTCGACCGCGGCTCTGGGACCCGTAACCTCGGATAGACAATTTTTTTTATTTCATTTCATTTTTTTACAGGGGGTTAATAAGCCGGTAGCTCAACTGAGTCGTCGCACTGCGCCCCGCGCTTGATGAAATCAGAAACGCCGGGCGCAGGGGTAAGAGCTCGGGACTCGGTGCGAGGGCCTGTCTGTCAATCGAGCCCGTGCGAATGGCCGGTTGTCGCTCAGAACAGGACGCTCCATTGTAGAGGCTGGTTGGCAAGGAACGACCCCACGCAGCCGTTCTGCGTTCTGGGTTTCATGTCGAGTTTGTTTAGCTGGAACAGGACGTTCCCTGACTGGACTTGCGTGGCAAGTTCGATCCATTCCCGTCATTTGATCCCCTATCCTCGGCACTGGCACTCCCGACCCATCACCCAGTTTGTCGGTCAAGCAACGAATTATGCGGTCGATATCATACTCCGTGACCGTAACGATGGTAGCTCTTCGAGCATCACCACAGGAGATCATATGGACAAATCGATATTGACAGGGGTTGTGATTGGTGTGGTGACTGCCACCGCTGGGGGAGCCATTGCCAGCTATAACATGCTCAGCAAGAATGAACCCGCCTATGCTGAGGTACTCGGTGTCGATGAGATCAAAGAAACCGTGCAGACCCCGCGTGAAGTCTGCGAGAATGTGCCTGTTACCCGGCAGAAACCGGTACAGGATGAGCACAGGGTCATCGGCACAGTATCGGGAGCGCTGGTGGGGGGATTGCTCGGAAATCAGATCGGCAAGGGAACCGGTAAAAAGATTGCCACAGTTGCCGGTGCAGCGGCAGGGGGTTATGCCGGCAACAAAGTGCAGCAAAGCATGCAAACCAACGACACCTACACCACCACCGAACGTAATTGCTACACGGTAACCGATACCCAGCCAAATGTGGTTGGTTACAATGTCAGCTATCGTCTCGGCGATGAGAACGGCAAGGTGCGTATGGATCACAGGCCGGGCGACCGCATTCCGGTGAAGGATGGGCAGTTGGTGCTCGGGACAGCCGGCGACACGGTACCCTAATCCCGTGTGAGCAAAGCATGTTGCGGATTTCCGCACCTGCTACAGCTCAACGTGGCACACTGTCCTACCGTACTACCGCCAGGGCAAGATCCATAAATACTCTACGGCTGCCGACGATGACACGAAGGTTGCCGTTTTTGTTAGAACAAGAAGCAACCGGTTTGCTGTTCAGACGTGCATAGGCCAAGGGATAGTTCTGGCCGTCAATCAGAAGCCCCGCATTAGCGGGGTTTTCTATTCCTGGTGTTGGTCGACAGTCGAAATTTAGTTGCCGGATAGGAACGTCAGGAAAGAGCCAAGTGCTGAGTGTTTGGTGCTGCGGTCGGAGTGCTC
>JBAVKA010000585.1:0-4240 GCA_049688075.1 Gammaproteobacteria bacterium
AAAAAAATTAATCGATGTGTAATTGGTTCACGGTGGATGCCCAAGCCATTGGAAGAGACGGAGCCAGTAATAGCGACGGTTGATCATGCTGATATCCGTGGGTTGATTACCACCTTACTTGTGTCCGTCGGGCACCTGCCTCGATCTAGGGACGAGCATTTGTTTCAGGCTCCTAACGTCTTCGAGGGTTATGCCAACACCGGGGCTGCGTCTCATCGAATGGCTCGGTTATCCATTTTGTATTTAAGTTGCTGTCATCGTCATGCGGCCAATGGTGTTTGCCTTGCGATGGCCCAGATGAAGGCGGCTAGTTCGCGGGCGATGGCCACAGTGACCTGGTTCTGGTGTTTGCCCTTGTTGACCAGTGTTCGGTAGCGCTTGCAGAGGCGGACCTGTGCCTGCCAGCTGATATCCTGGATGGGCTGGCTGAGTTTTTCGAGGCGTACTTGCAGCTGGCGGCTGACCTTGGCCGGATAGCGATAGGCCCAGGCGCCTTCGACGAGGGCCTTGCGGGCATGGCTGTTACCGGTTTTGGTGATCCCGCCCTGACGACGCTGACCGCCGCTGGAATATTCGGACGGTGTCAGGCCGAGGTAGCTCATGAGCTGTCTTGGGTTATCGAAGCGTGTCAGGTCACCGAGTTCGGCGATGACGGAGACGGCGGTGAGGAACTGTACGCCTCTCAATGCCTGGATGGCCTCGACGACCGGATAGAGGCGCCAATCCCGGGTCTGGTCCCGGAGTTCGGCCTCAAGGCGTTGCAGCCGTGCCTGTTGTTCAGAGACGGAACGGACATATTCCTGGAAGACGATCTGTTGCGCCGGGGTGTAGCAGACCACCTCACTGAGCCAGCGCAGGTGAGCGGGTCCCCAGTTGGCCTTGCCTTCGTAGCGGATATCCTGGCGCAGCAGGAAGGCCTTCAGGCGATACTTGGCTGACTTGAGGTCTTTGAGGGCGTCTTCCCGGGCGCGGGTCAAATCGCGGATGGCCTCATCGGCCACGGCGGGGACATAGACAGGTGTGAGATCACCGGCGCGCATCAGGCGGGCCAGTGCGATGGCATCGCGGCGATCGGTTTTCACTCGATCACCGGCCTTTTTGGGGATGAGCGAGGGGGCAATGACCCAGCAGGAGAGTTTTTTCCGGGTCAGGTAGCGGTACAGCCAGTAGCCACAGGGGCCGGCCTCATAGACGAAGACCAGTTGGGCAGATTTAGAGACCAGCTTGCGGATCAGTTTATCGATGTCGCACTGGCGGGTGCCGATGGTGCCAAGCGAGATAATCTCGGCATCTCTGGCATCAGGCGCATAGGCGACAGAAATGGATTCCTTGTGGACGTCGAGACCGACGTAGAGTGTGGTGCTAGACTGTTTCATGGCTGACCTCCGAGCTCGTTAACCGATTGTGCCGAGAGCACGATGCGGCTCTGGCCCTGACAGGCTAACCCGCGATTGAGACGGGGGTCAGCCTCTAACTGTGGAAGTCATAATGTCTAGTTATGGTCGAGTTAACAGTCAAGAATGAGCAATAACATTGCTGGCTGAATTAGCCAATAAATTGAATTTACGGAGAGGTCATCATGAGAAACCTACTTGTACGTGTATTTTGAAGAAACAAAAACCCCCTTTTCTGATCCACGTGCTACCGATCAGCGCAGTTCAGTTCCGGCTCGTTCGATTCGGACACGCAACTCGATGAACACGATCAATTATTCGCTGAGACATGCAACCCATTTTCAGCCGGACATTGGGATCAGTTCAGTCGGGGATTTCGGTCAGAAGTGCCGACAGAAAAGCGTTCAGGCTTCTTCGACTTTCTGTCGAAATTACAATGTGATGCGGTTTATCATAATCCCTTGATCCCAGGTACGAATTCTGGCGAGCCCACCATCACTCCCTGAAATCATAGCGTTATGGCATTAGGACCGAGGGATCGGAGTCTCTTGGTGCATCACATAGGGGTCGCATAGAATGCCATTCGGTTGGGGGTCAGTCAGATCGCAAATCCTGCAGCCTGTTGCGGATCATCCCGATGTGCAGTCTCAGGTTATAGAGCTCGTCGCTGTAAGATAGGGGGACCCTAACTTTCCGGACATCCTCCTCGATGGCATCCAGACGCTGCAACAGTTCCGTAAGCTGTGCAACGGGAGCCAGTTCCGGACGCTGGATGTCGATTGCATGGAGTTCGTGGTACCAGCGGTAGATTTTCCTGCGCACTTGCCAGCGATAGGTGGGCGGCATGATTTTGACCAGCGGCACCAGGATGGTCAGCAGTGGCACCAGCATAATCTTCATGCGATCGATCAGGTTGGCCGTCCAGAAAGGCAGGTAGCGCTGCAACAGGGGCGGCCCGTGCCGGTAGAAGCGGCGGGCATCCTCATCCAGCGGGAAATCCACATGCTTCGCGCTCGGAAACTCATCCGGCTTCTCAAACAGGCCGCCACCGCCGTGCACCCTGGTGGCGGCCTGCAACACCAAGTTTACCAGTGCCGGATGAAAGTTGTCGCGGGCCACCAGGTTGGCCACGGACGCCAGCAGGGTGACGTCCTGCGGCGGTATGTTTGCCTGCAGGTCGATGACGCCTTCAGGCAGGATAACGGCAGCGAGTGCATGATTTCGGTCGGTATACGCCGCGGCGCGGGTGAATGACATCAGGCGCATCGTTCCGTCGTGCAGCAGATCCTGAATCAGCGGCGAACGGGGAGATGCAACGAAAAAGGCGGCATCCGCAGTATCCTGACGCAGTGCCTGCACGGCCGCTTTGCCGCCCAGTGCCTGTAAGCTGCCTGCAGGACTATCGATGCGGTTGTCTGCCAGCAGGGCAAGTGCCAGGGCGCGGGTGCCGCTGCCCGTCGCTCCCGTTGCCAGGCGCCTGCCCTGAAAATCCGTCAGTCTGCGCGCCACCTCCGGGTAACGATAGAATACCCACAGCGGCTCGAAATACAGGCTTCCCAGGGCGGTGATACCGCCGTCAGCGGCACTGATGCCCAAGCCTCCCTGGAAAAATGCCAGGTCGACTTCACCGGCCTCCAGCAACCGAAGGTTCTCCAGGGCCCCGGCCGTCCTGCGGATCTCCAGGGATACCGCATCTTCCGCCAGTATCTCCCTGTAGCGTTCGGCAAACAGGTAATAGGCACCGTCCGCCTGACCGGTCGCAATGGTGATCGTGTGTGGTGGCGCCGGATTGACGAACTGCCAGGCAACGAGAAAACCGATGAGGGTGATAGCAATGGCCGGGCCGAATGTTTTCAGGCGCATATCGTCAGGATCCTACGTTTGTCCGCTTCCGGCAGGAGTTGCGCTGCAACGTTGTGTCCAATGCTTCGGTCTGGCGGTCGAGAAATAAGGTGGTCATTGCGAGTTTCTGGCACGCCGGCCCAATCCGTGAAAGAGTAGTGATGTCACTGAATAGCATAGCAACAGCGTACAAACCGGACGCTCTACCACTTCTTATAGGGTAAAAACTTTCCAGACATGGTGATTCGTACCCGATCTCCTTTTGGATCCTGCTCTTTATCCACATCCAGGGTGAAATCGATTGCACTCATAATTCCATCACCGAATTTCTCATGGATCACGGCCTTCAACGGCATTCCGTAAACCTGCATGATTTCATAGAAGCGATAAATGAGAGGGTCAGTCGGCACAACGGGACCCAATCCTTTCTTGGGGCACTCGGTCAGTGCCCCGGTAACATCCGCCCCAAGATCCAGAACGGACGCTAATTTTTTCGCTTCCTCTTCAGACGCGCTTGCTTGACGATAAAATAGAGCCGCAATCCAGACTTCATCACGACCGATGGTCTTCTCAAGGTCCGAGAAGCTCAAGCCTTTGAGTTTCTTGGCGGCCAGAAGTCTTTCAGTAACTTCGGTACTTTTCATGGCATCTCTCCTGTTTATGCAGTTGTCATACACAACCACCTCTTACGTAATGCTTATCGATTGACTCTGCGTGGAATACGTATTTCTATGAACTCAGACCGCCGTCTGAACCGGCCAATGGTTGAAGTATAGCCACTGAGAATTTAAATTGATCCCAGGTTCGAATCCTGGCGGGCCCACCATCTCTCTCTGAAATCATAGCGTTATGGCATTCGGATCAAGGGATCGGGATCCCCTGGTGCATCCCATAGCGGGCTGTCCGACTCGGCGCTCCGGGTGAGGGTGGGGTGGCATAATTTTTTTTTAGGTACAGATCGAAACGCGGAGATATTGCTATTGCGGAGATATTGCTATTTTTTT
>JBAVKA010000586.1:0-3906 GCA_049688075.1 Gammaproteobacteria bacterium
AGAATGTGGCTTCAAGCCACATCTGATCAGTCAGTTCAAGATAAGCAATGATCCACATTTTGCAGAGAAGCTGGAAGATGTGGTGGGTCTCTACCTTAGCCCACCCGATAATGCGGTTATTTTCTGCGTCGATGAGAAGAGCTCAATCCAGGCACTGGATCGCACTCAACCTGGTTTGCCCTTAAAAAAGGGGCGATCGGAAACAATGACGCATGATTACAAACGTCATGGTACCAGTACCTTATTTGCGGCACTTGATGTATTGACGGGGAAAGTCATTGGTGAGTGCACACAGCGACACAGGCATCAGGAGTTTCTTGGTTTCTTAAAGAGCGTGGAAAAACAAACACCAAAGGACAAGGCGCTTCACGTCATCGTGGATAACTACTCTACTCATAAGCATGAGAATGTAAAAAATTGGCTCAAACGGAATACGCGTGTCACGCTGCACTTCATACCGACGAGTTCTTCATGGTTAAACCTGGTGGAGCGATTCTTTGGATTGATAACGGAAAAGCAGATTCGCCGAGGCGTGTTTTGTTCAGTGGCAGACCTGGAGGAAAAAATCATGCACTTTATCGAAAATCATAATGAAAACCCCAAACCTTTTGTGTGGACAAAACCAGTAGACGAGATTATGGCAAAGATAAATCGCGCTCGCCTCGCACTCTCAAATGTATAGCTTATTCGTTACATCACATTAGTATTTGTTTAAACCCGGACACGGTCCGCTGGCGGCGCTGGAGCCGGCCTGTTTTGCAGTACTGGGTAATCAGTCGGGTGAGCTGCTGACGGGAGTAACCGCTGATCTTCATCAGGAAGCGAATCACCACCCCTTTTGCTTGACGTGACAGCGTCAGATACCGGAATTTAACCGACTCCCCCTGAATCCAGCGGTAGCAGGCGTCCTTGTCACTGATGACCGAAAAGGCGACCGCCTGGGTGCCTGACAGGAAATCTACAAGTTGATCAATGGTCGTTAAGTCTTCGAGTTTCATGATGGTTTTCATCCCCCCATCATGAACAGATCTCCTTCTGGTTTCAGACTCATCTCATGTTAGAAATACCATCCTCCCTTCAGACTCATTTCATATTGAATAAGGCTCCCCCTAGCCGAGACGATCATCGACCTGTAACATAAAATAGAGGTGATCGCCGCGGCTGTCCGTGGAGGAACATCGATGCCGTCGAGTATGCCACCCTGGAGTGGGTTGACTGGTTCAATCACCGTTGGTTACTGGAGCCGATCGGCAACATCCCACCGGCGAATTTGGAACAGGCATATTATCGCCAACGGGAAGAGTCGGCCATGGCGGCCTGACTCAAACAAACGTGTCTACGGAATTCCCGGTGCGGTTTAGTGGAGAAGTCTGGCCGCATTGCCGTGAGTTGTTATTGAGAGATCACGATGAGCAAGGAGATGATTATCTATGCAGGATCAATCTATGGTGACCATGTTGATATGCTGATTGGTATTCCACCACAGTTATCGGTATCCCCGGCGGTGCAGTATCTGAAATGGAAGAGCTCGCATAGGATGTTGTCGGAGTATTAGGCATTGAGGACGCAGTACTGGGGTCAATATTTGTGGGCCGGGGGATACTGGGTGGCATCGAGTGGGAATGTGACGGATGAGGCCTGGAAGGAATACATCAAGAATCAGCAGCCGCCGGAGCCAGGACGATGATTTTACCGTTGTATGACGGTAATCGGCAGAATGACTGATCGATCCGGCTTCAGCCGGTGGAGTGTTCACCGAGACATCGACTGAGTGTCGCTCGAGAGCAGTTTGCCAAAAAGATGAAGAAACCCTTTTACATATAATTGATTACAATTGAATCTTGTATGTTCCCAAAATCCCGTATTGACCGTTTCATACTGCCTTTTACTGCCGTGCTGGGGATGCTCTATTACGCCTTTCTAATCACCAACGGCACCTTCAATTTCTTTGCCCATGAGGCCTATGGTTTTGTTTACAACGACATGCTACTGAAGCTTCTGCGGGGTCGCTTCGATATTGAGGCGGCGCATATCGGGGTCGAGGGGTTTTATGTCGATGGCAAAGCCTATACTTATTTCGGTATAGCACCGGCTCTTCTGCGACTGCCATTTCTTCCCTTCGCAGACCTAGAGACGGTTCAGGTCAGCAGGCCGATTGTCTGGGCACTTGCCACTGCGAGTGCTCTGATCGCACAAGGCATGACTTTACGCATATGCCGGGGTCTGCAGACAAGCCCGCCATCCACCGGCCTGCGGCTGATGATGTTCTTGCTGGTCGTCATGATTTGGTTTGCATCGCCCTCGGTTCTGCTGTCGGCAAATGCCACTGTTTACCACGAGCCCATTGCGGTCGCCTATCTTCTCACCCTGGCATTCATGGCTGTTGTCCTGCGGTGTGCGGCGGACGACACGCCTATAGAGCGCTATCCGCTGATTCTGCTTGCCATATTGGCCGGCATTGCGGTGCATGCTCGGCCGCATATTGCAATCGCCTTATACGCCTGCGTTGTAGCCTATTGCGCCATCGCCTACTGGACCCGGTTTCAACGGGCTTGGGTGGTGGGCGAGGGAGGACCGGGGGGGGCGGTTTTTCGAACCGCTCGCGCCCCTGGCGGTTCCGATCCTGATCCTACTGCTGTTCGGTGTCGCCTATCTTGCGGTCAACTGGTTCCGATGGGGTGATCCGTTTGCTGTCGTGCCATGGGACCACTATGCGGTCCAGACCGAAGGTCTGGAAGAAGGTTTGGAAGAGCGTTTTGCGGCGATCCAGACAGACGGAAATTTCAACATCAAGCGCGTCCCCGCCAATTTGGTTCTCTATCTGACGGGCTCGACGGGTCTTCACCGCTTCCTGACGGCGCTGTTCGGGGCAAAGCTGGTTCCGGTGGAGCACCCCCATGCACCGATCCTGGCGATCTGGTTGCCTTGGATCATTGGCTTTGTGTGTTTTACCCTTCCGAGTATCAGGCGTAGTGCGGCAGCGTATATGAGGAATGCGGGCGTACCGATCCTATTGGTCGGTCTCGTTGTGATCGCGCTTTTTATCTCAGCGTATCAGACGGTCACTTTTCGCTATAGAATCGAGTTGTTTCCTGTCCTATTGCTCACGACGGTTCTGGCCCTGCCGGGCATGGTCGCAGTGATCCGACGGTCCCGATACCCGAGGCGCCGATACATTTTTGCGGGTCTGTCCGCAGCCACCCTGATTGCAAGTATGGCCTCTCTGGCCATGGTCATGTGGTACAAGACGCTGTCTTGGTTTGCTGCGGATGACGTCTACCAACTTCTTGACGCTCTTTCGCGTTGGTCTGCGAACTGGGCGATCTAGGCGTCAGTCCGCAGAAACTCACAAAAGCCTGCGCAAAGAGAGGCCTTCTCGGCAACTGGCTTATGCGTTCCCATCGATTGCGCTACAAGACCGGCATACTGAAGAAACCCGGGTCAAGAGGAATCAATGGCCGTCGGCCACGCGAAGGAATTCACCGCCCCCCAGGAGGTGCGCGATCAGCACCGCTTCGAGGTGGGCCGCCAGCAAGAATATATGCAGGACGATGTCGAGGGCTTCTTCGGCACGCTTGAAGTCTCGAAGTTCAAGGGTAGCCAGTCGGACCCGACCCATATGCTGAATGCCGGTAGCAAGCGCTATATCATGTGTCGCAAGCCGCCTGGCGAGTTGTTGAAATCGGCCCACGCCGTGGATCGCGAACACCGCGTCATCATCGCGCTGGGGCAGACCGACGTGCCGGTGCCACGCACCTATACGCTGTGCGAGGACGAATCCGTCATCGGCACACTTTAACCATTGGCATCAAAATCCATAATCAATTCAGGAATCCTGCTTCACCTGGCAATTCAGCTAATGAGCTCAGAGACGTACAGCAGTATTGCCAATATACTCGTCTGCCT